>CACIWJ010000009.1 GCA_902590365.1 uncultured Pelagibacteraceae bacterium | reverse complement strand
CACATTTATGCAGTCTTTTCGTTTCTGTGAATCTATACTATCACAATAAAGACAGTCTTTTCTGATATCAAAGTAAAATGAAGATAAATCAACAGTGCAAAAAATTAAAAGCTCTTTATATAAGTTGTGAAAATTATACGACTCAAAATTTTTTTGAAATTTTTCATTTAAAACTGAAATCTTGTGCAACATGTATTGCTCTAGCTCAGGAAGTTTATTTATATCAATTTTTTCAAAATTAATTTCTGAAAAATTATCATTTAAATTGCCCAGTAAGTATCTAAATGTATTTCTTATTTTTCTGTAAGCTTCAGCGTGTTGTTCTAGTATAGTATAATCAATTCTCAGATCTTCGGAATAATCAGAGGATGATACCCAAATTCTTAATATGTCTGCACCATATTTTTTTAGAATATCATCAGGAGAAATTACGTTTCCTGTTGATTTTGACATTTTAAGGCCCTTTCCGTCGACTACAAACCCATGGGATAAAATTGATTCAAATGGTGCCTTACCTCTTGTGCCACAAGACTCTAAAAGAGATGAATGAAACCATCCCCTGTGTTGATCTGAACCCTCAAGATACATAGAAGCAGGCCACTTTAAATCTTCTCTTTTTTCAAGAACATAAGAGTGGGTTGAGCCACTATCAAACCAGACCTCAACTATATCTGTCATTTTAATATAATCTTCACTCTTGTATTTTTTGCCAAGAAATTTCTGTGTGTCTCCCTCAAACCAACAATCAGCCCCTTCTTTTTCAAAAATATTTGCAATATTTTCTATAACTTCATCATCAATTAAAGCTTTATTTGTTTTTTTTGATAGAAAAACTGGAATAGGAACGCCCCATACTCTTTGTCTTGAAACACACCAGTCAGGTCTTAATTCAATCATTGATCTTAACCTTTCTTTTCCTTTGCTTGGATAAAAATTAGTTTCATCAATTGCTTTTAAAGCTTTTTTTCTTAATTTATGACTTTCCATTGAAATAAACCATTGTGGTGTAGCGCGGTGGACTAAGGGTGCTTTCGAGCGCCAAGAATGAGGGTATGAATGTATCAACTCACCATTTGATAATAATTTCTTTTGCTCTTTTAATTTTTCGATAACCAACTTATTTGCCTTAAAAATATGTATACCTTCAAATACAGGAACGTGCTTTGTATATTTTCCATCATCATCAACTGTTTCTTCAGCTTTAATATTATTTTTTAAACATAAATTAAAATCATCTGGCCCATGACTAGGTGCACAATGAACAATACCAGACCCTTGCTCTATAGTCACAAAATTGGCATCAAGCATGGGAATATCATAGTCAAATCCAATTTTTGATAATGGATGGCTACATATAGTTCCTTTAAAATCTTTTCCTGAGAAGTCTAATACCTTGCTAAATTTTTTAATTTTGCATTCTTCTACTAAAGACTTTAATAAGTCTTCAGCTACAATTATTTTTTTATCTTTATAATCTGTTTCATCTTCAATTTTAATTATTACATATTTTAAATTTTCGTTATAGGCTAACGCTCTGTTAGCAGGTATAGTCCATGGAGTTGTTGTCCAAATTATAACTTCACTATTTAAAAGTTTTTCATTTTTAGATTTTTTAATACTAAACAATGCATAAATTGTATCTGATTTATGATCTCTATATTCAACTTCTGCATCTGCTAGTGCTGTTTTTTCCACTGTCGACCAAAGCACAGGCTTATAACCTCTATAAAGACTACCTTCTTTTAAAAATTTTCCTAACTCTCTAACTATTTGAGCTTCAGCATCAAAACTCATTGTAGAATAATAATTTTCCCAGTCTCCTAAAACTCCAAGTCTCTTAAATTGTTTTTTATGCACTCCAATCCATTTACTAGCAAAATCTCTACACTCTTTTCTGAATTCGTTTATAGGAACTTCATTTTTATTTTTTTTATTTTTTTTATATTGTTCTTCAATTTTCCATTCAATTGGCAAACCATGACAATCCCAACCAGGCACATAAACAGAGTCTTTTCCGTCCATTTGATGAAATTTTATAATTATATCTTTCAGTATTTTATTTAAAGCAGTCCCCATATGAATGTCTCCATTTGCATATGGTGGACCATCATGAAGGACAAATTTTTTATTTCCTTTATTTTCTTCTCTCAATTTTTTGTATAAATTAATCTTATCCCAATACTCAACTAAACTAGGCTCTTTTGTAGGGAGGTTAGCCTTCATTGAAAAAGCAGTTTTTGGAAGATTTATATGTTCCTTACTCATAAAATATTACGTTCTTTTTGCACTTTTTAAATCTAATTTAATTTGTTTTTTTAACTGATCGATTCCTTTAAATTTTTTTTCACTTCTAATAAATTTTATAAATTCTACTGTCAATTTCTTATTATAAAGATTTCTAGAAAAATTAAATATATTTACCTCTAAAAGAATTTTTTTTTGATTAAAAGTTGGCCTATAACCCAAATTAGCAATACCTTTTAAGATTTTGTTGCTATTTAGAATGTTCACTTTGACAGCATATACGCCTGGTCTTGCAATCACATAATTTTCAATATCAATATTACAAGTTGGGAAACCAATTTTTTTTCCCATATTTCTGCCTTTCTTAACTACTCCTTCGATAGACCAGTTTCTATTTAAATAATTATTTGCTAAATTTAATTTTCCATCTGTCAAAAGTTTTCTTATTAAAGTTGATGATATTGTTTTATTTTTTTTCTTTAATGTAGGTGGATTAATTATTTTATAGTTATATTTTTTTTCAAACAATTTTAATAATTTTACATCTCCTTCTCTTTTATTGCCAAATCTAAAATTATTACTAACAAAAATAATTTTAGGATTTAATTTTTTATAAATTATTTTACTAATAAAATTAGTACATTTAATTTTAGAAAACTTTTTATCAAATTTTTTATTTATTACAAAATCTACTTTGAATTTCTTAAATATACTTAATTTTTGATTTAAATTTGAAATTCTATAATTTTTAAGTTTTTTATTAAAAAACATTTTTGGAATTGGGTCAAAGGTAACTACACCAATTTTTAAATTTTCTTTTTTTTTATGTTTTTTTGCACTATCAAATAATTTTTGATGACCTAAGTGAACACCATCAAAATTTCCTATAAGTATTATGGATTTTTTATGATTTTTTTTTATATTAAAATTTTTATAATAAGTTAATTTTTTTACCATTTTAATTTTGATTGAATATAATCAACCTTCACATTATAGCTTTCCAATAAATTATTTAAATTACCGTTTGTTTCATTTTTATGAATTCCACTAGATATAAACAAGGAATTAAAATTTTGAACATTTGCCCCTTTTATATCTGTATTTAAATTATCACCTATACATAAAATTTTTTTATTTTTTATCGTCCTTGCTTGAGTATAAACTAAGGGATAAGGTTTACCAAAATATTCAACCTTCCCACCTAGTTCCTCAAATATTTTAGCGATAGAACCAGCACAAAACTCTCTTTCATTACCTCTATCAACTATTAAATCTGGATTTGTACAAACCATTTTTTTAGATGTTTTATTTTCAAATAATTTTTTATAATACTCTAGCTCATTTTCATGGTTATCAAACAATCCTGTACATAACAAAAAATCTGAGTCTTCTATTTTGTCAACTTTGTTTTTTTCAAATAATTTGAACAAATCGAAATCTCTGGGTGGTCCAATGTGAAAAAAATTCAAATCTTTGCAATTATTGTGTAAATAATTTAGTGCAGCCTCTCCAGAGGTATAAACATTTTTACATTTCTCATTATCAAGTCCTATTTTTTTTAAAAATTTTATAACAGTACTATTGGGTCTTGGTGCATTAGTTAATAAAACATATTCCTTATTTATTTTCTTAAGCTCATCTAAAGTTTGAATTGAATCTTCAAATAACTGAATTCCATTATGAACTACCCCCCATATATCTATAAAAAAAAGATCAAATTTGTAAGCTATAGATTTAAGTCCTTTATCATCTAAATTAACGGTCATCATGAACATATAACTTAAAAATATCAATATTTCTTAGTTTTTTTGCGCTTATAAATTTTATTAAGTACCTTGAAATAATACATTTCTGTCTTTATATGATCACCATATTTATAGGAGTTTTATATGAAATTTAAACCGTTACACGATAGAGTGTTAATAGAAGTTTTGGACAGTAGTGAAAAAACTGCTGGAGGAATCATAATTCCAGATACGGCACAAGAAAAGCCTCAAGAAGGAAAAGTTATTGCTATTGGAGGCGGAGCAAAAACTGAAGATGGTAAAATTATTCCAATGGATGTTAAAGTTGGTGACAAAGTTCTTTTTGGAAAATGGTCTGGTACAGAAATTAAAATTGATGGCAAAGAATACAGCATAATGAAAGAATCTGACATTATGGGTATTTCAACTAAAAAATAACAATTAAAATAAGGAGATTTTATAATGGCTAAAATAGTAAAGTTCGACTCAGAAGCAAGAGCGGCTATGTTAAAGGGTGTTGATATACTTGCCAATACAGTCAAAACAACACTTGGTCCAAAAGGAAGAAATGTTGTTATCGATAAATCTTATGGCGCACCAAGAACAACAAAAGATGGTGTAACAGTTGCAAAAGAAATCGATCTTGAAGATAAATTTGAAAACATGGGTGCACAAATGGTTAAAGAAGTTGCTAGTAAAACAAATGATGAAGCAGGAGATGGAACTACAACTGCAACTATCTTAGCACAAGCAATAGTAAAAGAGGGCTGCAAATATGTTACTGCAGGAATGAATCCAATGGATGTTAAAAGAGGTATTGAGGCTGCAGTAGATCAAGTTAAACAAAAGCTAATTTCTTCTGCAAAAAAGGTAAAAGATAGTGATGAAATTGCTCAGGTTGGTACGATTTCAGCCAATGGAGATAAAGAAATTGGAAATATGATTTCTAAAGCGATGCAAAAAGTTGGTAACGAAGGAGTAATAACTGTTGAAGAGGCAAAAGGAATTGAAACTGAACTTGATGTAGTTGAGGGTATGCAATTTGATAGAGGCTATCTATCTCCTTACTTTATTACAAATGGAGACAAAATGACAACTGAATTGGAGAATGCTTTAATTCTTTTGCATGAAAAAAAATTAACAAACTTGCAACCAATGGTTCCACTATTAGAAGCTGTTGTTCAAGCTGGAAGACCTTTAATGATAATTTCTGAAGATGTTGAAGGAGAAGCCCTAGCAACTTTAGTTGTAAATAAATTAAGAGGTGGATTAAAAGTTGTTGCAGTTAAAGCTCCAGGTTTTGGAGATAGAAGAAAAGCTATGTTAGAAGACATAGCAATCTTAACTGGTGGACAAGTTATCTCTGAAGACTTAGGAATTAAACTAGAAAACGTTAAATTGAATGATCTAGGTTCAGCTAAAAGAGTTAAGGTAGATAAAGAAAATTCTACGATTGTGAGTGGATCTGGTAAAAAATCAGACATAGAAGCAAGATGTAACCAAATTAAACAACAAATAGATGAAACAACATCTGATTACGACAAAGAAAAACTTCAAGAAAGATTAGCTAAACTTGCTGGTGGAGTTGCTGTAATCAAAGTAGGTGGTGCAACTGAAGTTGAAGTTAAAGAGAGAAAAGATAGAGTAGAAGATGCGCTAAATGCTACAAGAGCTGCTGTTGAAGAAGGTATAGTGGTTGGTGGTGGATGTGCGCTTCTTTATGCCTCTCAAGATCTTGACAAAGCAGTTAAGGTAAAAGGTGATGATCAAAAAGCTGGTGTTGAAATAGTAAAAAGTGCATTGCAAGCTCCAATTAGACAAATTACAAAAAATGCTGGTGTTGATGGTTCTGTAATAGTTGGAAAACTTTTAGAACAAAATAAAGGTACTCATGGGTACGATGCACAAACTGAACAATACGTTGATATGTTTAAAGAAGGTATTATTGATCCTGTAAAAGTTGTAAGAACAGCTTTACAAGATGCAGCTTCTATTGCTGGATTATTAGTAACAACAGAAGCAATGGTAGCCGACAAACCTGAAGAAAAAGACTCTGGTCCTGCTATGCCTCCTGGTGGAATGGGTGGAATGGGTGGAATGGGTGGAATGGGAATGTAATATCTCTCATATAATCTAAATTCAAAAGCCCCCAACTAATGGGGGCTTTTTTTTTACTTTTAACAAAGAAACAATTTGAGGAAAAACGATATTAATTAATTATTTTTCTTTTCAGGGTGGATGAAAGGTCAATCTTACAAATTTGTGCAGTCTTTTTCTAAGAAACCACATATGATTCTTTTACCAATTTAAATAAGTTGTAAAAATCACTTAATTGTTGAAATACAATTATTTTATTTTTAGGAGTAATTTAACTAAAAATTCTACCAACTAAAAACAGGCCGAGTGCAACCGCTGGTCCTATACCAAACGCAAATAATAAGGTTCCTACACCTACTGTCCCACCTAAATACCAACCAATAGACATTACTGTAATTTCGAGAAATGCCCTAACAGCTGCAATTGGTAGATTTGTTTTTTGCTGTAAACCGATCATTAGTCCATCTCTTGGCCCCGCTCCTAAATTTCCAACCAAATATATTCCACCCCCCAAACCAACTGTAAGTACAGCAATAATTGCTAATAATAATTGAGAAATATAATTTTCTGGTGTTGGCACAAACTTTATACAAACATCTATCATCAAGCCAATAATTAAGGCATTTAAAATAGTTCCAATTCCAGGTTTCTGATTTAACGGTAACCAAAGAAATAAAACTGCTACACTTATAAGTATGGTTATTATTCCAACAGAAAAACCAACATTTAAGTAAATACCTTGTGCAAGAACGCTCCATGGTGAAGCTCCTGCAGCTGAAACTATTAACAATCCTTCACCCAGTCCAAATAGAGTTAAACCAAAACATAAAAAGAAAAAAGTTGATAATTTGGGTTTAAGGTTTAACGGCTTATTTGAACTCCAAGATACTTTAGGGATATTTTTGATAGTTAAAAACATTTTTTAATAATAATACTTTCCCATTTCTATTAAGTCTAATAGTTTAAAATTAATGAAAAAAAATTTTATTTTTTTGATCCTATTAGTATTTCCTTTTAAAGCATTATCTCATACCGATCACTACAAAAATATCAACAAAATTGAAATGGAAATATTAAAAGATGGAAAAGTAATTGGTTATTGTAATTATGAATTTTTTCATAAAGATAAATCTTTAGAAGTTCAAAATAGTACCAAATTCGAAGTAAAAATATTTGGAGTTAAAGTTTTTTCAATTTATAGCAATGCTGTAGAGAAATATGAAAATAACCAATTAATATATTTTAAATCCAAAACTATGCAGAATGATAAAAAAAAGTTTGTCGATTTAAAATATGAAAAAAATAAAAGTAATTTTTTAATACACGGCTCTTCATACAAGGGTAGTGCTAGCTTAAATAATGTTATTGGAAATTGGTGGAATCACAAAATTCTAGAAAGTGACAGTCAAATTAGCCCCTTATCTGGAAGTATAAAAAAACAAACAGTTACATTTATAGCTGAAGAAAAAATAGATCTTTATGGAAAAGAATATTTAACTCACAAATTTAAACTAAAATCTAAGGATTTAAATATATCTGAAGATAAGAAATTAGATTTTGATATATGGTTTGAACCAAAAAGTAGTTTAATTTTAAAAGTTGGATACGAGAAAATGGGCTATTGGGAATATAAACTAAAAAATTTGAAATAATAATTATTTCTAATCTTCTTTTTTCTTTCTTATGCTCGCTATTAATTGAGTCAATGAGTCTACCATTAAATCTGATGCTTTAAAAATTTCTGTTGATTTAAACTCATGAGATAAATTTTTTTCTGGATTTGTTTTATCTTCAATTACAATTCCTTCATCAGGTGAATTATTTTTTATATAAATTAATAATAACCATTTATCATCATCGCTCTCATCCCATTTAACAAAAATTTCTCCCGTTTCAAATCTTCGATCTATACATCTTAAAATTGACATATGTCTCGTAATGTAACGTTTATTTAATTGAAAAACTAAACTACTTGAACTTCTATAAAAACTTTCAAGTGCAAACTCAATTTTTTGTCTTGAAATTGTATAATCTCTTTCTTTTTGAAGAAGAGTTTCTCTATCTTCATCACCTTGAATTTTTACGCCTAATGCTTCTACTCTCTCTCTAATTTTCTGATCTCTTATTATTCGATATTTTTCTTTTAATTTATCTATTCTTTCTTGTAAGCTTGAATAATCTTCTCTCTGTTCTCGCAATGAAACTTTTTCTAGTTGCTCGAGCTCTTTAATTTCTCTAATTCTAAATTTTTCAATTTGTTTTTCAATTTTTAATTGTTCAAGAAATTTTCTTTGTTTTTCAGCTTGTTCTTGACGAATGATCGCCTGTTCTTTTCTTAAAAATATTTTTATGTCTTTGGCTCTTTCTTTTTCCAACCTTATTTCATCTTTAAGCATTTGCTCTTTAAGCTTTATTTTTAATTCCTTTTCAGTTTTTATTTTATTTCGTCTTTCTATTTTTTCATTTTCAATTCTCTCTAGCTCATGCAGCTTTCTTATTCTTTTTTGTTCATCTTTTAAAACCTCATATTTACTGATTGTATCGGATACTTTTTGAAAAAATTTTTGTAAAAAATTGTCAATAGCTACAAAAGGATTAAACTTAATTTTAAATTCTGGCTTTAATGAACTTTGTAATTCAATGATTTTTAGTAAAAATTTATCGCTTTTTTTTACTGTTTTTATGAACTTTTTTTTCTTTATTTTTATTTTTTTTTGTTTTTTTATAGATTTTTTTTTTATTATTTTTCTATTTTTTTTATAATTTCTTTTTCTTATTTTTTTCTGAGCTTTTTTTTTCTTTTTTTTCATATCGCTGGAAACTCAAGATTTATCAATTTATTTTTGATAAATATAGTCTCTTGTACTAGGTATAGTTGTAAATTTTTTACTTAATTGAAATTGAAATACAACCTGGTCTCCCCATTTAAAAGCCATTTCACAACCAGTTAAATAAAATTCCCACATCCTAAAAAATTTTTCATCAAACATTTGTAAAACCTCCGTTTTTTTACTAAAAAATCTTTCTTTCCAATGTCTTAATGTATGAGAATAATGCATT
Source organism: uncultured Pelagibacteraceae bacterium (assembly GCA_902590365.1). Classification (GTDB taxonomy): domain Bacteria; phylum Pseudomonadota; class Alphaproteobacteria; order Pelagibacterales; family Pelagibacteraceae; genus Pelagibacter. The sequence continues at coordinate 12,525 of CACIWJ010000009.1, read as the reverse complement.
CTTAAAACTTCCATATCAGAAATTATTAGTCCAGCCTTTTCAATGGGACTCGCTACTTCACTCAGGCTAGGTGTATAACCTCCGGGAAAAATATATTTTGTAACCCATGGATGTGGATTTCTAGGAGGATGAACTGAACCAATTGTATGAATAAGTGCAGCACCATCTTCGTTTAGTAGTTTTGAAACAGTATTAAAATAAGTTTTATAAAATTTTCTACCTACATGCTCTAACATCCCAACACTCACTATTCTGTCAAACTTTTCATTAAGTTCTCTATAATCCATCAATCTAAATTCAACTTGGTTTTCTAAATTTAATTCTTTTGCTTTTTTTCTGCTGTATTCCAATTGATTTTCAGAAAGTGTAATTCCAACAACTTCACATTTGGTTTTTTGTGCAATATCAATTGCAAGATTTCCCCAGCCACTTCCGATGTCTAAAACCTTTTGATTAGGTTTTAAATTAAGTTTTTTAATAATATGATCTATTTTGTTATTTTGAGCATCTTCTAATGTATCATTTTCATTTTTAAAATATGCACATGAGTACTGTTTTTTTTTGTCTAAAAATAAATCGTATAATTTTTCAGAAATATCATAATGATGAGCTACATTTTTTTTTGATTTTTCTGCTAAATTAAAATTAGTTAAAAACCTATAAGTTCCTCTAGCTTTATTTAAAATTTTACTAAATTTATTTATTTCCCCTCTTCTACCAATATTTTCCATAGTTAAATCTAAAAAATCAGTCAAAGTTCCATTTTCAATTACTAAAGATCCATTTGTATAAGCTTCACCAAAATGTAAATCTGGATGAAGTAGTAATTTATAATGTAATTTTTTATCTAATAGTTTTAATGTAATTGGATTTTCTTTTTTTGGGTTACCAATATTATATTTATTATTATCTGCATCTATTAATACAAAACCATTTTTTTTAATTAAACTATCTAAGAATTTTGCAAGATACATTGTTATGCTACTTTTAAAAATTTTGAGTTAAAATCTAATTTATTCAGTTCTTCAAATAATTTTTCTTTTTCTTTTGAATCTAATAATGATAGTGGAGGTAAGATATTATTAAAACAATTATCAGCATCTGATAAAAAAGAATGCATTCCAGAAATTAAATTATATTTATCAAATGCCGCTCTAACATTGCAAAGTTTTTCATTATATTTTTGATCTTTTTTGTTTTTAAAATCGTCATAAACTTTTCGTGATAAATTCGCGGTAACATTACAGGTTGCAGTTATAATTCCTGAACAACCAAGCTCAAGTCCTTTTAATAGTTTTAATTCTGAACCAGGTAAAATTGAAAAATTATCTATATTCAATTTTTCATATAAGTTATAGGTGCTATCTTTTACTCCAATAATCTGTTTAGGATATTTTTTTGCTAAAGTTTCAACACACTCAATACTAAATTTATACCCACATAATTTTTCAAAATTATATAAAATTATCTTACAGTCAGATATACTTTCAATAATTTTATTATAAAAATTTATAACATCTTTATCCTTATAAAAATAATAGGCTGGAGGCATAATTAAAAATTTTTTCATGCCCAACGATTGACTAGTCTTCATTAAAAGAATTGTATCACTTAAAGAATTAAAACCAGTTCCAACGATAAGATTTTCTTTGTATTTACTTTTTGATAATTCTTCGATTAGTTTTATTTTTTCCTCTAAAGAAATAAGTTGTGCCTGACCAGTGCTTCCTAGTATAGCCACACCATGACATCCTTGATCAATCAAATTTTCTGCATGCTTTATAGTTTTGCTTATATCTAGTCTTAAGTTTCTATCTAGAATAGATACTGAAGCCGCATAAATGCCATTAATTTCACTCATAAATAAAACTTATATAAAAAAAAAAATTTAGTAAAGATTATAAGATATTTTATGAAAATATTAACTATCCAAAATAGAATGGGAATCGGTGATATGGTAATTTTTTTACCTTTTATAGAAGCAATAGCAAAAAAATTTGCAACTCCTGTTTATCTTCTTGTCAAAGAAAGTTCTAAAGCCTCCCAAATTTTAAAATCAAATAAAAATATAAAAGAAATTATAATTCTCGATCGGAATAATAATAAAAATGGACATCACGATGGATTAACAGGTTCATTAAATTTAATCAAACAACTGAAGTCCTATAATTTTGATAAAGTATTTATTTTTAATTCATCATTAAGATTTAGTTTAATTACAAGATTTGCTTTAATAAAAAACATTTATCAATATCCATTATTCAGAAAAAAAAATCAGCATATAATTTCTGCAGCACAAAATTTTTTACAATCAAATCTTGGAATAAAAGTAAATAGCAATCCTAGCATTTTAGTCGATGATGAGAAATCTAAATTAGTTCAATCTAAATATAATATTCTAAAAGATCAAAAAAATATAATACTAGGAATTGGAGGATCTGGTCCCACAAAAAGAATTTCTCCTGAAATTTTTTTAAAATTTATGGAGGAATGTTCAAATAAATATAACTGTAAATTTTTTTTAGCTACTGGGAAAAATGAAGAAGAACAAATAATACTAAAAAAAATTTTAGATTCCAAATTTAAAGTTCAATGCGTTGCTCTTGATGAACTAAAGCTATCTGAAACTTTGCCTGTTATAAAAAATTGTGACATTTCAATTTGTAATGATTCGAGTTTCAGTCATTTATCGGCGGCAGTTGGAACTCCAACCATTGTATTAATGGCAGATACACCACTGCTATACGGTAGTTATAGTCCTCAAATGCATCCAATACTTCCTGATGGAGAAAAAACAGTTACACATGATACTCTAGGAAAAGATAAGATTAATCCAAAAAAAATTTTTGAAAAATTTCAGGATATTTTAAATTAAACTGAATCTTTTAAAACAATTTCTTTAGCTTCGTTAACAATTGATGCTAATCGCGTTAACTCAGGACTTATATCTGGATGAATTTTTTTCATAATTTTTTTATATGAACTTAAAACCTGATCTTTATTATATTTTTTTTTAGGATTTAAATTTAAAATTCTATATGCCTCATCAATAGACATACTTTGTGTATTCAAACTATTATTGATATTATTAAAATTAAATCTGCCAGAATTTTTTAATATTTTAAGCAAACCCCAAATTCTAAATATTTGCATTAAAGTTAATCCTGCTTTTGTTTTAATTAAAGGAAGAATCATTAATACAAAAGGTAAAGAAAATATAAATCTACCCGCATATGCCATCACAACTGCAAGAATTATAGATAAAATTATTGTAAAAGTTCTTATACTCTTTGAAATTTTGGCACTAGAAGTTTTTACAAACCAATTAAGAATTAAATAAAGTATGACAAAAATAACTAGTGTTAACAAAAAAATATTCATGTAATAGATATCCTTTATATGAAAATACCACAATTAACTAAAAAACCTGAGAAAAAATCTTGTCATAATGTAACATGGGAAGATAATTATAGCTGGATACATCAAAAAAATATTTTAGAAGTGTTAAAAGATAGTTCAAAGCTTCTTCCTGAAGTTAAAAATTATCTAGTTGAAGAAAATACATATGCAGAACATCATCTTAAAAATACTAAAGATTTACAAAAAAAATTATTTAATGAAATAAAAGGAAGAATCAAATTAGATGATGAATCTTTACACTACATAGATAAAGAGTATGAGTATTGGACAAAAACCACATTACACGGAAATTACTCTATCAAATTAAGAAAAAAAATTGGAACTAACGATGTGGAAGAAATATGGAATGGAGATCTTGAAAAAGAAAAAATAAAAACAGAATATTTTGGTGTTGGTGATCTTGAGGTTAGTTATAATGACAATTATCTGGCGTACTCATTAGACCTTAAAGGTTCTGAATATTACACAATCTATGTAAGAGATATAAAAACCAATAATTTAATAACTGAAAAAATTGAAGATACTTCTGGTGGAATAACATTTAGTCTGGATGATAAATATATTTTTTATTCTAAATTAGATAAATATCATAGACCAAGAAAAATATTTAGACACAAAATAGGAACATCAACTAAAAATGATATTTTAGTATTTGAAGAAAAAACTGAGGCTTTTACAGTTGGAATAAGCATAAGCTCAGATGAAAAATATTTTTTTATTAATACTTCTGACCATAATACATCTGAAAAATATTATTTTTCTGTAAACGAAGAAACTCCAAAACCAAAACTTATAAGATCAAGAGAAAAAGGTATTATTTATAGTGTAAATTCTTGGGATAATTATTTTTACATGCATACAAATAAAGATGCCGAAGATTTTAAAATAGAAAGATGTAAGGACATCAACGCACAAAAATGGGAAACATTTATTGCTCCTAAAGAAGAAACGTTAATTGGTAGTTTGCTATTTTTAAATAAATGGATCGTTCGTTCTGAAGTAACAAATGCCCTTGATAAAATATTTGTTAAAAATATTGAAACCAACAAAGAAGAAGAGCTCATCTTTACAGATGAAAACGTTTACGAAGCTGCTGTATCACATATTCAAAAAGACAAAAATACAGATCTAATTTATATTGCTTACTCAACCCCTAAAACTCAATCTCGTGCTTATTTATACAATTTAAAAACTAAAGAAAAAAAGTTAGTAAAAGAACAAATAATACCTTCAGGTCATGATTCAAAAAATTATATTGTTGAAAGACTTGAATGTGAATCTCATGATGGAAGAAAAGTTCCTGTTACAATAACGAGACACAAGGATACACCTGTTGACGGATCAGCACATCTTCTTTTATATGGATATGGTTCATATGGAGCTTCTATGACAGCATCTTTTTCTTCAACAAGATTAAGTTTAATAAACAGAAATATTATCTGGGCTACCGCACATATACGAGGTGGTATGGAAAGAGGTATGAAATGGTGGAAAGAAGGAAAATTATTACATAAAAAAAATACATTTAAAGATTATATTCATTCTGCAAATTTTTTAATTAATAAGAAATATACTTCAAAAGGAAAAATTATTGGGATGGGTGGCTCTGCTGGTGGGCTTCTTATGGGTGCTGTTGTAAATGAAGTGCCAGATATATTTCTTGGAATGGTAATGGCTGTTCCGTTTGTTGATTGTTTAACAACAAATCTAGATCATTCATTGCCATTAACAGTTGGTGAATTTGATGAATTTGGAAATGCAAAAAATAACAAAGAACATTTTGATTATATATATTCTTATGCACCTTATAATAATATTAAAAAAATAGATTATCCTCATATTTTAATAACAACAAGTTTAAGCGATAATAGAGTTTTGTTTGACGAGCCAGTAAAATTTACTGCTAAGTTAAGAGAATACAAAACTGATAACAATCTTCTTTTGCTTAAAACAGAAATGAATGCTGGTCATGGAGGAAAATCTGGAAGAGATGCTGCGATAGAAGAAATTGCTTTTGACTATGCATTTATTTTAAAAATTTCTGAAAAAAATTAATTTCTAGTTCTTGAAAATAAATAAATAATTATTACATAATTTATGAAAGTTGCCTAATGGGGCTTTCAATAAACCTTGCTAACAAAGGAGGATATATGACAAGTAAGGATCTATCTATATTCAACTCACTAAGACCTTTTTCGGTTGGTTTTGACGATATGTTTGACCAATTTGAAAGCATGTTGGGAAATGGAGGTTTGAGCACACAATCAAACTATCCGCCATACAACATAAGAAAAACTGGAAAAGACAACTACTCAATTGAAGTAGCTCTTGCTGGTTTTAGTAAAAAAGATGTTGAAGTTGAGTTTGAAGACAATTTATTAACTATAAGAACAAAACAAGTTAATAAATCTGAAAACAAAAATGAGGATGGTGAAATTATTCATAAGGGTATTTCTCAAAGACAATTTGCTAGATCATTTACGATTGCAGATGATGTAAAAGTAGGTGGTGCAGAACTAAAAGATGGTCTTTTGACAATAGCTTGTGAAAGAGTTGTCCCAGAACAAAAGAAAAAGAAACTTATTGAAATTAAATAAGTTCTAAACCTTGCTTGTGGGGAGAAATCCCCACAAGTTTGAAAAACTATTTATTTTTTTTTTGGTAATGTCGCATTTAAAATAAATGCTAACAATCCCGCAGGTATTAAGCCTGTCGTAAGTAATAGTCCTAATTTAATTCCTAAATCTGGCACATGCGCAACAAACTCAGGAAAAGCATATAGCCCTATTCCAAAAGATAAAGATAATGCTAATATTAAAATATTCCTTTGACTCATTTCTGATTTTGAAATTAATTTAATTCCTGCTCCAGCAATTAATCCAAACATAATGATAGCTGCTCCACCAATTACCGAGTCTGGCATTGCAGCAATAATTCCGCCAAGTTTTGGAAATAAACCTAATAAAATCAAAATAACACCGGCAACTGTTCCTACGTGTCTACTAATCACTCCCGTAAAAGCAACAAGACCTGCATTTTGCGAATAAGAAGTATTAGGCATAGCATTAAAAATTGATGCAAAGGCTGTTCCAACTCCATCTGCCATTATACCACCTGAAAGTTCTTTATCAGTAGCTTCTCTATTTGCTCCACCCATTGTTGTAGCGCTAATATCTCCTATAGTTTCAATTGTTGTAACTATAGACATAAATAACATCAGTATTACAGCTCCCCATACAAAGTCTACTCCATATTGTAATGGCATAGGAAACGCAAACCATCCTGCCGCTGCAATTTTATCCCATCTTACTTCTCCAAGCATAGCCGCAACTATAAACCCTGCTATTATTCCAATTAGAATAGAGGCTGCAGAAACCATTCCTCTTCCTTTAAGATTAGTGAAAAGCGCAACTATTAAGACTGTACCGGCTATTGTTAAGTGATGCCAATTTGCAAAAATTTCTGGTTTATTATTCATTAACCAAACACCTCCGCCGGCATACTTAAAACCAACTTTAAGTAGACTAATTCCAATCATTAACACAACAATTCCTGTCACTAATGGAGGAAACATATGTCGTATTGGTTTTAACATTTTACCAATCCATATTTGAAAAATTCCTCCTATGAATGCAGCTGTAAATATTGCTCCTAAACCAAAAGCTTTAAAAGGCAGCATTATTGGAATAAATGCAAAACTTGTACCTTGTATTATTGGAAGTCTTGAGCCTATATTTTTATAACCTACCGTTTGTATAATTGTTGCTACACCTGCAGCAAACAATGCCATTTGAATTAAAAAAATCTTTTCTCCAGTTGTTACGCCAAAAACACCTGCAACAATCAATGGAACTGTAATGTTCCCAGCAAACATTGCAAATACATGCTGAATACCTAAAGGTATAGATTGATTTAGCGGTAGCTTTTTGTTAGTAGCAACTGAACTTTTAGTCCTTTTCTTCGCCATTTACCCTCCTCTCATATTATTTTTAATGAATATATTTTATTTTATTAAAAGAGTTAATGATAGAGAGAATAAACTAGATTTTTACTTAATAAATGTCTAAAAAAACTAGTTTGAGTTTAAAAACACCCTTTAGAAACAAATCCAATTACCATTTCATTATTGTCAACTTCAAATTTTCTCACACAAGAAATTCCATATTTCTTTGTTTCATAAATTAAGAGTTTTGAACCTGTTTCGCTTTTTCCTTCATCATCAGGTAGCCCCATTTCAATCTTTAGTTCTGAAACTGGTTGGCCAATAAATTTACTTAGTTTTGTATTCTCTTTTTTTACAATTTCATCAGATTTCTTTTTTACCGTTTCACAACTTGATGTGAAAATAAGTAAAAAAATAAATTTTATCAGTAAAATTTTTTTCATTATTAAAATTAGATAGTATCACTTAAATAATATGCAAAATATTAACTTTAAAGTTGTATTAAGTGAATAACATCGTTTTTTTGTCAAATAAATGAAGATTTTACTTATCGAATCAAATAAATTGCCAGTTAACTAGATTGGAGGTCAAAATGATGGATAAATATTTTGATTATAAAAAACATAAAACAAATTTTGAGACAGAAGTAATTGCTGGGGTATCGACATTTCTTACCATGGCATACATCATGTTCTTAAATCCCGTAATACTCGCTGATGGCGGGTTTGATTTTGGCGGAGTTTTCACAGCAACAGCTCTTGCAGCAGCATTAGCTTGTTTTATAGCTGCGTTTTACGCTAAAACTTGGCCGGTAGGTCTTGCGCCAGGTATGGGAATAAATGCATTCATTGCATATGGAGTTTGTCTGGGTATGAAATATACACCTGCTGAAGCATTAGGTGCAGTATTGGTTGCCGGGGTAGTCTTCTTAATAATTTCATTAACACCAATAAGAGCTTGGTTAATAAACTCAATTCCAAAAAGTTTAAAACTTGGAATTGGAGCAGGTATAGGTTTATTTTTAGGAGTAATTGGTTTCGAAATTATGGGACTAACTGCTGACCATCCTGTCACTCTTGTTACATTAGGTGACCTAAGCAATCCTTTACTTCTTTTAGGTGCTGGAGCATTTATATCAATGATCGTAATGGAGAAAATGAAAATTAAAGGAAACATAATTATAGGAATTGTTGCCTTTAGTGCAATTGCTTGGATAACTGGACTGGGCAAATTTAATGGAGTTGTTTCTGCTCCACCACCAATGACACACTTGATGACGTTTGATTTGGGTGCCGCATTATCAGCTTCGATGGTAACAGTAATTTTTACTCTGTTCTTCATTGACTTTTTTGATACTGCAGGAACTTTAACAAGTGTTGCAAACGTTTCTGGTAAAATTGGTAAAGATGGAAAAATCCAAGACGTTGATAAAGCTATGCTTTCAGATAGTGTTTCTACTGTAGCAGGTGCCGTTATGGGTACTTCAACAGTTACAACTTATGTTGAAAGTGCTGCTGGTGTTAAAGCTGGTGGACGAACAGGAATGACTTCACTTGTTATAGGAATTCTATTCTTGTTATGTCTATTCTTTTCACCATTAGCAACAAGTCTTCCAAAAGAAATAGATGGGGCTGCTTTAATTTATATTGCAACTCTATTTGTTCGTAACATAGTTGATATTGAATGGGATGATATTGCAGAGTCAGGACCAGCTGTTTTGGCCATGATCGCGATGCCTTTCACTTACTCTATATCACATGGAATTGCACTAGCATTTATTTCTTATGCAGCTATTAAAATCTGCACAGGAAAATTTGATAGTACTAGCCCTGCAATTTGGGTAATAGCGATAGCGAGTGTAGTAAGTTTTTGGGTAGCTTAAAAATTTAAATTTTTTACTAAAAGGGCCGGATTTATTCTGGCCCTTTTTTTATTTACTGTGTTTTTTTTTTATTTCTTCTATTCTAATTTCTTCATAAATCTCAAAAGGCTGAACAATCCAAGGATTTGAATCTAGTTTTACTGCACAAAAATCTGGCTCAAAAGTTGATTTTTTTTTCTTCCAAAGTGTTGCTGTCTTAATGTCTTCAATTTTCCCTTTTATAGGTCCATATTTATTAAGCCAATCAATACTTTTATTAAATGTAATTCCAGTATCAGATAAATCGTCACATAATAAAATTCTACCTCCCATATTTGGTGCTATAGAACTCATTTCCCTAGAAAAAACTATATCTCCTTGTTCGTCTTCTATTCCTTTTCCACTATAAGATTCAACAGCAAGATATGCACATTTTAATTTAAATACTCTACTCAAGACATCTATCATTGGGGCTGCACCCCTCATTATTCCAACTAATATAGTTGGTTTATAGCCACTCTCGTCTATTTGGATTGCTAATTTTTCAACAGTGCTATTATATTCTTCCCAGCTAACAATTAATTTTTCAGACATTTTATTTATTAGATTAATTTTTGAATATAAAAATTATAGCTGCTAGAATTATCAAAGCAACTATTGAAGTGAATAAAATATTCAACCTATGAATGTTTCTACCCCTTAAGTTAAAGTAATGTCTTGCTATTCCTGAAATTATTCCAATCATTACCAGAATTAACCAGTTATATTTGTGGTAGACCAAAAAACTATAGTGACCTGAAAGCATTATAAATAAAACTAAAAAAGTAGAATAGTTATTATGAATTGATCTTTGTTTTGCTGCTAATGATAAACTCATATCAAACTTTTTTGATTTTTTACTACTATTTATAATATTCATTTGGTTAGGAATTATTATTGTAAATACATTAGCAAACATATTTGTACCAATTATTAATCCAACACTTAAAATAGCAAATTTTGGACCGAATATTTTTGTTAGTCCAAAAGATAATATAGTTAATAAAATAATCATGGTTGAAACAAATAAGAGATCATTTTTAATAAGATCAGACTTGCACAGAAAATCATAAATTAACCAAGATACTAATAATGATAAAACTGAGTATACAATTGCTAGAGATGGAGATAACAAAAGTACTCTTTTATCTACCATTAAAACACCAGCATTATAATAATAAATCACAAATAAAAGTAAAACTCCTGTAATAAATGTTAAGTAGCTTTGCCATTTAAATATAACTAATTGCTTAAGATACATTTTTTCAGGAGATTTCTTTAGTCTAGTTAATTTATAAAAAAAACCTGAATGCATCAAATAACCTTCACCATCTATATCTCTACTTGTAACTCTTTTATTAAGTTTATTGTCAAGGTAGTTAAATAGAAAACTGTTACCAACCCATAAAATTGCAAATAAAACGTGTCCCCATCTTAAAAGTGCTTCAGACCATTTTAATGTGTAAGTTAATATATCCATTTAATATTTAATTTTATCTTCTTTATTCTCCCAAATTTTAAATGCTTCTAAAGCTTCATCTCGATGCATTTGATGCATTTTTATCTTTCTACTTTCAATTTTTTTATTTATTTCAGAATAAATAAATGAATCATCAAAGTCTATGTTCTTAGCATCCAACCTGGTGTTAGCATAAAAAATATTATCTATATGAGACCAATAGATTGCTGATAAACACATGGGACATGGCTCACAAGTAGCATATAGGTCACAACCTTTAAGGAAAAAATTATTTTGATTTTCACATGCTTTTCTAATAGCAACTATTTCTGCATGTGCTGTTGGATCATTATTTACGGTGACTTGATTAAATCCCTCTGCGATAATTTTATTGTCTCTTACTATTACACAACCAAATGGCCCACCTTTTGATTTTGCACTTTGAATTGATAATTCAATTGCTCTTAGCATAAATTTTGAATTTTCTGCCATAAGATTAGGTTATATTTTTTAATTTGTTTATACTCATTAATATTTTTTCAGGCGTAGCAGGGGCATCTAATTCGGGGGTTTTCTCATATTTTGAAACAGATGCTATTGCATCTTTGATTGCAAAAAATACACTCATCGCAAGCATTAACGGAGGTTCACCGGTAGTTTTTTGTTTATTCACAACATTTTCAACGTTAGATCCTTTTTTAAAAATCTCTACATTGAATTTTTTTGGTGTATCGCTAATCGCTGGAATTTTATAAGTTGATGGTGAGAAAGTTTTTAATTTTCCAAATTTATCCCAAACTATCTCCTCCATTGTGAGCCATCCTTGACCTTGCACAAAGCCTCCTTCAATCTGTCCAAGTTCTAAAGCTGGGTTAATAGCATTTCCTGCGTCATGAACTATATCAACTCTATCCACTATATTTTCTCCTGTAAGTGTATCGATTGTAACTTCTGTCACAGCTGCTCCATAACAAAAATAATAGAAAGGTCTTCCTTTAAATTTCTTTTTATCAAAATTAATTTTTGGTGTTGAATAAAATCCTGATGAAGATAATGAAATTCTATTTAAATAAGCTTCTTGTATTATTTTTTTGAAGTTAAAAGATCTATTGCCAAAATAAATATTTTCATTTTTGTAAATAGGCTCAATTTTAGAAAAAATATTATATTTTTTTTTAATAAAATTATTTAAATTTGACTTTATTTTTACAGCTGCATTTAAAGTGGCTGCACCATTTAAATCAGTTGTGGAAGATGCGGCACTGGCAGATGTATTAGGAACTTTAGACGTATTTGTGGATGAAATTTGCACTTTCTCAAAAGGCAGTCCAAATGAATTTGCTACAAGTTGAGCAATTTTGGTATGTGTACCTTGCCCCATTTCTATACCCCCATGATTTAGATGCACACTTCCGTCAGTATATACGTGAACTAAAGCACCAGCCTGATTTAAATGAATTGTGGTAAAAGATATACCAAATTTGACTGGAGTTAATGCTATTCCCTTTTTTTTAAATTCATTTTTTAAATTAAACTTTCTAATTTCTTTAAATCTTTTTTTATAATTAGATTTATTTAATAGACTTTTAAAAATATCTTGAATTACATTGTCATTAATTTTCATTCCATAATGTGTAATATTCCTTTTATTTTGCCCATAAAAATTTATTTTTCTTACTTCGCTTGGATCTTTTTTTAGAAACCTTGCAACGTTATCAATAATATTTTCAATAGCCATCATTCCTTGATTACCGCCGAAACCTCTAAATGCTGTTGATGATGAAGTATTTGTTTTACAAAGAT
>CACIWJ010000008.1 GCA_902590365.1 uncultured Pelagibacteraceae bacterium | reverse complement strand
ATTCTGCTTTTAGAGAAAGAAGTGTCGGTTTAGGAGTTATGGGTTTACATTCATTTTTTCAAAAGAAAATGATACCACTTGAATCTGTTATGAGTAAAGCTTGGAATAAAAAGATATTTGAAAATATCCAAAAGAAAGTAGATCAATCATCTAAAGATCTTGCTGAAGAAAGAGGAGCATGTCCGGATGCTGCCGACTATGATATCAAAGAAAGATTTTCTAATAAAACTGCGATAGCCCCGACAGCTTCTATTTCAATAATATGTGGTGGAACTTCACCAGGCGTTGAACCTATCGCTGCAAATAGCTATACACATAAAACACTTTCAGGATCTTTTAATGTTAGAAATAAGTATCTAAAAAAATTACTTGCAAAGCATAACAAAGATGACGATGAAACTTGGTCAAGTATAACAACAAATCAAGGATCCGTTTCTCACTTAGACTTTTTAACAAAAGATGAAAAAGATGTATTTAAAACAGCTTTTGAGTTAGATCAAAAATGGATTGTGGAGTTAAGTGCGGATAGAACGCCACATATATCGCAAGCGCAATCTATAAATATATTTTTACCAGCAGATGTTCATAAAAGAGAACTTCATCAGATACACTTTCAAGCTTGGAAAAAAGGTTTAAAAAGTCTTTATTACTGTAGATCAAAATCAATTCAGCGTGCTGAAAATGTAAATGATGCCAAATCTACAGATATCACAGCAAATGTTTACAAGTCAAAAAATGAACAAAGCAATGAGCCTGAATACGAGGAGTGTTTATCATGTCAGTAATTAATAAAAAAATTAAACAAGAAATTATAAAACCAAATAAGATGGGATTATTAGTAGAAAATCCAGTTTACAAGCCATTTAGATATCCATGGTGTTATGATGCTTGGTTAACTCAACAAAGAATTCATTGGTTGCCAGAAGAAGTTCCATTAGGAGATGATGTTAGAGATTGGCAAAAGAATTTATCAAAGTCAGAAAAAAACTTATTAACACAAATATTCAGATTTTTTACTCAAGCGGATGTTGAAGTTAACAATTGTTACTTACGACACTACACAACAGTATTTAAACCTACTGAAGTTTTAATGATGATGACAGCATTTGCAGCTATGGAAACAGTTCATATTGCAGCTTACTCGCACTTACTTGATACAATAGGTATGCCAGAGTCTGAATATTCTGCATTTATGAAATATAAAGAGATGAAAGATAAGTATGACTATATGCAAGACTTTAATGTTAGCTCTAAAGAAGATATTGCAAAAACTGTAGCAGTTTTTAGTGCTTTCACAGAAGGACTGCAATTATTTGCTAGCTTTGCAATTTTACTTAACTTTCCAAGACATAATAAAATGAAAGGAATGGGCCAAATTGTTACGTGGTCTGTGAGAGATGAAACTTTGCATTGTAATTCTATGATAAGATTATTTAAAGAATTTATAAAAGAAAATCCTGAAATTTGGACACCTAAATTAAAAAAAGAACTTTATGAAGCTTGCAGAACAATAATCGAGCATGAAGATGCATTTATAGATTTAGCATTTGAAATGGGTCCGATGGAAGGTTTAACAGCTCAAGAAGTAAAAGATTATATAAGATTTATAGCTAACAGGAGACTTGCACAGTTAGGTTTAGAACCAATTTACAAAATTGATAAGAACCCACTTACCTGGTTAGACACAATGTTGAATGCTGTTGAACATATGAATTTCTTTGAAGGAAGAGCAACAGAATATTCTAAAGCATCAACCCAAGGTACTTGGACAGAAGCTTTTAGTTAAAAGAAAGGAGAAATTTATGGAAATACTAATGCTAATAGTTGTTATTGTTCATATGAACAGCTAATTTACCTTTGGTTTAAGAGCATAACTTTTCTATGCTTTGGTCCGCTGTATTTGGAAAGTGGTCTAATAAGTTTATTTGCTGCATGTTGTTCCATTATATGAGCGGACCAACCGGTAATCCTTGACGTTACAAAAATAGGTGTAAAGAAATCAGTATCAAAACCCATTAAATGGTAGGTTGGACCTGTAGGATAATCAACGTTTGGATGAATATTTTTTCTTTCAATCATTACTTTTTCAACGATGTCATAAATTTTACTAAATTTTTTGTCTTTTTTAATTTTTGCAACTCTTTTAAAATAATCTCTCATTGTTGGAACTCTCGAGTCTCCTGACTTATAAACCCTGTGTCCAAAACCCATTACAACGTCTTTTTTATCCAAAGCATTGTTAATCCATTTTAATGCATTTTCTGGTTTTTTAATCTTATTCATCATATTCATTACCTCTTCATTTGCCCCTCCATGTAATGGGCCTTTAAGACTAGCAATTGCACCTGTTATTGCTCCGTGTATATCTGATAAACTACTTGTTATTGTTCTTGCGGTAAAAGTAGAAACATTGAAGCTATGTTCAGCGTATAGAATTAAAGAAACATCAAAAGCTTTAACAATTTCTTTGTTTGGAACTTTTCCAAAACACATATAAAAAAAGTTTTCTGCAAAAGACAGATTTTTTTTTGGTTTAATTATTTTTTTTCCTTTTCTTATTCTATAAAAAGCAGCTAAAGCAGTAGGAGTTTTAGCAAAAATTCTCATAGCTTTCCTCATGTTTGCTTCGGGAGAATTATTAGTTGTATCTTTATCCTCTAATCCCATTACACTCACAGCGGTTCTAGCTACATCCATCGGATGTGATTTTTTTGGCATATGTTTAATTATTTCGTTGAGATTTTTTGACAAATCTCTATTTGATTTTTCTTCTTTTTCAAATTTTTTTAATTGGATGCTATTTGGAAGATCTCCATTAAGGATTAAATAAGCAGCTTCTTCAAATCTACACATTTCACACAAATCTTGAACAGCATAACCTCTGTAAGTTAGTGAATTAATTTCAGGCATAACTTTAGATACTTGAGTTTCATCAACTACTATACCTAAAAGACCTTTTTTTATTTCATTACTCATTACTCATGACCTTCCGTACTAAAATTATAAATTTTTTCATCTAACGAGTTATATTTTTCATATTCAACTAAATCATATAATCTTTTTCTTGTTTGCATTTTATCAATAACATTATTTTGATGTCCATCGTCAAAAATAGCGCGTAGCCCATCTTCTACATTTTTCATAGCCAATCGTTGTGTTGTTACAGGATAAATTACAATATTATATCCAATATTTTCTAATTCTTTATAATTAAATAGTTTTGATTTTCCAAATTCAGTCATATTAGCTAACAAATAACAGGAAAGATTTTTTCTAACTTTTTCGAAGTCTTTTTCGTTTTCTAGAGCTTCTGGAAAAATAATTTCTGCTCCAGCATCAATATAGCTTTTACATCTAGCAATCATTTTATCTATACCCTCAACACTTTTTGCATCTGATCTTGCAATAATTTTAAAATTTTTATCTTTTTTTGCTGATACACATTCTTTTATTTTTTTTACCATTGCATTAGTTGAAATTAATTCTTTATTATCAAGATGGCCGCATCTTTTTCTTTCAATTTGATCTTCAAGATGTACTGCAGAAATTCCAAAATTTTCGAAAGTTTCAATAGTTTCTTTGCAAGATTTAAAACCCGTGTCTATATCAACTATTGTTGGTAAGTTTGTTACTCTAGAGATAAGATATGATCTTGTACTTACGTCCTGTAAAGTTGTTAATCCGATATCAGGAAAACCAAGATCATTGGCCATTACACCACCCGAAACGTAAACTGCATCATAACCAATTTCTTCAATTAATTTTGCTGTAAGAGGATTATATGCACCAGGGACTCTTAAAATTTTGTTAGATTTTAATTTTTGATCAAGATCCATTCTTTTTTGATTTGGTTTTTTCTCTATAAAATGCATTAAAAAATTCCTTTTTTTAAATTTCTCTTAATCTTACTTTTTTTTACTTCAATGTTTAACATACTTAATTGCCCTGATTTTAATTTTTCCAAATTTTTAACTGTTTTTAAAAATCTGCTACTTTCTTTTTTATCAAGAATTTTATCAGTTAAAGTTAGAAATTTTTTAATATAGTTTTGCCTTTTAAATGGACGTGATCCATAAGGATGGGCATCTGCAAGAGACTGTTGTTCAATTATTTTTTTACCATTTTTAAGAGTAATAATTACTTTTGCTCCAAAGGATTTACTTTTTGGATTTGAGGCGTGATATTTTTTTGTCCATTTTTTATCTTCATGTGTTTTAATAGAGTGCCATATTCTAATTGTACTTTTTTTCTTTGCTCTCGATTTACTATAAGATTTCACATGATGCCAATCCGCATCCTCTAAAGCTACTGCGAAAATATACATTATAGAATGATCTAAAGTTTCTCTACTAGCATTTGGATCCATTTTTTGTGGATCATTTGCGCCAGTTCCAATTACATTATGAGTGTGATGACTTGTATAAATATCTATTTTTTTAATTTGATTTAAATTATTAATTTTTTTATTAATTTTTTTTGCAATATCTATTAATGCTTGAGCTTGATATTCAGCTGAATATTCTTTTGTATAAGTTTCTAGTATAGCTTTTTTTTCTTCATTTTTTTTTGGTAAAGGAATTTTGTATAAAGCTTTTTTTCCATCTAATATTCTTGCTATAACGCTATCTTCTCCTTCATATATAGGACTTGGAGCTCTTTCGCCTCTCATAGCTCTATCAACAGCTTCGATCCCTAATTTACCAGCATGAGCTGGTGCAAAAGCTTTCCAACTAGAAATTTCTCCTTTTCTTGATTGCCTAGTTGAAATTGTTGTATGAAGTGCTTGTTGAATAGCTTGATAAATAGTTTCTGTATTAAGTTTTAACATTGTTCCCAAGCCGGCTACAACACTAGGACCTAGATGAGCGATATGATCAATTTTGTGTTTATGAAGACAAATACCTTTAACTAAATTAACTTGCACTTCATAAGCTGTAATAATTCCTTTTATTAAATTAATACCACTTATTTTTTTTTGTTGAGCAACAGCTATTAAAGGGGGAATATTATCACCAGGATGACTATAATCAGCTGCTAAAAAAGTATCATGAAAATCTAACTCTCTTACAGCAGTTCCATTTGACCAAGCTGCCCACTCACAATCAAATTTAAGCTTTGAATTTATACCATACAAAGTTGCACCAGAATTTTTAGGATGTTTTAGTGCCATTTCACGAGACGAAATAACTGCTTTTCTATTTAACGAAGCTATTGCAACAGATGCATTATCAATTATTCTATTGATAACCATATCTACAGATTTTCTGTTTAGTTTTGACTTATCACTTGCTATCACTGCTAATTTCCATGCCAATTGTTTTTTTTTAGGCAAGTATTTTTTTGATGGATAAACTTTTACTTTATGAATTATCAATTTGTCTCCTAAAAATATACCTACTGTAATACAATAATAATTGCAGTTATCAAAAGTAAAATTGCCAAAAAATACTCAATTAATGCTTTTATTTTATTATTCTTTACTAAGTTTCTTATTGCAGAACCAAAAGCTGCCCAAGGTGATATTGATAAAGGACAAATTATAAGAGCAATCATAGCAATAAAAAAAATTGAAAAAAGCAAATTTCCATTTTCAGGTAAAAAACCAGAAGCAACCATACTTGATATGGTCCATGCTTTAGGGTTAACTATTTGAAAAAGTCCAGCTTCATGAAATCTTAAAGGTCGCGAGCCATCTTCTTTAATTTTACTAAAAGATCCTATTATTTTATAACCGAGGTACACAAGGTATAACGCACATATTATTTTTAATATATTTTGTAATTGAGGAAATATTAGGAAAATTTTTCCAAGACCCAAACAAACTAAAATCAACTGCAAAACATGACCAATTGTAATACCTGACATGTGGGGAATAGTTTTTATAAAGCCAAATTTAAGACCAGATGCAAGTACCATTGCATTATTTGGACCGGGCGTTACATACATAACAAAGTAAAAACTTATTAAAGCAAAAAGTAGATTGGAATCAATCATTTATATATTTTGAAACTATTTTTTCTATACCAATAAAATCTTTTATTAAATGGTTATGATAAATTTGTTCAATTTTTTTATCTGTATAACCATCTTCTAAAAGTATCATAGGTATACCAGCTGATTTAGCTGCATCAGCATCATTTTCACTATCTCCGACCATTAAACATTTTTTGATATCACCATTCATAATTTCTATAATGCTAGTTAAATGTCTAGGATCTGGTTTACAGTATTCAAAAGTATTACCACCAGCCACGTATTCGAAATAATCGTAAATTTTTATTTTTTTTAATAAATCTACGGCTAGATGTTCTTGCTTATTTGTACATACACCCATTGATATATTTTTTGACTTGGCCCATTTTAAAAATTCTAAAACTCCGCTGATAAGCTTACTATCTTTAACAATATTTTTTCCATAGAAACTTATAAATTCTTTAACCATTTCATTTTTAATTTTTTCATCTGTTATTCTTGAAAATTCTTTTTTTGCGCTTCCCCAAATTGACCTTCCAATTAGCACAGCCGCACCTTTACCAACAAGATTTCTAATTTCATCTACACTTCTAGTGCTATATCCAAATTTTTTCATAACATGATTATGAGCAGTCATTAGATCTGGTGCCGTATCAACCAATGTTCCATCAAGATCAAATAAAATTGTTAATTTTTGAGTCATTTTAAAAAGTATTATTAAGAAATAATTTGTGAATTAAAGTTCATAGTTACTCAACTATAAGAAAAAATCAAATGAAACAAATTAATTTACAAATTAAAATTAGAGAAAAATTTATCAAATTAGGTGTTAAAATGATAGCACCTGATACTGTTTTTTTTTCTAAAGATACAAAGATTGGAAAAAATGTTATTATCGAACCTTATGTTGTTTTTGGAAAAAAAGTAAAAATAAAAAACAATGTTAAAATATTATCTTTTTCTCATTTAGAAGGTGTAAGAATAGACAATGGCTCAGTAGTAGGACCTTTTGCAAGATTAAGACCAGGAACAATTTTAGAAAAAAATACAAAGGTTGGAAATTTTGTTGAAATTAAAAAAAGCAGGCTAAGCAAAAATTCTAAAGCAAATCATCTTTCGTACATTGGTGATGCAAGCATAGGTAAATCAACAAACATAGGTGCTGGAACAATAACATGTAATTATGATGGAGTTAAAAAAAACAAAACTTTAATAAAAGATAATGTTTTTATTGGATCAAATAGTTCTTTAGTAGCTCCAGTTAAGATTGAAAAAAATAGTATAGTTGGAGCTGGATCAGTAATTACAAAAAATGTAAAAAAAAAATCTCTTGCCTTAACAAGGTCACAACAAATTGAAATAAAGAATTATAAAAGAAAAAAATAAATATGTGTGGAATAATTGGAATTACTAGTACAAAACAAGTTTCGTCAACAATAATTAATTCATTAAAAAAATTAGAATATCGTGGTTATGATTCTGCAGGAATTGCGACATTATATGATGGCTTTATCAATGAAGTAAAATGCGAAGGTAGAGTGGACAGTTTAGAAAAAAATGTTTCAAAAATTAATTTACTTGGAAATGTTGGTATAGGACATGTTAGATGGGCAACTCATGGTAAACCAAATACAGTTAATGCTCATCCTCATTCTTCAGAAACTGTTTCAGTCGTTCATAATGGAATAATAGAAAACTCAACAATTCTAAAAAAATTTTTAGTTGAAAAAGGTTATAAATTTAAATCACAAACTGATACAGAGGTAATAGTTCATTTGGTAACTGATTATTTAAAAGATAATAATCTAAAAGATTCAATTCTTAAAATGTTAAAAAAACTTCAAGGTAGTTTTGCTTTAGGAATAATTTTTAAAGATCAACCAGATTTAATAGTTGGAGCAAGAAGAGGCTCTCCACTAGCAGTTGGTTATGGGCCCAATGAAAATTATTTAGGTTCTGATTCTTATGCTTTAAAATCTATGACTAACAAAATTTCATATTTAGATGATGGAGATTTTTGTATTATTAAAAAAGATCAGGTAGATTTTTTTGATTCAAAAGGAAATAAAATAAATAAAAAAGTTTTAAAATTATCTTCAAATGAGCAAAATTATGAAAAAGGTGATTATAAACATTTTATGGCCAAAGAAATAGAAGAACAGCCAACAACTATAAAAAATTGTGTCAATGAGTATATTGATAAAATTAATAATGAAATAAATATTTTAAATTTCCCATGGAAAAAAAATGAAATTTCTTCAATTAAATTAATTGCATGCGGCACAGCTTACCATTCATGCTTGATTGCAAAGTATTGGTTTGAACAGTTAACATTATTAGACGTAGAAGTGGATATAGCATCCGAATTTAGATATAGAAGAAATAGATTTAAGACTGATTGTTTATATATTTTTGTTTCACAATCAGGTGAAACTGCTGATACTTATGCTGCTCTTGATTTATGTAATAAACATAAAATGAAAACATGCAGTATTGTTAATGTTGTTGAAAGCTCAATTGCAAGAGATTCTAAACTAGTTTTTCCAATACATTGTGGCCCAGAAATAGGTGTGGCGTCTACTAAAGCTTTTTTAGGACAAATGTTAGTACTTTATATTTTATGCTTAAAAATTGGATATCTTAGAAAAGACTTAGACAAAAAAAAGTATAATTTAAAAATAAAGAGTTTATTATCTTTATCAAAATTAGTTAGTAATTCTTTATCAACGGAAAATCAGATTCAATCGATTTGTAATTCTTTTACAAAAGCAAAAGGAGCTATGTTTTTAGGAAGAGGTTACTCATTTCCTATAGCACTAGAAGGAGCGTTGAAATTAAAAGAGTTAGCCTACATTCATGCAGAAGGATATCCAGCTGGAGAAATGAAACACGGACCATTAGCTTTAATTGAAGATGGGATGCCTGTTGTTGTAATAGCTCCTAGAGATGAATATTACAAAAAAACTATATCAAATATGCAAGAAGTAATTGCAAGAGGAGCCAAAGTTCTTTTAATAACAAATAAAAGTGATGAAGAAATTTATTCTGAAAATATTTGGGAAAAAATTGAAATAGAAAACACCGAAGAAGATTTATTTCCTTTTTTAACCACTATACCACTTCAAAAACTAGCATATTACTCGGCTTTAAAAAAAGGTTATGACATAGATAAGCCAAGAAATTTGGCTAAATCTGTGACTGTTGAATAATTAAAAATCTTTGATAGAACACTCTTAGGTTGAAAATGAAGAAATGGAAAATAAATAGTTGGAGAAATTATCCAGTAAAGCACATTCCTACTTATGAGGATGAAAAAGAACTTAATATGGTTCTTAATAAAATAAAAAACTTTCCTCCTCTAGTGTTTGCTGGGGAAACTACACATTTAAAAAAACAACTTGCTGAAGTTGTAGACGGAAAAGCTTTCCTATTACAGGGCGGAGATTGTGCAGAAAGTTTTGCTGAATTTAATCCAGATAATATTAGAGATTATTTTAAAGTTATTTTACAAATGTCTTTAGTTTTGACTTATTCAGCATCTTTGCCAGTTGTAAAACTTGGAAGAATTGCGGGACAATTTTCTAAACCAAGAACTGCACCAACTGAAAAACAAGGTGATATGGAATTACCAAGTTATCTTGGAGATAATATTAATGGTATAGAATTTACTAAAAAAGCAAGACGACCTGATCCAAAAAGATTGTTTAAGGCTTATTCACAATCAGCTTCTACGCTAAACTTGATAAGAGCTTTTTGTCATGGTGGATTTTCTGATTTAAAAAAAGTTCACTTATGGAATTTAGGCTATATTAAGAAAAGTCCACAAGCTAAAAAGTTTAAAGAATTAGAAGATAAAATTGCAGACGCTTTAGCTTTCATGGATGCATGTGGTATAAATTCAGATTTTAATAGAAGATTAAAAACAGTAAATTTTTGGACTTCTCATGAGGCTCTTTTACTTCCCTTTGAAGAATGTATGACAAGAATTGACTCCACAACTGGAGAATATCACGATACGTCAGCACATTTTGTTTGGATAGGAGATAGAACAAGACAAATAGATGGTGGACATGTTGAGTTTTGTAGAGGAATAGAAAATCCAATAGGAATAAAATGTGGACCAACATCTAAACCAGATGAAATTGTAAAGATTTGTAATGTATTAAATCCAAATAATGAAAAAGGTAAAATAACTTTAATTTCAAGATTTGGTCATGAGAATGTTGGAAAATTTTTACCAAAATTAATTCGGGCTGTTAAAAAAGAGGGTATAAATGTAATTTGGTCATGTGATCCGATGCATGGTAATACAATTAAATCCACAACAGGATTTAAAACAAGACCTTTTAACAATGTTTTAAAAGAAGTGAAAAATGTTTTTGCTGTTCATCAAAGTGAGGGATCTTACGCGGGCGGTTTGCATATTGAAATGACAGGTCAAAATGTTACAGAATGTACAGGTGGTACACAAAAAATTTCTGATAAAGATCTATCTAGCAGATACAGAACTCATTGTGACCCGAGACTAAATGCTAATCAAGCTTTAGAACTTGCATTTTTAATTTCGGATGAAATTAAAAAAAATTCTATTTACGCAAGAAGCGGCATTAGAGCTGTATCTTAAGCTTTATAAAATAAACCCTATAAAGTATATTTAAAATATGGATGTTAATAAAAAAGTTGAATTTATTAAAAAGTGGATATTAGACTATGTAAATTCTATGCCTAGTAAAGCACAGTGTTTAGTAATTGGTATTTCAGGCGGAATTGACTCATCAGTGTCAAGTACCTTAAGTGCGATGACTGGTTTAAAAACAATAGTTTTGTCAATGCCAATTAACCAAATTCAGTCACAACATGATTTGAGTTTAAAACATCAAGAATGGTTAGTAAAAAATTTTAAAAATGTTCAAGCTCACACTATAAAATTAGATGGTTTATTTCACTCATTCAAGACTGCTTTGTCAAATTTTGATAATGATCATGGTTTAGCTAATTCAAGAGCCAGATTAAGAATGGCTACTTTGTATCAAGTTGCAGCTGCAAATAAAGGTATCGTTGTTGGTACAGGAAATAAAGTAGAAGATTTTGGAGTTGGTTTTTATACTAAATACGGTGATGGTGGAGTTGATATTTCTCCAATTGGTGATTGTAACAAAACTGAAGTTTGGGAATTAGGAAAGGAATTAAAAATACTGGAAGAAATTATTAAAGCTGAACCTACAGATGGACTTTGGGACGATGGTAGAACAGACACGGGACAACTAGGTCTTGAATATAATGAATTAGAAGAAGCTATGAAAAACCCAAATTCTAAAAATAGAGAAAAATACGAAAAAATTCGAAAATTAAACTTGCATAAAATGGATCCAATTCCAGTTTGTAAGATTCCCAACTAATCAATTAGATTCACAAATCCAAATTTAAAGTATATTTCTATAAAAATGAATAAAGATCTTTTTTTAACAAATAGTCTGGGAAACAAAAAAGAAAAATTTGTGCCAATAAATAAAAATAAAATTGGTATGTATGTTTGTGGTCCCACTGTATATGATGATCCACATATAGGAAATGCTAGGCCTCTTGTTGTTTTTGATATTTTATACAAAGTTTTAAAATGTAAGTATGGAAACAAAACCATATCTTATATTAGAAATATAACTGATGTAGATGATAAAATTATTCAATCATCTCATGAAAAAAAGATATCTATTGAAGATTTAACAAAAAAAATAACAGCAAACTATCATAGCGATTGTGATTATTTAAAATGTGAAAAGCCAAATAAAGAACCAAAGGCAACTGAAAATATTTCACTTATGATTGAAATGATTGAAGAGTTGATCGAAAAAAAGTTTGCTTATATTAATAATAATCATGTTTATTTTGAAGTTAAGAAGTTTAAAGATTATGGAAAACTTTCAAATAAAAATTTAGAAGAGTTAATTGCTGGTTCTAGAGTTGAAATATCAGAAAATAAAAAAAATCCTGAAGATTTTGTTTTATGGAAACCATCTAAAGAAAATGAACCATCTTGGGATTCTCCATGGGGCAAGGGTAGACCTGGATGGCATTTAGAATGTTCTGTAATGTCAAAAAAATATCTTGGTTCAAAGTTTGATATTCATGGTGGAGGTAGAGACTTAATATTCCCTCATCATGAAAATGAAATTGCACAATCAAGATGCGCTAACGATACAGATGTATTTGCAAATTATTGGGTACACAATGGATTTATTACAATTTCAAATGAAAAAATGGCAAAATCACAAGGAAACATTTTAAAAATTAAAGATTTTAAAAAAAATATTAATGGCCAGGTTTTAAGATTGGCTCTAATAAGTTCTCACTACAAACAGCCATTAGATTGGAATGATAAATTACTCGACGAATGTCAAAAAATTTTAAATAAATGGTATGAATGTTATGTTGAGGTCAAAAAAAAAGTTTTAATTCCAGAAGATATACTTGAACCTCTTTATGACGATTTAAATACACCTGGTTATATTGCAAATATTCATAAATTACATGATAAGGCACAAAATGGGGCCATTGAAGATAAAGAAATTTTTACTACAGCATGTAATTTTATTGGCTTATTGAAAGATACAAAAAATGAATGGGTAAAATTTAAAAAAGAAAAATCAGATTTATCTGAAGAAGAAATATTATCTAAAATTAAAGAACGTGATAAAGCAAGAAAAAATAAAGATTATAAACTTTCAGATAAAATTAGAGATGAATTGCTAAACAAAGGTGTTTTAATAGAAGATAAAGATGGTAAAACCACCTGGAAATTAAAATGAGTAAAGATAAACTATATATATTTGATACAACATTAAGAGATGGCGCCCAAACACAAGGGGTGGATTTTTCTATTGATGATAAGTTAAAAATAACTGAAGCGCTGGACAATTTAGGTGTTGATTATATCGAAGGTGGTTGGCCCGGAGCTAACCCAACTGATACAGAATTTTTTCAGAAAAAAATTAATTGCAAAAATTCAATATTAACTGCATTTGGGATGACAAAAAAAACAGGTAGAAGTGCTAATAATGATCCAGGTTTATCTGCACTTTTAAATAGCAATACAAAAGCAATATGTATAGTTGGAAAGTCATGGGATTTTCACGTTGATGTTGCTTTAGGTATTTCTAATGAGGAAAACTTAGAAAATATTACTGAAAGCACCAAGTTATTCGTTAAAGAAAAAAAAGAATTCATGTTCGATGCAGAACATTTTTTTGACGGCTACAAAGCAAATCCTAAATATGCATTAGATTGTCTTAAAGCTGCCTATGATAATGGTGCAAGATGGATAGTTTTATGTGACACAAATGGTGGAACATTGCCTCATGAAGTATCAACAATTGTTAATGAAGTTATTAAAGTAGTTCCTGGAAAAAATTTAGGAATTCATGCGCACAACGATACAGGAAATGCAGTATCGAATACTTTAACCGCTGTATTAGCTGGCGTTAGACAAGTTCAAGGAACAATTAATGGACTAGGAGAAAGATGCGGGAATGCAAATCTTATGTCATTAATACCAACATTTTATTTAAAAAAAGATTTTTCAGATAAATTTGAAATTAATATTAAAGAAAATAACATTAAAAATTTAACTCAATGTTCAAGACTTTTAGATGAGATATTGAACAGAAAACCTAATAAACATTTGCCTTATGTTGGTGCAGCTGCTTTTTCCCACAAGGGAGGCTTACATGTTTCTGCAGTTCAAAAAGATCCAAAAACTTATGAGCATATCAATCCTGAAGAAGTTGGCAACGTAAGAAATATTGTTGTATCTGACCAAGCTGGAAAATCAAATATTATATCAAGGTTAAAAACTATCGGAATTGAAATAAAAGAAAATGATCCAAAGGTTAAAAAACTTTTAGATGAAGTTAAAGATAGAGAATTTATTGGTTATAGTTACGATGGAGCAGATGCATCATTTGAACTATTAGCGAGAAGAATAATGAGTGAAATACCAAGATATATTTTAATAAAGGAATACGATGTATCAGTTAAAAAAAATTCCTCTGGAAAAATAATTTCTTCTGCAAAGGCTCATCTAGAAGTCGATGGAGAAAAAATTGTTTGTGATGGTGAGGGTAACGGACCAGTTAACGCATTGGATAATGCTATAAGAAATAACGTTGATCGATTAGCAAAATATTCTAAATATTTAAAAGACCTTAAATTAGTAGACTATAAAGTTAGAATTTTAAATACTGGAACAGAAGCTATAACAAGAGTTTCTATAGAAAGCACAGATTCAAAAGGAAAAAATTGGTTTACAATAGGAGTTTCAACAAACATTATTGATGCTTCATTTAAAGCTTTAATAGATAGCTTGGATTATAAGTTATTTAAAGATAATGCTCCTGCTAGCAATTAATGAAATCAGTTACATTTATTCTACATAAGCCACAGTTATCAGAAAATATAGGAGCTTGTGCAAGGGCTATAAAGAATTTTAATTTTAATAAATTGTCAGTAGTTGATCCCAAACCTTTATTTCCAAATGATAAAATTATTGCAACCTCAGTAGGTGCTAAAGAAATTATTAAAAGTTGCAAAGTTTATAACAATTTAGAGTTAGCTATTAAGAATTTAGACTATGTTGTTGCAACTTCATCCAGATTTAGAAACAAAAATATTAAACATATAGAATTAAAAGATCTTTCTAGCTTAGATTTTAGTAAAAAAATTGGTTTCCTTTTTGGATCTGAGGCATCTGGCCTTTCAAACAATGAAATAATACACGCAAACTGTACTATGCAAATACCTACCAATCCAAACTTTAAATCACTTAATTTATCACATAGCGTAATTATAGTTGCTCAAGTGGTTTCAACCTTGATTAATTTAAAGAAATCAAAATATAAAAAATCCCAAAAAATTAAATTTGCATCAAAAAATGACATACAGGTCATGACAAATTTATGTATTAAACATTTAGAAAATAGAAATTTTTTTAAACCATTAGAAAAAAAACCAATAATGTTAGAAAATTTGAGAAGTATTTTTTATAAAATGCAATTATCTGAAAAAGAAACTCGCATTTTATCAAGTGTATTTGCAAGTTTGGCAAAAAAAGGTCGATTGACAAAATGAAGAGTAAGTTTATAAACCCTCCTATTAAATGACAAAAAGATTAAACTCTAAACATAAAGTAGATAGAAGATTAAAAGTTAATTTATGGGGTAGACCCAAAAGTCCATTTAATACAAGAGGATATCCTCCAGGTCAGCACGGTCAAAGCAAATCATCAAAACCCTCAGATTATGGTGTTCAATTAAATGCAAAACAAAAATTAAAATCTTATTACGGCAATATGAATGAAAGACAATTTAGAAATGTCTATAAAAAAGCAATGATGAAAAAAGGTAACTCAGCGGAAAATTTAATTGGTCTGCTAGAGAGAAGATTGGATGCCATTGTATACAGAGCAAAATTAGCAACAACAATTTTTTCTGCTAGACAATTGATTAATCATAGTCATGTAAAAGTTAATGGTAAAAAAGTAAATATCTCGAGCTATTTAGTTAAAGAAGAGGATAGTATTGAAATTAGAGATAAATCTAAAAAACTAGCTTTTATTGATGTAGCATTGGCAAACAAAGAAAGAGAAGTACCAGAGTATTTACAAGTAGACGAAAAAAATAAAAAAGTAAAATTTGTTAGAGTTCCAAAATTTGAAGAGGTACCTTATCCAGTTATAATGGAACCAAATCTAGTTATAGAATATTACTCAAGATAATTTGAATTTTTTCAGTATTTTTAAAAGAAATTTAATTTTTAAATTAAAAAAGAAAATTGATATTGATAAAGAAATATTTAAAAACAATATAGAATTAGAAGAATTGTTTAGTTATTACAAAACAGACAAAGCTAATTATATTAAATCTGAAAAAACTTATGGTCATGGATACGCAGAATTTTATGAAAAACATTTTTCAAATCTGCGTGATAAAAAATTAAATATATTAGAAATTGGCTCTTATTCAGGAGCTTCAGCAGCTGCATTTGTAAAATATTTTAAAAATATAGACATCTATTGTTTGGATATTAATTTAACAAAATTTTTATATAAATCTAAAAAAATCCATCCATTTGGATTAGACATTTCAAATAAAAAAATGATAGAAAAATTTTTAAATAAAATTAACTTTTTTGAAGATATTAAGAAATTTGATATTATTATTGATGATGGTTCTCATATTTTAAGTGATCAACTTAAAGCTATAAATTATTTTTTTAAATATTTAAATAAAGATGGTTATTACGTGATAGAAGATTATAGATTTTCTGAATACATACCTCATTTAAAAGACACAGACGATCCATGTGTTAGAGAATTTTTTGAAATTATAAAAAAAAATATTAACAAAGATTTTAAATTTATATCTTCAGAAACTTTAGAAAATATAAGAAAAAATATTTCTAATATTTTTGAATATAAAGGAAATCAAAAAATATCTGGTATAGCTTTTATTAAAAAATCAAATTAAAGAGTTTTTTTCAAGAACTTTTTTTAATTCTCCATTTTCATACATTTCTTTTATAATATCGCAACCGCCAACAAACTCTTTGTTTATGTATAGCTGTGGTATAGTGGGCCATTCACTAAATGTTTTAATACCTTCTCTTAAATTTTGATTTTCTAAAACATTAACTCCTTTAAATTCAACATTAAGTATTTTTAGAATATTAGCCACCGCCATTGAAAATCCACATTGAGGTGCATCTGGCGTACCTTTCATAAATAAACATATTTTGTTATTATTTATTTCATTTTCTATTTGCTCTTTAACTTGTTGATCCATCTTTTTCCTTAGTTTTAATTGCTAATGCATGTAATTCATTTCCCATTTTTCCTTTCAATGAATTGTATACCATTTTATGTTGTTCAATTTTACTTTTTCCAGAAAATTGAGAAGACACAATTGTAGCAGAGTAATGGTTACCATCGCCAGCAAGATCTTGTATATCTATTGTCGCATCTGGAAGAGCTTCTTTAATTAAATTTTCAATTTCTTTTAAATTCATTGCCATTAGTTTACCATATACTTTTTAAGCCAATTATTATACGCTTTAATTAAATCTTCAATAGACAGGTCAATTTCATCAGAAAACAAAAATTTATTATCATTAACAACACCAAGTTCGTCAAAATGTACTGAGTTATCTATTAGTACTTTTTCGACTTTTTTAAAGTTGTCCTTATTAATTTCAACCAAGTATCTTCCTTGATCTTCTGAAAAAAAATACTCGAATTTATTTATTAGATTTTTTAAATTATTTATTTTTATTCCTTTTTTGCTCTTGATGCACATTTTAGAAGTAGCTATTAAAATACCACCCAATGATACATCATGACAAGATTCAATTAAATTATCTTTTATTAATTTTGAAATTGTAAGGCCATTATTTTTTTCATTAAACAAATTTATTTCTGGGGGAGGTCCTTTTTTTTCTGAAAGTATTTCTCTTGCAAAGATAGTTTGTTCTAAATGACCTTCAGTTTTACCAATAACTAAAATTAAATTTCCCTCCTTCTTTAGTTCCATACTTATCATTTTTTTATAATTTTTTATAAGACCTACACCACCAATTGATGGAGTAGGTTTAATACCTTTATCTTTAGTTTCGTTGTAAAAAGAAACGTTTCCTGAAACAACAGGGTAATCCAAGTATTTACTTGCTTCAGATATTCCCTGGATACATTCAACAAATTCACCCATATTTTCATCTTTTTCAGGATTTCCAAAATTTAAACAGTTAGTTATAGCTATAGGTTCCGCACCAACTGAGATTATATTTCTCCAACTTTCACACACAACTTGTTTTCCACCAGTAAGAGGGTGTGCATGACAATATAAGGCTGATGAATCTACGGAGGCTGCAATTGCTTTTTCAGTTCCATGCACTCTCACTACACCTGCATCTCCACCAGGTTTTTGAATGGTGTCTCCCATCACAGTATGATCATACTGCTCCCAAATCCACTGTTTGTCACAAATGTTGGGATGCATTAATAACTTTTTTAAGCAATCACTTAATTTTAAAGATTTAAAAACTTGTTTTTTAAATTTAATTTTTTGTGGAAGTTTATTTTTTTTCCATTTTCTGTCATAAATGGGAGCATTTTCTGAGAGTAAATTTAAGGGTATGTCTGCAACTTTTTTCTTATTAAAATTAATTTCTATTTTTTTTGTATTTGTTGTTTTTCCTATTACAGCAAAATCTAAATTCCATTTATCAAATATTTTTTTTGCACTTTTTTCTTTTCCATTTTCTAAAACTATGAGCATTCTTTCTTGACTTTCAGATAGCATAATTTCATAGGGCGTCATCTTTTCTTCTCTACAAGGAACTTTGCTTAAATCTAATTCTATTCCTAATTTTCCTTTCGATGCCATCTCTACACTAGATGAAGTTAATCCAGCAGCTCCCATATCTTGAATCGCAATTATAGAATTATCTTCCATTAACTCTAAACAAGCCTCTAATAATAATTTTTCTGTAAATGGATCTCCAACTTGAACTGTAGGTTTTTTTTCTTCAATTTTATCATCGAAAATTGCTGATGCCATACTAGCGCCGTGTATACCATCTCTTCCAGTTTTAGATCCAACATATATTACAGGCTTATCTATACCTGCTGCTTTAGAATAAAAAATTTTTTTTTTATCTACTAAGCCTAAAGTCATTGCGTTAACTAAAATGTTTCCATTATAAGATTCATCAAAAGAAGTTTGACCAGCTATAGTAGGAACTCCAATACAGTTTCCATATCCACCAATTCCCCTTACAACACCTCTTAAAAGATTTTTTGTTTTTTTATGTTGTGGAGAGCCAAAATGTATAGAATTTAAATTTGCTATAGGTCTTGCACCCATAGTAAAAACATCTCTCATAATTCCACCTACACCTGTCGCAGCACCTTGATAAGGCTCTATGAATGATGGGTGGTTATGGCTTTCAATTTTAAATACAATTGCATCATCGTCACCAATATCAATTACACCAGCATTTTCACCAGGGCCTTGAATTACTTTTTTTCCTTTTGTATGAAGATTTTTTAAATGTTTTCTCGATGATTTGTAAGAACAATGCTCATTCCACATTGCTGAAAATATTCCAAGCTCAGTAATATTTGGTACTCTTTTTAATAGAGTACAAATTTTTTTAAATTCTTCTTTTTTTAAACCATGATCAATAGCTATTTTTTCATTTACTTCCATTAATTTAAATTTCCTATTAAATTTTCAAAAAATATTGAACCATCTTCACCAGAAAGATATTTATCTATCATTCTTTCAGGGTGGGGCATCATTCCAAGAATATTTTTATTTTTGTTAAAAATTCCGGCAATATTTTTTAGTGCACCATTCGGATTGCTATTATTATCACAAGTACCGTCTTTATTACAATAAGTCACAGCTATTTGGTTATTATCTTCAATTAATTTTAATTCATTACTTGAACAAAAGTAATTTCCTTCATTATGAGCTATATGAAGTTCTAAAATTTCTTTTTTAATATTTTTAAAATACTTGTTTTTAGTATCATTGATTTTGACATGAACATTTTTACAAATAAATTCTAAGTACTTATTTTGCTGTAATACGCCAGGAAGCAAACCAGTTTCTGTTAATATCTGAAATCCATTGCAAATACCTAGAACTAAACCTCCAGATTTGGCATATTCTATAACAGAGTTAATGATTTTAGATTTACCCGCAATACTTCCACATCTTAAATAATCGCCATAAGAAAAACCTCCTGGTAAAACAATTAAGTCACTTTTTGGTAGTTCAGTGTCATTGTGCCAAACCATTTGATTGTTGAAACCAAATTTTTTTAAAGCAACATCCATGTCTCTATCACAGTTTGAACCTGGAAAGATAATTACTGATGACTTCATTTTATAGTTAAATAATTTTAAAATCCTCTATAACTAAGTTAGCTAAAAGTTTTTTACACATATCTTCAACTTTAGATTTTGCTTTTACTTCGTTATTTTCATTTATTTCGATATCAAAATATTTACCTTGTCTTACTTCTTTAACGCTATCAAAACCCATTCCATTTAAAGTTTGTTGTATGGCTTTACCTTGAGGATCAAGCACTCCATTTTTTAGAGTAACTATTACTTTAATTTTCATTTATTTTTTTTAAATTTTACCGCTCTTGGTTTTGTGAATTTAATAGGTCTTATATTTGATTGTTCATGAAGTATACCAAGTCTTCTTGCCACATCTTGATAAGCTTCTATTAAATGACCTAAATCATTTCTAAATCTATCTTTATCAAGTTTTTTTTCAGTATTTATATCCCAAAGTCTACATGTGTCAGGACTAATTTCATCAGCTAAAATAACTTCTGATTTTCCATTATTTCTGTACCTTCCAAATTCAACTTTAAAATCTACTAATTTAATTCCAACACCTCTAAACATTCCAACCAAAAAATCATTTATTCTATGAAGATATTTATCAATTTTTTCAATTTCTTTTTTATTAGACCATTTAAAGGTAAGTATATGTTCTTTAGATATTAACGGGTCACCTAACTTGTCATCTTTTAAACAATACTCAATTAAAGGTTCATCCAAAACAGTGCCGTCTTCTATACCAAGTCTTTTTGTTAATGATCCTGTTGCAATATTTCTAACAATAAATTCTACTGGAATAATTTCTACAAATTTAATTAGTTGTTCTCTCATATTTATTCGTTTCACTAAATGATTTTTAATACCGATCTGACTTAAGTTAGTTAGAATATGTTCAGAAATTCTGTTGTTTAAGACACCTTTTCCGTCAATCTTAGCTCTTTTTTGATTATTAAATGCAGTAGCATTATCTTTAAAATGTTGAATTACTAAATTTTTATTTTCTGTTGCAAAAACTATTTTTGCCTTTCCTTCATAAATTTTTTTTCCTTTTTTCATTATTTAAAAACTCTTCTAAAAATATAATTCACATTTTTGAAATGTTTTTTGTAATTAAAAATACTATTAATTTTTTTTTCAGAAATTTTTGATGTAATAAATTTATCTTTTTTTATTAGCTCTAGTAAATCAATATTTTTTACAAAACTTGTTTTAGTATGATTTTGTATTATTTTATATGCTTTTTCTCTAGGAATGCCATTTTTTGTAAGCTCTAGCATTATTTCTTGTGAAAAAACTAAACCTTTAGTCATGTTTAAATTTTCTAACATTTT
This sequence comes from uncultured Pelagibacteraceae bacterium, assembly GCA_902590365.1. Classification (GTDB taxonomy): domain Bacteria; phylum Pseudomonadota; class Alphaproteobacteria; order Pelagibacterales; family Pelagibacteraceae; genus Pelagibacter. The sequence continues at coordinate 981 of CACIWJ010000008.1, read as the reverse complement.
TTTAGGATAAATGATCATTTTGTCTAAAATATTTCCAAGTCTTACCAGAGCAAAATCTAAAGTTATATTAGCATCTGGCCCAATATTTCTTTCAACACTTGAATGTGAAATATCTCTTTCATGCCAAAGAGCTATGTTTTCTAAAGCAGGCACAACATAACTTCTAACCATTCTTGAAAGCCCTGTTAAATTTTCGCTTAGTATTGGGTTTTTTTTGTGAGGCATCGCTGAAGATCCTTTTTGGTCTTTTGAAAAAAATTCTTGTAATTCATAGACTTCAGATCTTTGTAAATGTCTTATTTCTGTTGCAAGCCTTTCTATAGAACCTGCAATTATACCAAGCACTGAAAAATAATAAGCATGTCTATCTCTGGGTATAATTTGTGTAGATATTGGCTCTGGATTTAGTTTAAGTTTTTTTGCGACATATGACTCAATTTTTGGATTAACGTTTGTAAAAGTTCCAACTGAACCAGAAATTGCACAAGTAGAAACATCTTTTATTGCTTCCTGTAACCTTTTTCTGTTTCTTTTGAATTCTTCATAAAAAGATGCAAGTTTTAAGCCAAATGTAATAGGTTCAGCATGAATTCCATGACTTCTACCAACACAAGGAGTAAATTTGTACTTCTTAGCTCTTTTTTTCAATATTGATAAAATTTTATCGATATTATTAATTAAAATTTTTCCTGACTGAATTAATTGAATATTAAAACTTGTATCTAGAACATCAGAAGAGGTCATTCCTTGATGTAAATATCTTGCTTTAGAACCAGCTTGTTCTGTAATTGAGGTTAAAAATGCAATTACATCATGCTTTACTTTTGCTTCAATATCATGAATTCTTTTTACTTTTATTTTACCTTTTCTTTTTACTGTAGCAGAAACACCTTTAGGTATTATTTTGTATTTTTCCATTGCTTGCGCTGCAGCAATTTCTACATCTAGCCAAATTTTATATTTGTTTTCCTCAGACCAAAT
>CACIWJ010000007.1 GCA_902590365.1 uncultured Pelagibacteraceae bacterium | reverse complement strand
ATTAGGCACAGAATAGGATAAGCTTTTTTTAAAAGAAATTTTTTTTTCTTCGAATAGTTTAGTAAAATTTTCTAAAAGAACCATACGAGCTGTTTTTTGTAAATTTGCTGGTATTTCTTCACTAAAAATCTCTAAAAAAAATTCAGACATTATTTTGTTTGATTATTCAACCAAACCTCAGCAACACCTTTGGTTATATCTCTTATCCTTCCAATATATTCTGCTCTTTGAGCAACGCTTATTACCCCTCTGGCATCCAAAATATTAAAGACATGACTTGCCTTTAAACATTGATCGTATGCAGGTAAAGATATTTTTTTTTCTGTTAAAGATTTTGCCTCTAATTCTAACATATCAAAAATTTTAAATAAATTATCTGTGTTCGCGTGTTCAAAATTATATGCTGAAAATTCTTTTTCTGCTTGGTGAAAAACATCTTTGTATTTTATTCCTTCAGTGTTCCACGAAAGATCAAAAACATTTTTCTTTTGCTGGGTAAACATGCAAATTCTTTCGAGACCATAAGTAAGTTCAACTGAAACTGGCTTACATTCGTATCCAGCCATTTGTTGAAAATAAGTAAATTGTGTAATTTCCATACCATCACACCATACTTCCCAACCTAATCCAGCCGCACCTAAAGTTGGACTTTCCCAATCATCTTCAACAAATCTAATATCGTGATCTTTATGGTTAATTCCAATTGTTGCCAAACTGTTTAAATAAAGTTTTTTTATATTTTTTGGTGAAGGTTTAATTAAAACTTGAAATTGATAATAATGTTGAAGTCTATTTGGATTGTCTCCATACCTTCCATCAGTTGGTCTTCTTGATGGTTGTACGTATGCAGCCTTCCATGGTTTATCTCCTAAGGATCTTAATGTAGTTGCAGGATGAAAAGTTCCAGCTCCAACTTCCATATCATAGGGTTGTAAAACCACACATCCTTGTTTGCTCCAATATTTTTGCAAATTCAAGATTGTATCTTGAAAAGATTGAAATTTAGGTTTTTTATTTTTTATTTTAGAAGCCATATCTTTGCCAGATAGATCTTTCCTCTAAAATACTAATTACTTGATCTGTGTGGCTTTCTGATGAAAGTTTTTTTGCTAACCAACCTTTCGATTTTTCAAATTTTTTAATGTTTACATCATCACCAAATTTTTCTCTCAAAATTTGATCAGCTGTTCCAATTCCATCTATCAAACCTAATTCTAAAGATTTTCTACCTGACCAAAACTCACCAGAAAATAATTCTATACCTTTGTCTTTTTTTAATTTTTTTGATCTGCTTTTTTCTACAACATCTATAAAGTCTTTATGTAATTCTAATTGAATATTTTTAAGTCTCTCAATATCCTCTTGTTTTTCATCCATAAATGGATCTAAAGTACTTTTATTTTTTCCTGCAGTGTATACCCTTCTTTGAACTCCAATTTTTTGAATTAATTCTTTAAAACCAAATGAAGAATAAATAACTCCAATAGAACCTACTATTGAACTTTGATTTGCATAAATTTCATCACCAGCGCATGCAATTAAATATCCTCCAGAAGCAGCTACGTCTTCCATAAAAATAATTACTTTCTTTTTGTTCTTTTTAGCTTGGCTCCTTATAAAATCATGAATAAGGTGCGATTGTACAGGAGATCCTCCAGGTGAATTAATAGATATGGCAACAGCCGGTGATTTTTTTATTGAAAAAGCTTTTTTAATAATTTCTTCCTGACCAGCAAAATCAATACCTTGCTTGAACTTGCCCACATTTCCAATAACTCCACTTAGTTTAATATGTGGAATAATTTTTTTTTTTTTAAAAAAAGAGAACATAAATAATGCTTATAAAATTTTTGATTTAATATAAAGTCTCCTTATAGTTGAAGTTTAAGGTGCGTCAATTGATAAGTATGATATTCCGTTAATTATACTAGTTTAAATGGATGGGGACAGTTGTTCATTTAAAAAAACGAATAAATAATTCATATTTAGAACTCAAAAATTCAGTTGATGAAAAATTAATACTAGTTGAAGAAAAAATTAAATCAAAGTTATCCAGCAAAGTTAGTCTGGTTGACGAAATGACAAGTTATCATCTAAGAACTGGAGGAAAAAGACTTAGAGCACTTCTTACTTTGGGATCAGCTAAAATTTGTGGATATTCTAAAGGTAGTAGAGATGTTAATTTAGCTGCTTGCGTTGAATTAATTCATGCAGCTACACTTATGCATGATGACGTTATTGACAATAGTGAAATTAGAAGAGGAAAAAAAACTTTAAACAGTATTTGGGGAAATCAGTCATCAATTCTAGTTGGTGACTATTTGTTAAGCAGATGTTTTGAAATGATGGTTGAAGATGGAAATCTAGAAATTTTAAAACTTCTGTCCACTACCTCTGCAGAAATTTCACAAGGTGAGGTTCTACAACTACAGCATAAAGGTGAAATAGATATGCTTGAAGAAACATATTTAAAAATCATTTCTGCTAAAACTGCTTCTCTTTTCGCGGCTGCAACCAAAGTTGGTTCTATTTTAGCAAATAAAGAAAGTAAAATTAAAGAAGCTTTAGAATTTTATGGAAAAAATCTTGGGCTTACTTTTCAAATAGCAGATGATTCTTTGGATTATAATTCAGAACTTAAGTTCTTTGGAAAAAAAATAGGTAATGATTTTTATGAGGGAAAAATAACATTGCCAATTATTCTTCTATATCAAAAAGCTAATATAAAAGAGAGAAGTGAATTAAAAAAATTGTTTGAAAAAAATCAAAGAAATGAAGATGAATTAAAAAAAGTTTTATTAATGATTAAAAATTATAATATTATTTCTGACTGCTACTCAAAAGCTGAATATTTTATAAATCTTGCCTCTAATTCTCTTATCATTTTTGATGAGTCTAAAGAAAAGGAAATTTTAAAAAATCTTACTTCTTTTAGTTTAGAAAGATCTTATTAAGGATTTAAAAGATTTTTTTCCCAATCGTTATTATTTTTTTTAGTATAACGCAACCTTTCGTGTATTCTGTTTTTACCATCTAACCAAAATTCAATTTCGTTTGGAGTTAAGTTCCATCCTGACCAATGTTTTGGTCGTGGTACATTATTTTCATTTGGATATTTTTTTTTAAATTCTTCAACAGATTTTAACAACTCATCTCTGGACTTTAAAATACTGCTTTGATTTGAAGCCCATGCCCCTATTCTACTTCCATATGATCTACTATTATAATAGTTGTCAGCATCAGCATCAGAAACTTTTGATATTTCTCCAGTTATTCTTACTTGTCTTAATAAAGATTTCCAATGAAAACACATTGATGCATTTGCGTTAGATTTTATCTCTTCACTCTTTCGACTATTAAGATTTGTATAGAAAACAAATCCATCACTATTAAAGTCTTTTAGCAAAACCATTCTTACAGATGGAATTCCATTTTTCCCAACAGTTGCTAAACTAAGAGCATTTGGATCGTTAATTTCAGTTTTTTTAGCTTCATTAAACCAATATCCAAATAGATCTATTGGATTATTTAAATCCTTGAAGCATAAATCTATACCTAGTGAGTTTTTTTCATTCATAATTTCAACAAAATAATTTATATAATATATTTAATGTCATTTAATACTTTTGGAAAGATATTTCGTTTCACTACTTGGGGTGAGTCTCATGGACCTGCCATAGGATGTGTGGTTGATGGCTGTCCTCCAAATATAAAAATTACAGAAAAAGACATCCAAATTGAACTAAACAAGAGAAGACCAGGTCAATCAAAATTTACAACTCAAAGGAAAGAAGACGATAAAGTAAATATATTATCAGGAGTGTTTGAAGGAAAAACAACTGGTACTCCAATCTCGATGATAATTTATAACAAAGATATGAGATCGAGAGATTATGAAACAATTAAAAATAAATTCAGACCTGGTCATGCTGATTACACGTATCTTAAAAAATATGGAATAAGAGACTATAGAGGTGGTGGAAGACAATCTGCAAGAGAAACTGCTTCAAGAGTTGCTGCAGGTGCAATAGCAAAAAAAATCTTACAAAATAAATTGGGAAGTAAATACAAAGTTGTGGGTGCTGTAACTCAACTTGGAATTCTAGGATGCGATACTAAAAAGTGGAATGAAAAATTTATTTCAAAAAATCCTTTTTTTTGTCCCGATAAGTCAATTATTAAACTTTGGGAAAAATATTTGTTGAGTATAAGAAAATCAGGATCTTCATGTGGTGCAATTATAGAAGTTAGGGCTAAAGGTGTTCCGATTGGATTGGGAGCTCCAATTTATTCTAAATTAGATATGGACTTGGCTGCAGCTATGATGAGTATCAATGCAGTCAAAGGTGTAAATATTGGGTCAGGAATGAACTCGGCCCAACTTACTGGCGAACAAAATTCTGATGAGATTACACAAAAAGGTAAAAAAACTAATTTTAAATCAAATAATGCGGGAGGAATTCTTGGTGGTATTTCTTCTGGCCAAGATATAGTTGTTTCATTTGCTGTTAAACCAACCTCATCTATCCTTTCATCAAGAAAAACTATTGATAAATTTGGTAAGAATACTTCTATTTCTGTTAGAGGTAGACATGATCCATGTGTTGGTATTAGGGCAGTACCTATTGGAGAAGCAATGATGCATTGTGTATTATTAGATCACTATCTAATGAATGCTGCTCAGTGCAAAAGTTAGTTTGATTTTTTAATAACAACTTTAGAATTTAAAGTGTCAAGAATTTTTGTTTCAATACTACTAGCATCCAAACCGGCATATTTGTACATTTGATCTGGTTTATCATGATCTATAAATCTATCCGGTAATATCATTGATCTGAATTTTAAATTGTTATCGATTAAATTATTATCAAATAAATATTGTGAAACATGTGATCCAAAACCTCCTATTGATCCTTCTTCTATTGAAATAATTGTTTCATGATCTCTTGCTAATTGCCAAATGGTATTTTGATCTAAGGGTTTAGCAAATCGTGCATCAAACAAAGTTAAGTTAATTCCTTTTTTTTTCAAATTTTCACATGCAATCAAACATTCATTTAATCTTCCGCCAAAGTTTAAAATCGCAACTTTTTTCCCTTCTCTAATAATTCTTCCTTTTCCTATTTCTAATTTTTCACTTATATTTGGCAATTCTACTCCTATACCATTTCCTCTGGGATATCTAAAAGCGGAAGGTTTATCATTAATATCTACTGAAGTATTTATCATTCTCACAAGTTCAGCCTCATCGCTAGCTGCCATAACAACAAAATTAGGCAGAGTTGATAGATAAGTTATATCAAAAGAACCAGCGTGCGTTGGTCCGTCAGCACCAACTAATCCGGCTCTATCAATAGCAAATCTTACAGGTAAACTTTGAATGGCCACATCATGTACTACTTGATCATAAGCTCTTTGTAAAAAAGTAGAATATATTGCTGCATAGGGTTTATAGCCTTCTGTTGCCAAACCAGCAGCAAAAGTTACAGCATGTTGTTCAGCTATACCTACATCAAACATTCTTGATGGAAATTTTTTTCCAAAAATATCCATTCCAGTTCCTGAAGGCATTGCTGCGGTTATCCCAATAATTTTACTGTCTTTTTCAGCATGTTTTAATAAAGTATTTGCAAAAATTTTAGTATAGGCAGGTACATTCGATTTTTTTTTTTCTTGAACTCCAGTGTTTACATTAAATTTTGTTACTCCATGAAACTTATCTTCTGATTTTTCTGCAAATTCATAACCTTTACCTTTTTTTGTTTTTATATGAATCATAATAGGGCCATCGTAGTTAATGTCCCTAGCATTTTTTAGTACAGAAACTAGGTCATCTATATCATGCCCGTCAATCGGGCCCATATAGTAAAAACCCATTGAACTAAATAAAGTACCACCGGTAACAGCACTTCTTAAAAAATCCTCAGCTTTACCAGCCTTCTTACTAAATCTTTTTGAAAAAGCTGATATTATTAATTTTACTGTTTCTCTAAAACTAAAATATAATTTTCCAGATAAAATTTTTGCTAAATATGCTCTCATTGCACCAACTGGTTTTGCAATAGACATGTCATTGTCATTAAGAATTACAATCATTTTAGTTTTGCTTGCGCCCGCATTATTCATAGCCTCATATGCCATTCCTGCGCTCATTGCTCCATCACCTATTACTGCAATTACATCATCTGATTTGTTTGATAGTTTATTTGCAGTAGCTATTCCTAAAGCAGACGATATTGAAGTTGAGCTATGCGCTGCTCCGAAAGGATCATATTCACTTTCAGATCTTTTAGTAAATCCTGATAATCCACCTCCTTTTCTTAAACTTCTTATTTTGTCTTTTCTTCCGGTTAATATTTTATGTGGATAAGTTTGATGACCAACGTCCCAAATTAATTTATCATTTGGCGTGTTAAATACATAGTGTAAAGCAACAGTAAGTTCTACAACTCCTAAACCGGCACCTAGATGACCTCCTGTCTCCGATACAGCATCAATCATCTCTTGTCTAACTTCAGCTGCTAATTCTTTTAATTCTGATAATGAAAGATTTTTAATATCAGATGGAAAATTAACATTATCTAAATATTTAAATTTTTTATTCATTTACTTCTCGCTAAAATATATTCAATTGTACTTTTTAGATCGTTGGCTTTATTTCCAAAAACTTTAAGTCTTTTAAATATATTAAATTTTAATTTATTAGAGTATTTAATAGTATTTTTATAACCTAGTAAACTAATTAAGGTTGCTTTGCCTTTTTTTAAATCTTTTTTTGTTTTTTTCCCTACTTTTTTCGTATTACCAGAATAATCAATTAAATCATCAGCTATTTGAAACAACAAACCAATATCAGAACCAATTTTATCAAATTTTTTAAGATGATTAAATTTTTTACTAATAATTATGGGTGCCATACAGCAAAAACTAAAAAGTTTACCAGTTTTTTTAATCTGCATTTCAATAATTTTTTTTAAAGGAATTTTTTTACGTTCAAAACTTAAATCTAAATATTGTCCACCTGCTATTCCAGAATGTCCAGAACATTTAGATATCAAATTTACTAATTTTATTTTTATTTTATCATCTAGTTTAAAATTTTTTTGGCTTAAAATTTCAAAAGCAAAAGTAAGTAGTGAGTTACCTGCAAGAATTGCTGTGGACTCTCCAAATTTTTTATGAGTGGATAACTTACCTCTTCTTAATGAATCGTTATCCATACAAGGTAAATCATCATGAATTAAAGAATATGCGTGAATACATTCTACAGCTGCACTTATTCGAATTAAATTTTGATATTTTATTTTAAAAATTTTCCCTACATCCAAAATCAATTTTGATCTTATTTTTTTACCACCAGGAAGCAAACCATATCTCATAGGTTTTATTAAATCTGTTCTTTTTTGATTTGATAAAAATCTTGATAAAAATAAATTAGTATCTTTAACCGTTTTATTTAACTTTTTTTTCATTTTTTTTATCTAGTATTTTACTAATTTTTTCTTTTGTAAGCTGAGAAATTTTTTTTGAGTTATTCTGAAATTTTTTTTCAATTAAATTATTTAGTTTTATTAACATTTGATAATCACTAATTGAACTTTCAAGATCTTTCTTATTTTCAAGATTTTCAATAATATTATTTGCTAGTTCTGTTAACTCATTCAAGGATTTGTTTTGAATATCATCTGGTAAATTTTTATCTTTCATATAATAGTTGGTATTAATACATGAAAAACAATCTTTCAAATATTAAAAAATCTAAATATTATTTAGATAAAAATGAGTGTGTAGCAATACCTACAGAAACTGTGTACGGGCTTGCTGGAAACGCTTATTCTAACAAGGCAACTTCAAAAATATTTAGATTGAAAAAAAGACATAAAAAAAATCCTCTTATTGTTCATTATAGCAGTTTTGAAATACTTAAAAAAGATTGTTATATAAACAATCATTTTTATAAACTGTACAAAAAATTTTGCCCTGGACCAATTACATTTGTTTTAAAATTAAAAAAAGATAGTAAAATTTCTAAAAATGTTACTAATAATAAAAAAACTTTAGCAGTCAGATTTCCTAGTCACCCTTTAACAAAAAAACTTTTAAAGTTATTAAATTATCCTTTAGCTGCACCTAGTGCAAATATTTCAACTAAAATAAGTCCCGTTTCAAAAGAAGATGTTATTGAAGAATTTGGAAATAAAATTAAGTTTATTCTAAATGGTGGTAGATGTAAAATTGGATTAGAATCAACTATTATTAGTTTGGTAGGTAGACCAAAAATTTTAAGACTAGGTGGAATAGAAAAGTCCAGAATCAACTATATTCTTAAAAGAAATTTACAATATAATAAAATAGACAAAATTGCTGTACCAGGACAATCAAATTTACATTATTCGCCTGGAATACCAATAAGATTGAATATTTTAAAACCTAAATTTAGTGAGGCATTTATTCTAATTAAAAAAAGAAAAAAAACTTCTAAAAGTTATTATTACCTAAGTAAAACAAAAAATTTAAAAGAAGCAGCAAAAAATTTGTACAAAATTTTAAGAAAAATTAAAAATGATAATTATAAAAGTATTGCAGTTGAAAAAATTCCAAATATAGGTTTTGGAGAAGCAATTAATGATAGATTAAAAAGAGCATCAACAAAATAATGCAAAATTCTATAAAAGTAATAAATTTAAAAAAATCGTACGGATCAAAAGAAGCTGTTAAAAATATCAATTTTGAAATTAAAGAAAATGAGATAGTAGGATTGCTTGGACCTAATGGCTCGGGAAAAACTACAACCATTGGAATGATACTAGGGCTTCTTAAGCCTAGTAGTGGGGAAGTATTAATTAATGGGTTAAAAATAGAAAAACATAGATATGATATTCTTCAAAAAATTAACTTTATTTCTCCTTATATTGAATTACCTAAAAAACTAACTGTAAAACAAAATTTAATTGTATATGGCAAACTATATTCTGTTAAAAATTTAAAAGAAAAAATTGATTATTTAGTTAATAAATTAAGATTAGAAAACCTTCTAAATAGAATAACTGGTGAACTATCTTCTGGACAGAAAAATAGAATAAGCTTAGCAAAAGCAATAATCAACGATCCAACTGTATTACTCCTAGACGAACCTACGGCATCCTTAGATCCTGAAATAGGAGATTTTGTTAGAACTTTTTTAGAAAATTACAAGAAAGAAAATAGAGTATCTATTTTATTAGCTTCTCACAACATGGATGAAGTGACAAGGTTATGCTCCTCAATTATGATGATGAAAAATGGTTCAATTATTGATGAGGGTAAACCAAAAGATTTAATCAAAAAACATGGAAGACAAAACTTGGAGGAAGTTTTTTTAAAACTTGTAAGGAATTAAAATGAATTTTATTAGAATGTACGGACTTTTTTTAAGGCATTTTTTTTTAATAACTAGATCCTTTCCTAGAATTTTAGATTTAATATACTGGCCTACAATACAAATAACTTTATGGGGGTTTATTTCCCTTTTTTTCTCAACTTATAGTTCTTACTATAGTAATACCGTTGGCGTAATATTAACGTGTGCAATACTTTATGATTTTTTATTTAGAACAAGTATTGGGTTTAATATGTTATTTCTTGAAGAAATATGGAGTAGAAATTTTACAAATTTATTTATTACCCCTATTAAAAAAAGTGAAATTTTAATTTCATTAATATTTACAGCCTTAATTAGATCACTTATTGGTTTAGTCCCAGCAATTTTATTAACATCTCCACTTTTTGGAATTTCTTTATTTAATCTTGGCTTTAGTTTATTTTTTTTATTTTTAAGTCTTTACATATTTGGAATAACCTTGGGTATACTTGTTTCTTCAGGTTTGCTAAGATTTGGACCATCTTTTGAAAATATTGCATGGTCAACTATGTTTTTACTAGCTCCATTTGGTTGTATTTATTATCCTGTGGAAATATTACCTGAGATTTTTCAAAAAATTGCATACTTGCTTCCACTTGTTTATATTTTTGAGGAAGCAAGAAATATATTAATAAATGGATATGTAAATACAGAAAATATTTTTAAGGCATTTTATTTAAATGGATTATATTTATTCATAGCAATTTCTTTATTTTACTATTCTTTTAGTAAAGCACGCAAAAAAGGAACATTAATCAATATTGGCGAATAAATGGTGCGCCTGCTAGGAGTCGAACCCAGAACCTCCTGATCCGAAGTCAGGCGCTCTATCCAGTTGAGCTACAAGCGCATATAGTATTAATATTATAATTTATGAAAAATATCATTAATTTAATTGTTAAAGATTATGAAAACGGTCAAAGAGTAGATCAATTTATATCAAGTAACAAAAAAGAGATAAGCAGAACTAGGATCAAAAATTTAATTATAAATAAAAAATTAAAAATAAATAATGAAACTATTAATAATCCTGCAAAAAAAATCAATACGGATGACAGTATTGAGATTGAAATACCAAAAGCAAAAAAGGTTTCTTTAAAACCCTATAACTTAAAACTGGATATTGTATATGAGGATGAAAATTTATTAATTATAAATAAGCCATCTAAAATATCAATGCATCCAGGTGCTGGGGAGTATGACAAAACTTTGGTTAATGCATTAATGTATTATGATAGTAAGAATTTATCAAATATTGGCGATGAAGTAAGACCTGGAATAGTTCATAGAATAGATAAAGACACATCAGGATTAGTTGTAATAGCAAAGAACAATCTTACACATGAAAATTTATCAAAACAATTTAAAGAACATTCAATAAATAGAATTTATCAAGCATTAATATGGGGTAAATTAAGACCACAATCTGGAACAATTAAAACATTAATTACTAGAAGTTCAAAAAATAGGCAATTAATGGAAGTTGGAATATCAAAAGGAAAAATGGCAATTACAAATTATAAAACACTTGAAATATTTGAAAATAAAAAAACTCCAACATTTAGTTTTGTTGAATGTAAACTTGAAACAGGTAGAACTCACCAAATTAGAGTTCACATGAGTTATAAAGGAAATAATATTTTAGGTGACAAAAAATACAAAAAAAAATTTAAAAAATTTAAAAATATAGATTCTGATTTAGAAAAATCTATATTAAATCTTGATAGACAATTTTTGCATGCAAAAACTATAGGCTTTATTCATCCTATGACTGGAAAAAAATTAGAATTTACCTCAAATTTGCCACAAGATTTGAACATAGTATTAAAAAAGCTAAGAAATACTAATAAATAATATCATTGTATTATTAAAAAAATTTATTAAATAAATACCATTATGACTACAAGATCTATGAAATTTCCTGTTCTCTCAAATGAAGGAGGATTAGGTCTATATTTAGAACAAATTAAAAAATTCCCTATGCTTGATGCTGAGGAAGAATATATGTTGGCTAAAAATTGGAAAACAAAAGGAAATATTAAAGCTGCAGAAAAATTAGTAACTAGCCACTTAAGATTAGTTGCAAAAATTGCAATGAGATATAAAGGTTATGGTCTTCCTTTAAATGAAATGATTTCTGAAGGCAATATTGGTCTTATGCAAGCTGTTAAAAAATTTGAACCTGAAAAAGGTTTTAGATTAGCTACATATGCAATGTGGTGGATTAAAGCTTCAATACAAGAATACATATTAAGATCTTGGAGTTTAGTAAAGATTGGTACTACGACCGCACAAAAAAAACTTTTTTTCAATTTAAAAAAATTAAAAAATCAAATTGCTCCTAAAGCTGAGGGTGATTTAAAAGATGAACATGTTAAAAATATAGCTAATAGACTTAATGTTAATGAAGAAGAAGTTGTTTCAATGAACAGACGTCTTTCAGGAAAAGAACATTCCTTAAATGCTCCTATTGGAGAAGATGGTGAGGAATGGCAAGACTGGTTAATTGATAAAGAAATGGATCAAGAACTTAAGTTTTCTCAACAAGAAGAAATGAATCAAAGAAAAGATCTTTTACAAGATTCAGTAAAAATATTAAATAAAAGAGAAAAAGATATTCTTTACTCAAGAAGGTTAACAGATGAACCAGTAACATTAGAAGATTTAAGTAAAAAATTTAAGATCAGTAGAGAAAGAATAAGACAAATAGAAAACAAAGCTTTTGAAAAACTTCAAAAGCATATGTTAAATTCAGCTAGATCAAAAAATCTTTTACCAGCAAACTAAATTTTAAAAGGATCTTCAATTAATATTGTATCATTTCTTTCTGGACTAGTTGAAATGCTAGATATTTTAGATTCTATAAATTTTTCCAATTCATTTATATAATTTTTTGCATTATCTGGAAGATTATCAAATTTTTTAATACCACTGGTTGGAGATTTCCAACCTTCAAAAGCCTTATAAACTGGTTTTGCTTTTAATTGGTCATCAATGGATGCAGGCAAATAGTCAATTTTTTTTCCATTAAGTTCATATCCTATACACATTTTAATTTCGTCAAGTTCATCTAATACATCTAATTTCGTTAAAGCGATTCCATCAATTCCAGAAATTTTAATTGTTTGTCTAACTAAAACTCCATCAAACCATCCACATCTTCTTTTACGGCTAGTAACTGTTCCAAATTCTTTTCCTCTGGTTCCAAGTTCTTCACCTATTTTGTCTGTCAATTCAGTTGGAAAAGGACCTTCTCCAACTCTAGTTGTATATGCTTTAGTAATTCCTAAGACATAATTTATAGAATTTGGACCACAACCTGAACCCGTAGCAGCAGCAGCTGCCACTGTGTTTGAAGATGTTACAAATGGATAGGTTCCATGATCAACATCAAGTAAAATTCCTTGAGCTCCCTCAAACAATATTTTTTTTCCTTGTGATTTAAATTCATCAATCTTTTTCCAAACTGGTTGTGAATATTTTAAAATTTCAGGAGCTATTTTAAGTAAATCTTTCATTAGATTCTCTTTTTCATAAATTTTTTTACCAAGACCTTTTCTGATTGCGTTATGATGCATTAATACTTTTTCTAATTTATGAGTAAGATTTTTTTCTGAAGCCAAATCCATTACTCTTATTGATCTTCTGCCTACTTTATCTTCATAAGCTGGACCGATTCCTCTTCTTGTTGTTCCAATCTTAGACTTTCCAGCTGCATCTTCTCTTATTTCATCCATTTCTCTATGAAATGGTAAAATTAAATTTGCAGCTTCGGATATAATTAAATTTTTCTGAGTTACTTCAACTCCTTTTGATTTAATCTCTTGAATTTCATCAAGTAATGCCCATGGATCAACTACAACACCATTTCCAATAATAGATATTTTATTTTTTCTTACTATACCTGATGGTAATAATCTTAATTTATATGTAACTCCATCTATTACTAAAGTATGACCAGCATTATGCCCACCCTGAAATCTAATTACAACATCAGCTTCACTTGATAACCAGTCAACAATTTTTCCTTTACCTTCATCGCCCCACTGGGACCCAACAACAGCTACATTTTTCATCTAAATTTTTTATTTATATTTATTGTACTTAAATGATTTATTGGCCCATGACCCTTACCATAATTTGGTTCTGTGCCAATTGAATGGTTAACATACTTGATCGCCATCTCACAAGATTTCTTTAATGTTTTTCCACATGAATAATACGTGGCAATGGCGCTAGATAATGTACATCCTGTACCATGTGTATTTTTTGTGTAAATTTTTTTGTTTTTAAAAACTGACATTTCATTTTTACTTATAAAAATATCATACATAATTCTTGATTTAAGATGTCCTCCTTTTATTAATACATTTTTTGCTCCAAAATCTATTAAAATTTTTGCAGCACTGATCATATCATCTACTGAAAAAATTTTTTTTTTTGTCAAAATTTCTGTCTCAGGAATATTTGGCGTTATTAAACTAACTTTTTTTATTAATTTTGATTTTAAAATTTTAATTGAACGATTATCAATTAATTTAGTTCCTCCCTTAGCAATCATCACAGGATCCAAAATAATTTTTTTTACGCTTATCTTATTTAAAGACTTTAATACTGCATTAATAACTTCAGCTGAGTGAAGCATTCCGATTTTAATTGCATGAGGTTTAATATCTTTTGAGGTAAATTCTATTTGCTTTGATATTTCTCTTGATGGTACAGCTACGATTGATTTTACACCAGTTGTGTTCTGAGAAGTTACAGCAGTTATCGCAGTCATAGCATATGAGCCCAGCGCGGTAACAGTTTTAATATCAGCCTGTACACCTGCACCCCCAGAAGAGTCAGATCCTGCAATTATTAAAATTTTAGAATTAGGTTTCAATATTTTATTGATTGTTTAATTATTTTTATACATTTTATAATCAAATTTTTATTATGTGACTCTCCCATAATCCTAATTTTTGGTTCTGTACCAGATTTTCTAACCAAAAGCCTTCCATTTCTTCCCATTAATTTGTTAGCTTTTTTAACTGCTTTCTTACACTTTAATTGATTTATTATATTTTTATCTCTAACAAGGATATTTTCTAAAATTTGAGGCATAGGTTTAAAAACATTTAATAAATCACTAGCTTTTTTTCCTTTTCTCATTGAAAATAAAACTTCTAATGCTACTAGAAGTCCATCTCCTGTTGTTGCAAATTTTCCCAATATAATATGGCCTGATTGTTCGCCTCCCAGATTAAACCTATTCTTTTGCATACTTTCTTTAACATACCTATCTCCAACATTGGCTCTTAAAAATTTTGTTTTTTGTTCTCTAAAGTAATTTTCTAATCCATAATTAGACATTAAAGTACCAACCACTCCTCCTTTTAGAATTTTCTTTCTTTTCCATCTATTCGCCAACATTGCGATTATTTGATCTCCATCAATTATTTTTCCTTTTTCATCGCACAATATAATTCTATCTGCATCTCCATCTAAAGATATACCTAAACTTACTTTATGTTTTTTAACTAAAAATTTTATTTTATTAGGAAATGTTGAGCCACACTTATCATTAATGTTTAAACCATTGGGAGATGTACCAATCTTATATACTTTCGCTCCTAATGATTTTAAAAGTTTTGGTCCTGATTTGTATCCTGCCCCATTTGCGCAATCTATGGCAATTTTTATTCCTTTCAAACTAAAATTGTTTGGAAAATTATTTTTTAAAATTCTTATATATCTATCGTTAGCATCTTCTAATCTTTTTACTCTTCCAAGAATTTCTGGCTTTGACAAATTTTTATTGATTTTAGATTCTATTAATTTTTCAATTTTTTTTTCAATTTTATCAGATAACTTAAGTCCGTCTGGACCAAATAATTTTAGTCCATTGTCATAATATGGATTGTGCGAAGCCGTAATCATTATACCCATATTTGCTTTCATTTTTTTGGTCAACATTGCAAGGCCATTAGTTGGTAAAGGTCCTAAAGTATAAACATGCATTCCAGCAGATGCTAAACCGGAAACCAAAGCTGGCTCTAAAGTATATCCTGATAATCTAGTATCCTTAGCAATAATTGCTATTTGTTTTGTTTTTTTAAGATTCTTAAAATATGTACCTGCCGCCAAACCAAATTTAAAAAACATTTCTCCATTAATATTTCCTTCATTTACTCTTCCTCTAATCCCATCGGTACCAAAATATTTATTAGGCATTATTTGAAATTTAATGTTTTAAAAATCTTAATGCTTTGATTGACTTCATTAATATTATGAACTCTCATTATTTGAACTCCTTGCATCATTGCATACAAACCAGATGATATAGTTCCACCTAACCTTTCTTTACTATCATTATTTCCAGATAAATCTTTAATAAATCTTTTTCTTGAAAGTCCTAACATTATAGGAAATCCAAGTGAATGGAAAAGAGAAATATTCTGTATTAAGATAATATTATGTTTCAAGTTTTTACCAAATCCAATTCCAGGATCTAAAATAATATTATTGTGTTTAATTCCTTTAGCTCTGATTTCATTAATTTTTCTCTCAAAAAAATCATAAATATCTAAAAGAACATTTTTATATTTTGGATTTTTTTGCATAGTTTGTGGAGTTCCTTGAATATGATGCATCACAAAAGGAATATTTGTTTTTTTAAGAACATTTATTGTATTAGAATCATGATTTAATCCAGAAATATCATTAATCAAATTTACTTTATAATTAATTCCTTTTTCCATTATCCAGCTTTTTCTTGTATCTAAAGAAATAAAATTATTTAATTTTTTAATTTTTTTTAAAGTTTCGCTAATTCTTTTCCACTCTATTTTTTTTTTTACTTCTTTGGATCCAGGTCTAGTGGACTCTCCTCCAATATCAATAATTTTACATCCTTTTTTAATTAAATATTTAGCATGATCAAAACCTTTACTTTTTTTATTATATTTTCCACCATCGGAAAAACTATCAGGAGTTAAATTTATAACTCCCATTAATATAGGATAATTAGAAAAATTTAATTTTTTAAAACTTTTCTTTTTTTTAATTAAATTTAAATCTATTTTAATTTTGTTTTTTAATTCTTTCTTTTCTAAATTAATATCTTTTATATGAATTTTCCTTTTATTATCTCTTGTTATTATTTCCAATGTATCAAAAGATATAAATTTATTATTATTTAAAGGTATGGAAGTTTTATTTTTAACTTTTTTTATTGATTCAGCACCATAGTAAAAATTACACGCTCTAGTGTAATATTTTTTCATTACAAGCTAGTGAACAATTTTTGGTTTTAATCCAATAGATCCAAGAGCAGAGGTTGACTTATCGTCTTCAACTTTTAAATCTTCCTTATTGGTTGGGTAAATATTTTTATTAATTAAATTTTCTATTTCGCTTCCTGTTAATGTTTCATAAACAAGTAATGCTTTTGCAAGTTTATGTAAATCATCAATTTTTTCATTTAATACTTTTTTTGCTCTATCGTAGCCTTTTTCAACAAATTTTCTTATTTCAGAATCTACTTTTTTTGCTGTTTCTTCTGACATATTTTGCTGCCTTGCAACAGAACGTCCTAAAAATACTTCTTCTTCATTTTCTCCATATGCAACTGGACCTAATTCTTTACTAAGACCTGCTCTCATAACCATTGCTCTTGCTCTTTTTGTTGCTTGTTCAATATCACTAGCGGCACCAGTAGTTACTTTATCATCTCCAAAAATTAACTCTTCTGCAACTCTTCCTCCCATTGCAATTGCCATTTGAGCATGTAGTTGCTCTCTTGTTTGTGAAACTTCATCTTTTTCTGGTAATTGCATAACCATACCTAAAGCTCTACCTCTTGGAATTATTGTTGCTTTATGGATAGGGTAAGCAGCTTTTTCATTAATTGTTACAATTGCATGTCCAGCTTCATGATATGCTGTTAATTTTTTTTCTTCTTCAGTCATAACCATAGATCTTCTTTCAGCACCCATCATTACTTTATCTTTTGCTTCCTCAAATTCTTGATTTGTAACAATTCTTTTATTTTTTCTAGCTGCTAATAATGCTGATTCATTAACTAAGTTTGCTAAATCAGCTCCAGAAAATCCTGGAGTTCCTCGTGCAACTGTTCTTAAATTAATATCAGGAGCCATTGATATTTTTTTAGCATGTACTTTTAATATTTTTTCTCTACCAATTATATCTGGAAGTGAAACAACTACTTGTCTATCAAACCTTCCTGGTCTTAACAAAGCGGGATCTAAAACATCGGGTCTATTTGTAGCTGCTATAATAATTACACCTTCATTAGTGTCAAAGCCATCCATTTCAACAAGCAATTGGTTTAATGTCTGTTCCCTCTCATCATTACCGCCGCCTAAGCCCGCACCTCTGCTTCTTCCAACTGCATCAATTTCATCTATAAAAATAATACACGGTGAATGTTTTTTGCCTTGCTCAAACATATCTCTTACTCTTGAAGCTCCTACACCAACAAACATTTCAACAAAATCAGATCCTGATATTGTAAAAAAAGGCACACCTGCTTCACCAGCAATAGCTCTTGCTAGTAAAGTTTTACCAGTACCAGGAGCACCAACTAATAAACAACCTCTTGGAATTTTTCCTCCCAGTCGGCTAAATTTTTTTGGATCTTTTAAAAATTCTACTACTTCTTCTACTTCTTCTTTAGCTTCTTCAACTCCAGCAACATCATTAAATGTAACTTTGCCCTTAAGTTCATTCATCATTTTAGCTTTAGATCTTCCAAAACCCATGGCTCCACCTTTTCCACCTTGCATCTGTCTCATGAAAAAAATCCAAACAGCAATTAATAAAAGCATTGGAAACCATGAAAGTAAAACACCAAAGAGTGATGGCATTTTTTCATCTAAAGGAGCAGCAGAAATAGTAACTCCTTTATCAGAAAGTTTTTCAATTAAATTTGGATCATTTGGAGCATATGTAGTAAATTTTTTTCCATCAGATAAAACTCCTTCAATATTATTTCCTTTAATTTCAACTTGAACGACTCTACCATTATCTACTTCAGATAAAAATTTGGAAAAATTTATACGATCCTTAGCATTCACTGTGTTATGTGGGTTTTTGAACATATTGTATAAACCTATAGTTAAAAAAACTATGATGGCCCACATTGCTAAATTTTTAAAATTCATATGTATAAGATAAGAATTATTCTTAATTAAACAAGTGCGTATTTTTGCAGTTATTCATATATTTTGGTTTATTCTTTAGATATTATTACGGTTTCATTGATTTTTTCAAATATACATCCCCCAAGAGTGAACTTTTTTTTGCTTTTTTTAGATTTAATTTCAATAATAAGATTTTTCATACTCATCCCTCTAGGTGGATAATAGTTGCGACTAATTGTCTGAATAACTTTTATAAAAGATCTTAAAATAATTTCATTTGGCTGAACAAAAAAATCTTTATTTAAAATGATATTATGTTTCTCTGAATTAAAAAATGAGTTTTCTAACACATTTCTTTTTGCATAAAATTCTAATGCCTTGTTTGCACTTTTTAAATTATTTATTGTTAAATTAAATTTTTTTTTATCAAATCCCTCTTTTTCTAAATTTTTAATTAAATTCCTTACTCTTATTCTTTTAAAATTTTCATTAATATTCGATGGATCTTCAATGAATGATTTAAATACCTTTAAAGAAACTATTTTAAGTTTATTTTTTTCAATACTTAGCAAGGGTCTTAAAAATTTAATATTATTACTTTCAGAAATTTCATCCAATGAAACTAATCCTTTTAAGCCGCTTCCTCTCATCATCCTTATTAAAAAATTTTCATTTAAATCATCGTTTTGATGTCCTAATAAAATATTATTTAAATTTCTCTTTTTGCATTCTTTGATCAATAAAGAATATCTATTGAATCTTGCTATTGATTGAATATTTGATTTTGGTTTTTTTCCATGCCAAGTTAATACTTTGCATTTCACATTAATTTTTTTTAATAAATTTAAGGTTTTTTTTGCTTCTTTAGAAGACCCTTCCCGCAATCTATGATCAACTAAATAATAATAAAAATTTACTTTTTTTAATTGTGAAAAACATTTTGCAAAATATGCAAGTGCCAAACTATCAGGACCTCCAGATACAGCAACTATGTATCCTCTTTCTGAGACTAAATTTTTCTCAAATTGTTTATAGATAGTATTGATAAATTTATCTTTTAAAAAGTTAGTAACAGTATTACGATTCTTGTTTTTTGCATTCAAACTTTTTTTCTTCATATATTGCTTTTTGAAGAACAGATTGATTTGCTTTTGGATATTGTTTTTTTACACCAGTTATCATCAAACAACCTTGATCTTTTTCTCCTATCTGTACTAATGATACACCAAGTTTAAGTAAATTTATAGGAGCCTTCTGACTCTTTGGATATTTTTGATATCCTTCCAAATAAGCTGAAGCTGCATCTGTGTATAGTTGTCTAATTCTAAATGTTTCTGCATACCAATACTGAGCATTACCAGCTAATTCATCATCTGGATTTGTTTGAACAAATTCTCTAAATGCTCTTTCTGCAGTATTGTAGTCTCCATTTTTTAAAAAACTGGTTGCAAACTCGTATTGTTTTTTTGGACTTGTATCTGGTAAAATTTTTTCTTCAGAAACAAAGGTTTCAGTTATTACAGTATTTGTTGTTTCGACAGATTGTAACTGTTGGCTTTCAAGTTTTGTTTCGGTATCTTTGTAAGATATTGATCCAAGATCTTGTGGTTGAGAAGATCCTGGCAAAATTTCTTTCTCACCTTGTTCCTCTATAGATGAAACTTTTGTATCATTTATGATAGTTCCTGGATTACTTTCTAATTCTTGAAATCTAATTTGATTATCTGCTTGTACTTTTGAAAGTCTATTTGAAAGTTTATCTAATTTAAAATTAATTTCTTCAAACTTATTGGTTAATTCTTGAAACTGATTTTCAATTTCAGATAGTTTTAATAAATGTCTTGTTAGCACTTCTTCTGAATTTTGATCCATCTCAGTAGATTCATCTCCTAAATTAATAGTAGATGAGTTAGAATAAACTGCCTTTTCTAAAGTTTTTAAATCTTTTTGAATAATTTCTAAAATTTCACTTACATTATGACTATCAGCCAAAACATTGATTTTAAAAAAACCAAAAAAAAACAAAATAATTAATAACAAATATTTTTGATATTTAAGCATTAATAGCAATTAATATTTATAATGATGGCAAAAAAAAGACCCTGGGTATTTTATATCCAGGGTCTTTAAATTTTAATTAGATTAATTTGCTTTAACAGTTACTGATCTTCTATTCTTAGACCAAGCTAATGGATTTGATCCAGAGTCTACTGGTCTCTCTTTACCATAACTAATTACTGAAATTCTGTTTGCAGAAATTCCGTATGTCATTAAATAGTCTTTAGCTGCATTTGCTCTTCTCTCACCTAGAGCTAAGTTATATTCTCTAGTTCCTCTTTCGTCAGCATGACCTTCTAACACAACATTAATTTTTGAATTTTTTCTTAACCATTCTGCTTGCTTTCTTAAAGTATCTCTAGAAGCAGTAGTTAAAACTGATTCATTGGTTGCAAAAAATACTCTATCTGCAACACCTGACGCCAAATATTTTACGGTGTCAGTTCCTGTATAAACATCACCTTGCATCTGGTTTTGAACTTTCTTAGTTGCACAGGCTGTAAGTATTAAACTTGCTAGCATTATCAATAATGCATTCTTAAAAATCTTGCTTAAATTCATCACTGCTCCTTCAATTGATTATTTTAAGTTTTCCACAACTAGTTAAATCTTTCAAGTTAAAAAATCAACTATTTTGTAATTAAATACCTCTAATTACTTAATAAAGACGACCAAGATGGGTCAGAAGCATCAGATTCTGTGCCGACTAAACGTTCATTATAGCCTGTCAGGTCTATAGACCATAATTTTGCTGAAAAACCCTTTCCTTCAGAGTCTGACTTTGTTTCTCTATAAAAAATCAACACTCTTCCATTAGGAGACCATGAAGGAGCTTCTTGGTAATAATTTTCAGTTAACAATCTCTCTCCAGATCCATCTGTTCTCATAACACCAATATAAAACTTTCCTTTATGAAGTTTTGTAAAAGCTATTAGATCACCTCTTGGAGACCAAACAGGTGTACCATAAAGTCCTTTTCCAAATGAAATTCTTTTTACATTTGATCCATCACTTTTCATTATATAAATTTGTTGATAACGGCTTCTATCAGAATTGAAACAAATATACTTTCCATCAGGTGAATAAGAAGGCGATGTGTCAATAGATGGATGATTAGTTATTCTTTCAACAACTCTGTTTTCTAAATCCATTGTATAAATATCTGAATTTCCATCCATAGCAAAACTCATAATTATTTTTTTTCCATCAGGAGAAAATCTTGGTGCAAAAGTCATTCCTGGAAAATCTCCAACTACTTCTTGAACACCAGTTTCAATATCTAACAAATATACTCTAGGCATATTCCTAAAATATGAAAGATATGTTACCATTTGATTAGTTGGATTAAATCTTGGAGTTAAAACTAATTCATTTCCTAATGTTAAATACTTGGTATTAAATCCATCTTGATCCATTATTGCTAATTTTTTTATTCTTTTTACTTTTGGTCCTTCTTCAGCAACATAAATAATTCTAGTATCAAAATAGCCTTTTTCACCAGTTAAACGTTCATAAACTTTATCTGTTATAATATGACCTACTCTTCTCCAATTACTAGGAACTGTTGTAAAAGCTAATGCCATCATTTCTTTTCCTGCTAGAACATCCCAGAGTCTAAATTCAACTCTTAATTTTTCATCTTGATAAGTTACTTTTCCAGTAATCAAAGCCTGAGCTTTGATTAACGCCCAATCTTCAAATCTTGGTTTAAGATGTACAATATCTGCTTCTTGTAAAAAAGCATCTTTATTTAATGGGTTAAACAACCCTGAGGTTTTTAAATTATTCTCTACCACAATCGATATTTCGGATCCTATATTTTCTTTTCTTAAAATTTCTTTTAAACTTTGGTTAGATTCCTTATCTATTGACAGTGGTGATACTGCTATCGGTAGTGGATTTAAATTACCTCTTGTAATATCAACTTCAATTAAGGCTATTGCTTTAATTGGAATAAAAACAAACAATAACACTAAAAAATTTAAATATCTCATTATCCTTCCAACATTTCTCTTGCATCAAAATTCAGCAGTAACTCTTTCCACCTTTCATAACCTTTTGCTGGTACCCTTAGAGGCTGACATAATTTTACTGCTCTTAGCGCACTTTCAGCCAAAACTTTATAAAATCCTTGGCCAGGTTTATTCATTCTTGCATGATCCAGTATTTCAGATTTAATAACAGTTCCATCTGGTTTAAGCTCTAACTTTATTCTAACCAATAAATTTTCATTATATGGTAATCCTAAAGGAATACTCCAGCAACCAAAAATTTGAGCCTTTAATGCGTCTTCTTCGCTCAATGTAAGTCCTGAGGCATCTACATTTTTATCTTGGGATTGTGTAATTTTGCTTATCTTTTTTGTTGTTTCGGCCGTTTCTTCTTTTGATTTATCTATTAATGCTGCAATATTATCAGGGTTAAATAATTCTTCTTTTTCAAACTCAGATACTTGTTTAATTTCATTATCAAGTTTTTCTGGATTTTGTTTTTTTTCTTCAATTTTTTTAACTTTTTCAATTTTTTCATCAGGCAAAGGTACTGCATCTGGCTTTTCCTTTTTTACTTTTTTAGGAGGTGCTTGCTCTGATGTTACTTTTTCTTTTTCCTTTTTTTTTACTTCTTCAATAATTTTTTTAGCTTTTGGAGCAAATGGAATATTTGTTTTTTCACTAATCTGAATTAATTCAACTGATACGATTGGTGGTAAATCAATTGGTTTCTTTGCTAAAAAAGGAAGACTTAAAGCAGTTATAAAAATCATAATAAAATGAAAACCAGAAGAAATGATAATATTTCTAGTCAGGTTATTACCTTTCTTTATATGGCTCAGAAATTAATGCAACTTTAGTAAAGCCAGAACCTGAAAGCATACCCATTATCTCTAAAACTCGACCATAGTTTATAGTTTTATCACCTCTAACATATATTCTGGTATCTGTTCTGTTTTTTGATACAGCCAAAATTTTTGCAATAATTTTATCATACTCAACTTTAGACTCTTGAATAAATATTTCTCCTTTAGAGTTAATTGACAAAGTTAAGGGTTCTTGTTCTTCTGGCAATGAATCAGCTGAACTTTCTGGCAAATCAACCTGTACTCCAACTGTTAATAATGGTGCTGTTACCATAAAAATTATCAAAAGAACTAACATTACATCAACAAATGGAGTGACATTGATTTCACTCATTGGTTCTTTGGAAGACCTTTTAAAATTAAAAGCCATTTTTTAAATTATTGTTAAAAATCTTTTTGAAAAATTTTCTAATTTTTGTGAATACTTTTTGGAATCACTATTAAATTTATTATAAGCAACAACCGCAGGTATTGCTGCTAGCAAACCTAATGCTGTTGCAAACAAAGCTTCTGCTATTCCAGGTGCAACTATTGCTAAACTTGTATTTCTTGAAATAGCTATTGATTGAAAAGAATTCATTATACCCCATACCGTTCCAAACAAACCTATAAATGGCGCGGTTGAACCCACAGTGGCTAAAAAAGTATAACTCTTTTCAATTTTTTCCATTTGTTTTTCAATATTAATTTGAAGCATGTTTGAAAGTCTCTCATTCAATTGAGTTTTAGACCTGGTTTTAAAAGCCGCTTCCATTGATGCTTTAAAAACTAAAGCCATTGGATCTTCAATATTTTTAGGAATATTATTATAAAAAGACTCAGCTGACTTTGATTTCCAAAATTTTTCTTCAAATTCAGCGGAAGAAATATTTATTTTTTTAAATAATTTAATTTTTTCTAATATTATTGCCCATGAATAAATTGAACAAGCTATTAAAATAACAATAACAGATTTAACTATAATATCTGCTCTTACAAATAAATTTATTATTGAAAAGTCTGCACTACTAGCTAACCCAACTGCTTGAGATGTTATATCTGCTTCCATTAAAAAGATTTCACACTTAATTGTGTCATCAATTTGTCTAACCTCAATAAATTGGCCTATTCCGATCTATATGTTTCGTAAAAATAGCTAGCAATTAGGATTGCATCCGCTTTATTTGCATCTTTTTTTTTTGACAAATTTGTTGAAAAATATGGAAAAATCTCAATTGCTTTGGTTCTGCTAGCATCTTTTTCGCAATTAATAAGATTAAAATATTTTTTCCATTTAGCTGGTCTTACAAAATGCATTGATAAATGCATAGCTGAACAAATTCCCTTCAAAATACCAAATGATTGACCAAAATTAAACATGCTTGTGACGCCTTGTCCTGGCATTGCAGAAACTTGTTCAATAACAACTTTAATATTTTCTTTATTAAAATCTTTAATTCTTAAAGAAATTTCATTAAATATTTGTGAACCATTAACCTGTTTTTTATTTTTTTTTCCTTCAGCCATACTTGGCATTTCAATAGCGTCAATAACTTTTCCATTTTTTAAAAAACATATTGCGCCTGATATTCCGGGATCAATTCCAATTATTAACATTAATTATTTCTAATTTTTAAATTTGTGTAAATATTTTGTACATCTTCGTCATTATCTAAAATTTCTAAAAATTCTGATGTTATTTCTAATTGATTTTTTGATATTTCTACACTGTTTAATGGGATCCATTCAATTTCAGTAGAAATAAAGTTTTTAATTTTTAATTCTAGTTTTTTTTTTATATTATAAATCTCACTTTTTTCACAGTGAATTTCATGAAAATCTTCTTGGGTCATGCATTCATCGGCTCCAGAATCAATTGCTAATTCTAAAATTTTTTCTTCTGAAATTTCATTTTTATCAATTTTAATTACTCCAAGTTGTTTAAAATTATGTGAAGCTGATCCTAATGTGCCTAAATTTCCTCCATTTTTTTGAAAGATAGTTCTTATTTTTGAAGCAGTTCTATTTTTATTATCTGTAAGCGCTTCAATTATCACCGCTATTTTTTCGGGCCCAAAACCTTCATACCTCATATTTTCAAAATTTTCTCCAGTATTCGTTGATGATTTATCTATAGCTCTTTTAATATTTTCTTTTGGCATATTAGCAGATCTTGCAGACTGAATTGCAGATCGTAATCTTGCATTCATATCAGGATCTTTATCACCTAATTTAGCGGCTACCGTAATCTCTTTTGAAAGTTTAGAAAAAATTTTTGACCTTTGTTTATCAGCCTTACCTTTTTTATGTTTAATACCTGCCCAATGCGAATGACCTGCCATAAAATTAATTAGTATTTACTAAATCTCCCCCATAAATAAATGTTTTTATATTCTTTGCTAAGCCTGTTTCAATATCACAATCAATTATTACACCAGATAAGCTTGCTTCTCCTGTGGATGGAAAATGTTTTTTAGAATCCTTTTTTAAAAATTTATTTAAAGAGTTTTCTTTATTCATGCCAATTACAGAATTATAATCACCACACATTCCTGCATCTGTTTGATATGCAGTTCCAAAATTTAAAATTCTAGCATCATTTGTTGGCACATGTGTATGCGTACCTACTACTAAAGAAGCTTTACCATCAAAAAAATGTCCTATAGCCATTTTTTCACTAGTAATTTCTCCATGAAAATCAACAATCAAAAAATCAAAATCTTTTTTTAGTTTATTTTTAGAAATAAAATCTTTTGCTGCATCAAAAACGTCATTACATTTTTTCATAAAAATATTTCCCATTAAATTTAATACTGCAACTTTATAACCATTCTTCGAACTAAATATTTCAAAACCTTTTCCTGGTGAAGGACTTATTAAATTATAAGGTCTTAATAATCTTTTTTCTTTATTTATATAATCGATAGCTTCTTTTTGATCCCAAACATGATTTCCTGTTGTAATAACATCAACTCCACAATTAAAAAAATCTTTTGAAATTTTCTCCGTTATACCAACTCCCTGATCTGCTGAATTTTCGCCATTCACAATTACAAAATTAATTTTATTAATTTTAATTTGATCTTGCAAATTTTTTCTTACTGCCTCACAACCTGAGGGACCTACTATATCTCCCAAAAATAAAATTCTCATTTATATAAATTTCTTTCAGTAACTATATAATCTAATTTTTTATCAAATTTATCAGTTGGAACCTTAATTACTTTTTGACATGATAAAGCCAATCCAATTTTTATTATATTAATATTTTCCTTTTTTTTAAGCAATCGATCGTAATATCCACCTCCATAACCTAGTCGATTTAGTTCTTTATCAAAAGCTACCAAGGGAATTAAAAATATATTAGGTTTTACTTTTTTTTTTCTTTCAGGTTCAGGAATTCCATATTTATTTAAATAAAGTGGATCATTTAAATTCCATTTATAAAAATCCATATTAAAATTATTTTTAATAACAGGTAAACTTATTTTGAAACCTTTTTGCTGTAATTTAATCATCAAGTCTTTTGTATCAACCTCAAAATTTACAGGATAATAACAGCCTACAATTTTTCTTTTTACATTTATTTTTTTTACAATGTTAAAAATTTTATTAAACTTTATTTGAATATTTTTAAAATTTTTAATT
>CACIWJ010000006.1 GCA_902590365.1 uncultured Pelagibacteraceae bacterium | reverse complement strand
GAATTATTAGAACTTAAAAATTTAAATTATAATGAACTATCTACTGAAATAATAAATCTATTTTCATCAGATTTTATCTCTAAAGAAGAACTTTCACCCTTAATTAAAAAATCATACTCAAAATTTAGAGAAAAAGAAGTTATTAAACTTTCAAATGTTGGAGAAATAAAATTATTAGAATTATTTCATGGTCCAACACTAGCATTTAAAGATGTTGCAATGCAATTTATTGGTAATCTGTATGAATATTATTTAAATAAAAATGACAAAAAAATAAATATAGTTGTTGCAACTTCTGGAGATACTGGTGCAGCAGCTATTGATGCAATTAAAGGAAAATCTAATTTAAATATATTTGTCTTACATCCAAACAACAAAATTTCTTCTGTTCAAAGAAAAATAATGACTACTGTGGAAGAAAAAAATGTTTTTAATATCGCCATAGATGGAAATTTTGATGATTGTCAAAATATTGTAAAACAAATGTTCTCTGATCTTGAGTTTTCTAAATCTATAAATATGTCAGGTGTGAATTCAATAAATTGGGCAAGAATTATTACTCAAGCAGTGTATTATTTTTACTCATATTTTAAATTAGGCAAAGAAAATATTTCTTTTTCAGTTCCAACAGGAAATTTTGGTGATGTCTTTGCAGGCTACCTTGCAAAGAAAATGGGATTACCAATTGATAAACTAATTGTTGCAACAAACGAAAATGATATTTTGCATAGAGCTATTTCAA
The DNA here is from genome assembly GCA_902590365.1 of uncultured Pelagibacteraceae bacterium. GTDB lineage: Bacteria > Pseudomonadota > Alphaproteobacteria > Pelagibacterales > Pelagibacteraceae > Pelagibacter. Next base: position 30,847 of record CACIWJ010000006.1, on the reverse strand, counting down.
AAGGAGATTATATTTCAAAAGAAGTTAAAGAAACATCCTCACCTAGTATGGATATTCAATTAGCCAGTAACTTTGAAAGATTAATTTATTATGTAAATAATTCTAACTCTAAAATAACTGCAGACATAATGAAAAAAATTAAGCAAAATTCTTATCAAATTGAAAAAAACAATTTGGATATAATTCAAAAGGATTTTTTATCTGAAAGTTGTAATGAACAAGAAACTTTAGAGATTATTAAAAAAAATTATGAAGAAAATAATATAATATTAGATCCTCATACAGCGGTTGGAGTAGGGGCTGCAAAAAAACTATCTTTTAATGATTGTGTTGTTTTATCAACTGCACATCCATGTAAATTTCCAGATGCTACAAAAAATGCAATAAATAAACATGAAAAATTGCCAGAAGAACTTCAGCATGTACTTGATAAAGACGAAAATTTTCAAGTATTAAAAAATAATACAGAAGAGGTAAAAAAATTCGTTAAAAGTAATGAATAATATTAGTATACAAAAATTTATAAAAAAATCACCAAAAGCTGAATTGCATTTACATATAGAAGGAACTCTTGAGCCTGAACAAATGTTTTCATTAGCTAAAAGGAATAATGTTCAAATTCCATTTAAAAATATTGATGAAGCAAAAAAAGCATATAATTTTAGTAACTTAGAATCTTTTCTGAAAATATATTATGAAGGAGCAAAAGTATTATTAAAAGAAAAAGATTTCTTCGAACTTACATGGGCTTATGCATTAAAATGTAAAGAAGATAATATTGTTCATACAGAAATTTTTTTTGATCCCCAAACTCATACAAATAGAGGAATTAGTTTTGATATTATTATAAATGGAATTTACAAAGCTCTTAAAAAAGCAGAAAAAGAATTTGGCTTAAGTTTTAAAATTATTATGTGTTTTTTAAGACATTTAAGTGAGGATGAGTGTTTTAAAATTTTAGATCAAGCTATTATTCATAAAGATAAGATATTTGGAGTTGGATTAGACTCTTCAGAAATGGGTAATCCTCCAAAAAAGTTTGAAAAATTATTTAAAAAAGCAGCTGAAAACAACTTTATAACCGTTGCTCATGCAGGCGAGGAAGGACCACCAGAATATATGTGGGAAGCGTTAAATCTTCTTAATGTAAAAAGAATTGATCATGGTGTTCAATGTCTTAAAGATAAAAAATTGGTAGAAAAACTGTTGAAAAATCAAGTTCCTCTAACAGTCTGTCCTCTCTCAAATATAAAATTAAAAGTTTTTGATAAATTAAACGATCATAATTTAAAGAAAATGTTGGATAAAAAATTAATGGTGACGATTAACTCAGATGATCCAGCTTATTTTGGAGGTTATCTAAATCAAAATTTAATTGAAACTCAAGTGGCATTAAATCTTTCTTTTGAAGATATAAAAACTTTATTAATTAACTCTTTTAAATCTTCATTTTTAAGTGAAGAAAAAAAAAAAGAATTTATCTTAAAGATTTAAATTAGATAAAAGTCGTTCCGTTGCAACTTACTCCGATTATAAATTTGCAGCTTCTCTAGCAAGTAAATCAACTTCGTTATTTAATTTATCTGTTGAATGTGCTTTTACCCAATTCCAACTTATTTCAAATTCATTAGCTAAAAGATCTAACTCTTCCCAAAGTTCTTTATTTTTAACTGGCTCTCTATTTGCAGTTTTCCATCCATTTTTTTTCCAATTATGGATCCACACAGTTATTCCTGACTTAACATATTTAGAGTCTGTAAAAATTTGAACATTACTACCTTTTGGAATTTTTTTTAAAGCTTGAATTGGAGCGATCAATTCCATTTGATTATTCGTAGTATTTTTTTTACTTCCTTTAATCTCAGCTTTTTTCCCTTCGTCAATGATTATTGCTGCCCATCCACCATTTCCTGGATTTTCTAAACAAGAACCATCAGTATAAATTTTAATCATTTAATTATAATAATTTTTAAAATTGCTAAATTGATTATGCACTTTAAGTTTTTGAATATATTCCCTTGGATTCTTTATCTTGATAACAGCACTTTTTGGAGTATTTAAATAATCATAAGTTCTTGTTAATAAATATCTAAGAGCTGCACCTCTACATAAAACATTTAAAGATTTTTTTTCTTTATTAGACAACTTTCTTATTTTTGAATAACCTCTAATGAGATTTGTTGATTTTCTCTTATTAAATGTAAATTTATTATTTTTTTTATCAAAACATAATGCATTAATGCAGATAGCAATTTCGTACATTAAAAAATCAGTACATGCAAAATAGAAGTCTATATATCCATGAAATTTATTTTTTTTAAAAAAAATATTATCAATAAACAAATCGGCATGAATAATTCCATAGGGTAAATTTTTTGGCCATTTATTTTTTATTTGTGAAAAAGTAGTCTTCATTAAAGTATTTAAATTAGGACTAATAATTTTGGATTTATTTCCAATTTTATTTAATAATTTTAGCCAATCTTTTAAAGATAAAGAATTTTTTCTATAAAGTTTTATTTTTTTTGATGCTTTATGAAATCTGGCTATATTTTTACCAATTTCAAAACAGTTTTTTGAATTTAATTTTAACTTATCTTTTCCCTCAACAAAAGAAACAATAGAGCCAATTTTATTTTTAATTTTTATCAAAAACTTTCCTTTTTTATTTTTTTGAGGCTTTGGACAATTAATTTTATATTTATTCAACTTGTCCATTAAATTCATAAAGAAAGGTAAATCTTTTTTTTGAACTCTTTTTTCAAAAAGCGTTAGTATGAATTTTTTATTTTTTGTTTTTAAAAGATAATTAGTATTTTCAATCCCTTTTTTAATTCCTTTAAAATGAATTATTTTTCCTAAATTATATTTTTTTTCAATTAATCGAATATGCTTTGAAGAAATTTTTGTATATATTGCCATCTAATTTAATTTCCCTGGAATTTTAAATGTTATATTTTCTTTAACTATTTCTACTTCCTTTATTTCTATCTTAAATTGTTTTTTTAAACTTTTTATAAAATTATCAACTAATATTTCAGGTGCAGAAGCCCCCGATGAAACCCCTATAGTTTTATAATTTTCAATTTCATTTAAAGGAATTGTACTTTCCGAATGAATTAGTCTTGAATTTTTACATCCAGAATTTTTTGCAACTTCTACCAATCTTAAAGAGTTAGATGAATTTCTACTTCCAATAACAAAAAACATATCGCACTTTTCTGCAATTTTTTTAACAGCAGCCTGTCTATTCGTTGTTGCATAACAAATATCTTCTTTTTTGGGTTCTTTAATTTCTGGAAATTTTTTCTTTAAAGCTGATATTATTTCCTTTGTATCATCTACAGAAAGAGTTGTTTGTGTAACAAAAGCTAAATTTTTTCTATCTTTATTTTTATACTTTTCTACATCCTTGATACTTTCAATTAAACTAATACCATCTTTTGGAATTTGACCCATCGTGCCAATTACTTCGGGATGATTTTTATGACCTATTAAAATTATATGACTACCATTTTTGTACAAATTTTCAGCTTCTCTATGCACCTTAGATACCAATGGACAAGTTGCATCAATATACTCCATCTTTAAATTATTAGCTTCTTCTGGTACAGCTTTAGGAACTCCGTGAGCAGAAAAAATTACTGGACGTGTTTTATCGTTAATTTCAGATAATTCTTCTACAAAAATGGCTCCAATTTTTTTTAGACTTTCAACAACATGTTTATTATGGACTATCTCATGTCTAACATAAACAGGAGCACCATATTTATTAATACTTTTTTTAACAATTTCGATTGCTCTATCAACACCGGCGCAAAAACCTCGTGGTGCTGCTAATAAAATTTTGATTTCTTTATTTTTCATTTTTTTCAATTAAATATTCGAGCAATATATGTGGAAATGTTAATGCCGCCAAACCAATAAAAATCACTTTATATATCGCTTCATTAAACTCATAGTAATTATTCAAAAAAAATAAAGAAAATAAATAAGCCAGAGCTGTTATAACTGTTAGCGGCATAGCTTTTTTTAAAAATATTGGAAAGCCTTTTTTGATATTTCTATTTATGTCCTTTATTAATGAAATTGAATGTCTAATTGAATGTAAAAAACAAAAATAAATTGTAAATGCTATTATTGGGTTAAGAAAATAATTAAGAATTAATATTGATAAAAAATCCATCAATAATACTGACTTTGAGTCTAAATTTTTATTTAAAGATAAAATAATGTTTGAAAGAAAACTTCCAAAAATAAATAAATATAAAATCTCATTATTAAGAAAAATACTTTCAGAAATATCAAAATTTAACGACTTAAAAATATTTAAAGTTTCATATTTATGAAATAATAATGGGGAAACTATTACTAGAGAACCTTTCAAAAAGTAGATTAATTCAAAATTTTTATTTTTACTTATAAATTCCGAGTCTTCTTTACCAAAATGAAAAGCAGCAATAATTAAAAATAAAAACAATAAAAATTTGGGAAATAAAATCCAGATAAGTATTGTAGCAAGTGCGATAGAAATATACCCTAAATAAAAAAAATAGTATGATTTAAAACCTAAAATTTTTATTAGTTTTTTTCCTTTTATGTGGTCTAGCGAACCATGCGATATACCAATACATAAAATTAAAAATAAACTTAATATTAATAAACTATTACTTTTTAAGTATTCAATAGCAGATAAAAATATACATAAATTAAAAAAAATTAAAGAATGGTAGTAATTTATCTTCATGATTTTAAAAGTGCTTTTATAAATATCCATTTAGGCATTTTGAAAATAATAGACAAATCTTCAAATAAATTACTTTTATTTGATAGGAATTTTATAATAGTATTTGGAGAGCTATTAAACATTTTAAAAAATATTTCAGGCATTTTTTCTGGATGTCTATCCAAAACTTTTAAAAATATTTTATCTAATAGTCTATACTTTTTTTCTATTTCAAAATGTTTTATATTTTGAATATTATTAATATTTATCCTTATATATTTACTATGTTCTTGAATATTAAGAAATGTATAGCCAGTACTTAGTCTTGTCATGCCTCCAGCAGTACCAATATTTATTTTATTTTTTTCTTTAATATTCATAGGATAGAAAAGAGGTATTGCGCCTTCTTCTTTATAAACAATTTCATAGTTTTTTATTCTTAAATTTTTCTCTATATAGTTTCTAATTTGATTATCATAGTCCTTCAATGAATTATCATTCATTTTCGATAACCAAGTAGTTTCAATTAATGCTCTGTTTTTTTGAAAGGGTAATGTGTAAAAAAAATGCACACTTTCTTTTTGTTCACAGTCAAAATCCATTAAATTGATTATATTGTCATCAAAGATATTTTCTTTTGTTTTAATTTCAACACCACAAAAATGTTGCCAAAGATTATTTTTATTATTTTCTATTGCAGGAACGCTATTAAAAATAAATGATTTATTCTGATTTACATCCTTAGTGTTTTTGAAAAAACTTATATTTTTGTTTTCTTTTAATTTGGTAATTGTTTTTTTATAAAATAATCCACTATCTATACTTTGATAGGGGTAATTATCACATTGTAAGTGTTTAGTTCCTGTTGGCGAATTTATAGAAAAATTTTTCCAACTTTTTTTAACACAATCATCAAAGTTATGATTTATTACTTTCCAAAAAGACCAAGTTTTATCTTTCTTATATTCATCTCTTGGCTCAATAATTGCCAGGGTTTTATTTTCTAGCTTTTTATGTAAATCAAGCTCATAAGCTAATGATAATCCAGCGCATCCTCCACCTATAATAATATAATCAAATTCTCTCATTTAAATTTATCTGCTCATTTATAATACTGTGCTCATCTTTTCTTAAATGTTCACCTTGTTTGGTGAACACTAATTTAATTAAATCAAAAATAGAAAGCAAAGTTTGGTTTATTTTGCCAAAATTAGAAACATAAATTTTTCCAGAATTTTTATAATTATCCATATTTTTTTTATTTAGAACTTTATTTCCTATTTCTCTATACACTCTTCTAGCTACTAAAATCCCAAATCTACTACTCAAAGGTATTTCTTTTATTGATTTAAACGAACTTTCATAAAAACTATCTGCTAATTTTAAAGTTTTAATAATACTTTCAAAGTTTGAATTTATATAACTCCTATTCATTTTGCTATCTTCAATTACATCTCTAGCAATATTTGTTAGTTGCATTGCAATACCAAGGTCTATTGCAGCTTTAAGAGAATTTTTTGAACTGACTTTTAAAATTTTTGCCATCATTAAACCAACAGTACCAGCAACTCTATATGAATAAATAATCAGTTCTTTATTTGAACTAAACTTAACAATTTCTTTTAAATCAGACTCAACTCCGTCAAATAAGTCTAATATTATACTTTTTGAAATATCAAAATTTTCAATTAAGCTATAAATTTTTTTTATTGTAGTATTTTCTAAATTTTTATTTAAAAAATCATTTTTAAATTCTTTGAAATTTCTTTTTTTAATTTCTAATTCAAGATCTTGATCAACAATATCATCCAGTGTTCTACAAAAGTCATATAAATTAGAACTATTTTGATATATTTTTTTAGTTAAAAAAAAACCTGCCCAATTAAAAGATTTTGCATGGATTGATAGAAAGTTTTGGGTCATTACAAAATTTTATCTAGGACTTTTGCTGAAGATAATACCCCAGGGACTCCAGCACCCGGGTGAGTACCAGCTCCCACAAAATATAAACCATCACAAATTTCGGATTTATTATGAAATCTAAAGTATGCAGATTGACTAAATTTAGGCTGTATAGAAAAACCTGATCCGTATTTAGTATTCAATTCTTTCTCGAAGTAATCGGGCGTTAAATAAAAGTCTTCAACAATATTATTTTTAAGATCTGGTAGCAAACTTTTCTCCATCTTTTTTATAACAAGTTCTTTTAATTTTTCACCTTCAATGGACCAATTAATTTTTGATTGGTTATTGGGAACTGGCACTAGAACATAAAAACAATCATGATTTTCTGGAGCCATAGATTTATCTGTAGCTGAGGGTCTGTGTAAATAAAAACTTATATCCTCATTGAGTTTCTTTTTTTCAAAAATATCTTCTAGATGCTCCTTATACTTATCTCCAAATTTAATTGTATGATGTGCAACATTATCATAAACTTTTTTAGTTCCAAAGTAGTAAACAAATAAACCCATTGAATATTCCATTCTTTCTTTTTTCCATTTAAAAATAAAATTTGATTTTTTGTTATCTAATAATTTTTCATAAACTGCCGGTGGATCCGCATTGCAGATAACGTTATCTGCATCAATTTCTTTTTGATTTTTAAGCTTTATACTTTTTATTTTTCCATCTTCTAAATTAATTTTTGTAACCTCAGAACCTTTTAAAATTTTTATATTTTCTTCTAACATTAATTTTTCAAGACCCTTAATAATATTTCCCGTTCCACCCATTGAATAATGTATCCCCCATTTTTTTTCTAAGAACAAAATTAATCCATATATTGACGTAGTCGTAAATGGATTGCCACCAACTAGAAGTGGATGCATACTGAACATACGCCTTAATTTTTCATTTTTAATTTGAGAAGAGACTAATGAATATACAGATTTATAGCTTTTCAGATTAATTAAAGCTGGAAGTTGTTTCATCATAAAAAAAAGTCGGTCAAAGGGTACATCTGCTAATTCTGAAAATCCTTTATCAAATATTTTTTGTGTAAATTTTAATAAATTTTCATAACCTTTTACGTCGTTTTTACTTATTTTTTCTATTTGGTTTCTCATCGAAACTTCATTTCCTGAATAATCAAAACTTGTTCCATCTTCAAAAAGAAATCTATACCAAATATCTAGCGATTTAATTTCAATATAATCTTCTGGTTTTTTATTAAATATTTCAAACAACTCATAAATTAAATATGGTGCAGTAATTACAGTTGGACCACCATCAAAAATAAATCCATTTTTTTTAAATACTCTAGCTCTACCACCAAGATCATTGTGTTTTTCAATCAAGGTTACATTATGTTTTTTTGCTCTTAATCTTAACGCGGCAGCGATACCACCAAAGCCAGAACCTATTACTACTGAATTCATCTCTTATAATTTATATTATTTTTTAAAAAAGTAACTAAATTATCGTTTACTTTTATGAATTGATTTTTTTTAATAGTGCTTTTGTCTCTTCAAGATCTTTTGTGAATAAATTGTCTAATTTAGATTTATCAACAGATGTTGAAATAATTTTTTTAACAGAGTCAGTAGCTATTCTAACTGATGCATTTTTTATTTCCTTAATTGCAGATTCTTTCATTTGAAAAATTTTTGTTTGAGCCAGATTTTTTTTAATTTCTGACATTTTGTGAAATTTATCATTCATTTCAATTACAAGTTTTTCACTATCATCTTTTGCTTGATCAGTAATTTTTTTAGTATCTAAAGTTGCACTATCTAATTTGCTTTGAGCTTTGTCTAAAAGAATTTTTGAATCATTTCTCAATTTTTCGCTTTCACCAATTTCATTTTTAATATCAAAAATTATTTTATTTAATGTTTCATTGATTTTTTGAGGAATCTTAAAATAAACTAAAACTGAAACAAAAATTATAAAAGAAATTGCCACCCAAAATGTTGCATCAATTGCCATAATACTTATCCTTATTTTTTTTAGCTAAATCTTCAACTATTGCTGAAATACTACTGTTATTAATTTCTTCTCCGATTAGGTGTTTAATTAAATCAGCAGAAGTTTCCATAGCAATTTTATTTATTTTTTCTGGAGCTTTATTTTTAAGATCTATTATTTCTTTTTCAGCGTTATTTATTTCTTCATTAATTTCATTTTCTAGTTTCTCTCTTTTTTTATTAATATCTTGCTGAATTTTTTTTCTAGCATCATTAAAATAATTTCTAGCCTGATTTTTACTATTTAATATTAAAGTCTCATACTCTTTAATTTTGTTTTCACTTTCTTTTTTTTGTTTTTCAGCTGTTTCAATATTTTCCAAAATTTGAGACTTTCTTAATTCAAGATTATTACTAATTTTTGGTAAAATAAACTTAGATAGTATTATAAATAAAAATCCAAAAGACAGTGTTAGCCAAAATATTTGTGAAATCCAAAACTCTGGATTTAATTGAGGCATACCCCCACTTTCAGCACTATTTACATTTGTAAAGAGTGCAAAGCTTAAGATTAAATAGTAGAAAACAAATCTTATGAACATTAATTAAAATGCAAACAAGATAATTAACGCAACTACTAATCCAAATAATCCCGTAGCTTCGGCCAAGGCAAATCCTAAAAGTAAATTAGGAAATTGTTTTTGTGCCGCAGATGGATTTCTCATAGCACCAGAAAGGTAATTACCAAATATAATACCAATACCTACTCCAGCACCTGCAAGCGCTATAGCTGCCAATCCTGCTCCGATCATTTTTGCTGCTTCTAATTCCATTATTCCTCCTTTTGTGTTTAATGGTGTAAATTTAATGCATCATTTAAGTAGATGCATGTTAAAATTGCAAAAACATAAGCTTGAAGAAAAGCAACTAATATCTCCAAACCTGTTAATGCAACAGAAAAACTCAGTGGAAGCCATCCACCAACAATTCCGAGACTTATAACAAAGCCTCCGAAAACTTTCATCATAGTGTGTCCAGCCATCATGTTTGCAAATAAACGAACTGAAAGACTGATAGGACGACTTAAATATGATATAATCTCAATAACAACTATTAATGGCAACAGTACTATGGGTACACCACTTGGAACAAATAATTTTAGATATCCAAATCCGTGTTTTATAAATCCTATGACTGTCACACCAATAAAAATAAATGATGCCAGAACAAAAGTAACTATTATATGGCTTGTTACAGTAAAAGCGTAGGGCAACATTCCCAACATATTGCAAAATAAAACAAACATAAAAAGAGAAAATATAAATCCAAAATATGGTTTGCCTTTTGATCCTGCTGTGTCATTAATCATTTTTGATATAAATGTATAACTTAGCTCAGCTAAAAGTTGGATTTTATTTGGGATAATATTTTTTTTTGAAGTTCCTAGATTAAAAATTAATAATATACTTACACAACTTATAATCATAAATAGACTTGCATTTGTAAAAGAAATATCAATTTGATCTATTTTTATTTCTGGTCCAATTCTATAGACATTGAATTGGTGCATCGGATTTGTTGCCATAAATTATTTACTTTTGCATATTTTTTGCAGATCTTATTACGTTTAAAACTCCAGCAATAACTCCTACGAAAAAAAAAGTTAAAATTAACCATGGTTTAGTACCAAACCAATTATCAAAAATAAACCCTATAATGGTCCCTACTAAGACTGCGGCGACAAGTTCTGTGCTCATTTTAAAAGCAATACCCAATAACGATGATCTATTATTACTATTTTTGGTGGCTCTTTCAGAAATTCTTTTTTTTGCAATTTCTAGGCGAGTTTTAAACTTATTGTTAGCCATCCTAGAGTGTTAAGCGACCATGCTTTCGGCTTTTTCTAAATCAACGGCAACGAGCTGACTAATTCCTTTTTCCGGCATTGTCACTCCATATAATTTATTCATTTTTGACATTGTAAGTGCGTGATGGGTAACAATAACAAATCTTGTTTGTGTAATTTTTGTAAGTTCGTCTAGTAGATTACAAAATCTAGTAACGTTAGCATCATCCAATGGAGCGTCTACTTCGTCCAAAACGCAAATAGGAGAGGGGTTGGTAAGGAAGACAGCAAAAATTAATGATAACGCAGTAAGTGCCTGTTCACCACCAGACAATAAAGTTATTGATTGCAATCTTTTTCCTGGAGGACTGACTAATAATTCAAGTCCTGCTTCCAAAGGATCTTCAGAGTCAATTAATTCTAATTTTGCATTTCCACCATTAAATAGTTTTGTATAAACTTCATTAAATTTTCTATTTACTTTTTCAAATGCTTCTAAAAGTCTTTCTCTTCCTTTTTGATTTAGTTCATTAATACTTTCTTTCAATTTTGTAATTGCTTGAACAAGGTCTTGTCTGTCTTGTTCCATCTTTTTTATTTCAACTTCATATTTGTTTGTTTCTTCATCTGCTCTTAAATTTACTGATCCTAATTTATCTCTTTCTCTTTTTTTTGAATCTAATAATTCTTCCTGAGTCACTGCATCAGGAAATTCTTCTTCTTTTTCTAAATTTGAAAATTCAAGAATATTTTTTTCATTTAAATTTAATTCAGTATCTACTCTTTCAAGTAAATCATTTCTTCTTTTATTTAAACCTTCAATGGTTGCGCCAGAACTTGCTTTTCTTTCTCTAATTTCTATTGAACTTTCTTTCGTAGAATTTAATTCATTTCTTAGTTCAAGAATTTTTTTATCAATTTCTTCTATAAAACTTTCATTTTCATTTTTTTCTTTTTCTGAAAGTCTTAAATTTTCTGAAATTTGACCTTTTTTTTCCGCTTGAGATTGTGGTTGTCTTTCTAATTCTTCTAACTTATTTGTTAATTTTTGTTTTCTTTCATTAAGTTCATTTATCATTTTTTCCGAATTTGTTAAAAGATTTTTCCAGCTTTCTACTTCTGTTTCTATAATTTTTATTCTTTCATTTCTTTTAACAGACTCTTTTTTTATGTTTTGATTTTTACTATAACTATCTGCATATGCTTCTATAATTATTTTGCAGTTATCAAGGAGATTTATTGCTTCATCATTTTTTTGAGCATTTATTAATTCTTTAACCTTGTCTATTTCTATTTTTAATTTATTTTTTGTATTATCTAAGTCCTCGTTAGATTGTTTTTCAGTTTCATAGTATTTTGAGTCAATTTCAATTAACTCATGTTTTTCTTCTTTAAGTCTTTTTTCATTTGAATTTGCATCAATAACAATGCTTTTTTCTCTGTCAATATCTTCACCAATTGTTTTGAGAGAAGATTTTATATCTTCAATTTCATTTTTAATTCTATCACTTTCTTCATCAAGACTTTTTAATTCTAAATTAAGTCTTTGGATTTTTGATATATTTTCAATATTTTTATCACGTATAGGTTCAACTTTATCACTTTCAACTTTAATTTTTTTTTCAATTTCTTCTAATTGAACATTGAAATTTTTTACCTCATTTTCTGCTTCATTGTTTATTTCATTTTCTAATTTTATTTCGTTATCAATGTCTTTAAGTCTTAAAAAATAAAGACCTGCTTCAATTTTTTTTATTTCTTCAGAGATAATTTTATATTTTGTTGCCTCTTCAGCTTGTTTTTGTAAATTTATTAATTGTTTTTCTTGTTGTCTTCTTAATTCATCGGCTCGTTTTAAATTATTTTCAGCCGCATTTAATCTTAATTCTGCTTCATGTCTTCTAACGTGTAATCCAGCAATACCAGCGGCTTCTTCTAAAACTGCTCTTCTGTCAGTTGGTTTAGCTGTTACCAAAGCACCTATTCTTCCTTGGCTAATTATAGATGGTGAGTGTGCTCCAGTAGATAAATCTGCAAAAAACATTTGAGCATCTTTTGCTCTTACTTCTTTATCATTAATATAAAATTTTGAGCCTTTATCTTTTTCAATTTTACGTCTTATTTCTATATTGTCTAAATTTTTGTATTGAATAGGACCATCTTTATTTTCATTAGATATAGCTATTGAAACTTCAGCAATATTTTTTGATGGTTTATTAGAAGTTCCTGAGAAAATTACATCTTCCATGCCTGATCCCCTCATACTTTTTGCAGATGTTTCTCCCATACACCATCTTAAAGACTCAACAATATTTGATTTACCACAACCGTTTGGACCCACGATTCCAGTTAAACCTTTATCTATTATAAAAGTAGTCTTTTCAGCAAATGACTTAAAACCATTTAACTGGATTTTTTTAAACTCCATTTAAAACTTATATCATTTTTTCTAAGAATTTTTTTAAATTTTTAAAGGTTAAAGGTTTATTGAACTTTTCACCATTTATTATTATCGTAGGAGTAGCATTTATCTTAAATTTTTTTACACCTTCGATTCGATTTTCAAGAACATAGTCCTCAATTTTTTTGTTATCAATACACTTGTTAAAGTCTATACCAAAATTTTGGCTATTTAAAATTTTTTTTAAATTATCGTTAAATTCTTCTACAGAATTTCCTTTAGCCCATTTACTTTGATTATCAAAAAGAAAATGTAAAATTTCTGATTTTCCATCATTTTTACAATGAGCGACTTTTGATGCATTTAAAGCAGCTATGTCTAGTGGAAAACTTTTAAATTCTATTGATGCTAGACCTGTGTCTATATAATTTTCTTTCAATTTTGGATAAACGTATTTATGAAAGTCAGCGCAATGACCGCAAGTTAATGACTCAAAAATAATTAACTTTATTTTTGCATCAATATTTCCTTCGATAATGGGTAATATTTTTATTTCTGAATTAACTGGAAAACATATAAAGAAAAGGAAGAATAATTTTATAAGTATTTTTTTCATTTTTTTTTAAAAACTTTATCCAGTTTTAACAAAGAATTTTTTATTTTATCATTTTTAATGTTAGATATTTTTTTTACATACTCACTTTTTGTCGCATCTTTTTTTATTTTTTTTTTAAATTTTATTTGATCTCCCTCAAAAGTAATTAGCTTAACTTTTTCAACAACTTCGTATCCAAAGAATTTATTCATTTTTTCAATTATTAAGTTTTTAGAATATTCCGTATCTACCTCATGACCTCTTTTAACCATTATATTTAATATGCTTGATCTTAATTTATTAGAACTTTTAAAAGATTTTGGATAACAAACCTTAAAAAGATCATTCCCAACTATATATCTCCAGTTGTCCAATGTTTCTGAGTAGATACGTCCCTTTTTTTTAATAATTTTTCTAACATTTGTGGGCAAAGCATCTTTAAAGGATCTTAATCCTTGAATGGTTCTAATTCTCTGCTTAGTATTATATTTAAATTCCATATGAGCAACAGAAACATATCAAATAAAATTCTACATTGGTACGATAATAATAAGAGAAATTTACCGTGGAGAAAGAATGTTTCAAAAAAACAAAAACAATATTTTACATTAGTAAGTGAATTTATGTTGCAGCAAACACAAGTTAAAACTGTAATACCTTATTTTATAAATTTTATTAAAAAAATTCCAGATTTAAACAATCTTTCTAAAGTTAATGATTCAAAATTAATGAAGTGTTGGGAAGGACTGGGTTATTATTCTAGAGCTAGAAATTTGAAAAAAACAGCGAGAAAAATTATTTCTAATTTTGGAGGAATTTTACCTAGCAATATAGATGATTTAAAAACATTGCCAGGAATAGGCGAATATACTTCAAAAGCAATAATGGCCATAGCTTTTAATAAACCAACAGTTCCACTAGATGGAAATGTTGAGAGAATACTAAAAAGAGTTTTTTATCTTAAAAAAGAGTTTGAAAACTCAAAAGATAATTTAAACAAAAAAATATCTTTTTTCGGTACCTCTCAAAGATCCAGTGATTATGCCCAAGCAATTATGGAAATTGGAGCTTTAATATGCAAACCTGTAAAACCTTTATGTGAATCTTGTCCTATATCTAAAAATTGCCTCTCTTATAAAAAAAATGATTTTGAAATTGTTTCAAAAAATAAATTTAATAAAATAAAATATTTTGAAGCAGAAATATATAAAGATAAGGATAAATATTTACTAGTAAAAAATGATAAATTTAAGTTCTTAAAAAATTTATTAATTTTTCCCATGAGAGAAGTTGAAAAGAAAAAGTTTAAATCTACACTAGGTAAAAAAATAAATATTAAAATGTCAAATATGGAAATGAAAATAGCCTTAAATAAAAAAATAAAAAAAACAAAAATTAAAAATAGTTTTTCGTTAAATAAAGAAAATATTAATTCTTTAATTTTACCTTCATTTACAAAAAGAATTTTTAAATCTGTTTCTAAATATTAATGAAAAAAGTTGCTATAATAGGTTGTGGAATATCAGGTTTATATTTTGCAAATTTATTACAAAAAAATTTAGAATATGACTATACAATTTTTGAAAAAAGATCAAAGTTAGATTATGAAGATGGGTATGGAATACAGCTTTCAGTTAATAGTATTAAGCTACTTAATCAAATAGGTTTTAATAAGATCAGCAGTTATGAGATTTTTAATCCAAAAGAAATAAATTTTTTTGATGCAAAAACTGTTAAAAAAATTTGTAAAATAGATATTACAAAATTTAATTATGATAACAATTATTACACAACTCTAAAAAGATCTAATTTAATAAAATTTTTACTAAAAAATATTCCAGAAGAAAAAATTAAATTTAATATTGAAGTAAAAGATATTGAATATTTAGAAAAAATTAAGATAAATATATCAAATAATCAGAATGAAGAATTCGATTATTTAGTAGTTGCAGATGGAGTTTTTTCTAAAACTAAATCTATTATTTTATCAGAAGAAAAAAACATAGAATTTAATAACTCAGTTGCACTAAGAGGAAATATTAAAAATTATGAAAAAGAAGATATTTCATTATATCTTGGTAAAGATTTTCATTTTGTTATTTATCCTGTAAATCAAAATAAAGAATTTAATTTTATATCAATCATTAAAAAAAATCTTAAAAATATAGAGATTTCTGATGTCAGTTTGTTTAATGATGATAATTTTTTAAAATCTTTAACTAATGAAATTTATAATAAAACATCTGTTCAATTAGAGGGAAAAATTGAAAATATAAAATCATTTCCAATTTTTGTAAGTAGAAGTTTAAAAATTTCTAGCAAAAAAAATACTTATTTTGTAGGAGATGCTTTATATGCATATCCACCATCATTTGCGCAAGGAGCATCCCAGTCTATTGAGGCTTCGGCAGAAATTTTTGATGATATTAAAAATAATAGTAATGATTATTATAATAAACGAATAAAAAAAATAAAATTAGTCAACTTAAGATCTAAGTTAAATCATTTTATTTTTCATCTTTCTAATCCAATAATAGTTTTTTTTAGAAATATAATTTTGAAAATACTGGTTAAAAATAAAAAATTTTTGGAACTTTATTTGGGAAAAATATATCGAAATTAAATATTAGGTCTTAACCTTTGTCTTAATTCATCTATAGGTTTTAATGAATTTCCTGACTGATAATGCCAATATGTCCATCCATTGCAACTTTCAGCACCTAATATTTTTGCAGCAACTTTGTGAATAGATCCTTCTGATTTTTGATATTTAATACTACCATCAGCCATTATTTTTGCATTCACTTTTTTCTTTTGATCATAAATCTCAGTACCTGGTTTAATTACACCCAATTCAACTAATGAACCAAATGGAATTCTTGGTTTTGATCTATTATTTTTAATTGTATCTAGATATTCATCTTTAATTATTTTTGTATTTTTTAATCTTTTGTTTGCCGCATCAAAATATGATTTTTCTTTCTCAATTCCATAAAAAATTCTTCCTAGTTTTTTTGCGACTACAGCAGTTGTCCCAGATCCCAAAAAAGGATCTAAAACCAAATCATTTTTGTTCGATGAGGATAGCAGTATTCTATGCAGTAATGATTCAGGTTTCTGTGTGGAGTGAACTTTTTTACCTTTTTCTTTTAGCCTTTCATTACCGTTACAAATAGGCAAATTCCATGTAGATCTTATTTGCAAATCATCATTTAAACATTTTAAAGACTGATAATTAAATGTGTATTTTGAATATTTATCTTTTGATGCCCAGATTAATGTTTCGTGAGCATTAGTAAATCTTGTACCTCTAAAATTAGGCATTGGATTATTTTTATTCCATATCACATCATTTAATATCCAGAATCCTAAATCTTGAATTATAGAACCAACTCTAAAAATATTATGATAACTTCCTATTACCCAAATACTTCCATTTTTTTTTAAAATTCGCTTACACTCCGTTAGCCAATTAGTAGTAAAATTATCATAAGTTTTAAAACTTTCGAATTGATCCCATTTATCATTAACTGCATTTACTTTTGATCTATCAGGTCTAATTAATTTATTTCTTAACTGTAAATTATATGGGGGATCTGCAAAAATTAGATCAAAACTTTCATTTGGAATTTTTTTTAATTCTTTGAGACTATCTCCGTTAATAATTTTATTTTTTAAATTTAAGCTAATCATTTTTTAAAAAACAATTAGACTCCAGCTTGGAGCTGTAGTCAACCTGAGATTGAACTGACTTGAGTCTCTAATAGTTGTCTAGATTATTTCAGACTCAATATATTGTGTATGGGATTAAATGTTTTCCTATGATGCTTTGTAATTCCAAATTTTTTAATTGCTCTTAAATGATCTTTGGTACCATATCCAGCATTTTTATTCCAAGAATATTTTGTAAATTTTTTAGACATTTTATTAACTAATCGATCTCTTGAAACTTTAGCAATTATTGATGCTGCTGAAATTTCTGGAATTTTTTCATCTCCTTTGATTATATTTTTTAATTTATAATTTTTAATTATTGGTATTTTATTTCCATCAATTAGAACTAATTTAGGTTTTTTTTTTAATTTTTTAATGGCTCGCTTCATAGCGATTAAACTGGCATTTAATATATTGTACTTTTCAATTTCAATTTTTGATGCAGAACCAATTGCCCATATAGAATTTTTTTTTATGTATTTTTCTAAAATTTCGCGTTTTTCCTTAGATAATTTTTTCGAATCTTTTAGTTTTTTTCTATCAATTTTTCTTTTTAAAATTACAGCGGCAGCATAAACAGGACCTATAAGACTTCCTCTTCCTACTTCATCTACTCCGGCCAACAACTTTTGCATAACTATATATTTATATTTAATTCATCAATTTTTTTTCTTATTTCTTTTAAATCAGACCAAGAATATTTCTTTTGATCTGGTTGTCTCAAAAGATATGCAGGATGAAATGTGACAATTGATGTAAAAGTTTTATTTTTAATTATTATTTCTTTCCATTTACCTCTGTCTTTTGAAATCTTTATGTTATTACCAACAAGCGCTTCCATCGCGGTACTACCCATAATTATCAAAATTTTTGGATTAATAATTAAAATATGATCTCGTAAATAAATGGAGTAGCGATTGATTTCTGTAGAAGTAGGCTTTCGGTTATTAGGAGGTCTAAAATTAACTACGTTAGTGATGTATACACTTTCTCTATTTATATTTATTGCTGAAAGCATCTTATTTAGTAAATTACCAGCATCACCAACAAATGGTTTTCCAATTTCGTCCTCTTTTTCTCCAGGGCCCTCACCAACAATCATTATTTGACTTTTAATATTTCCATCACTAAATACCATTTTTTTTGCATTATTTTTAAGGTCACAATTATCTATTAATGATATTTTATTTTTAAGATTTTCTAGTTGTAATTTAATATTTTCTGGTTCATTTAACTTTTTAAAGCGATTAATAGGTTCATTGTTATAAACATAGTTTGAATCTATTGATTTTAAAATCTCTTCATTTATTATTTGTTTTTTAATCATAATTTAAATTAATGATATCAAATTATTTCAAAGTTTTCTTTATTCTATTTTTATTTATTTTCTCGAATGAAGTGAAATCGAAAACTAACGAAAATACTGAATTTAGAGTTAGTGAATTATCTAATTATTTTTCAGCTGTTGTGGCTTATGGCAATCAACAAAATAAACAATCACTTAAATACTTTAAATCATCAAGAAATTTATTAAATAAACATGAGGAATATTTAAGGCAGTATATTTTTTCATTAGTACTAAATCAAAACGTAACTAGAGCTATACAAGAAATAAAATTTTCAGAGAATAAAAAAAATTCAATTTTTTTTGAATCTTACCTTTTATTATTTATAGATAGTATAAAAAAAAAAAATTATGAAAAAAGTAATTTTTATTTAAATGAAATTTCAAACTATAAGGATCAAGGTACATTTGAACAGGTAATTTATGAAACTTTAAGAAATTATTTGTTTGTATTCGAAAAAAAAAAAATAAGTCCTAAAAAGTCTAACTTTGGTAATTTGACTTTAATTAATGAAGCATTCGCTAAATGTTATTTAGATGACAAAAAAACTACAGCTTATTTTGAAAATTTGCTCAACTCTTCATCAGCAGATTATTCAAGATATCTATTTTTTTATACAAGTTATTTAGTTGAAAAAAATAAATTAGTTGATGCAAAAAACTTATTATCAAATGTAGACAATCTTAGTAATAGTTTAATTATTTTACAGACTAAATTATGGATTGATGAAAATAAAACTAGTAATTTTGAAAAAATATTTTCGTGTAAAAATGAAACAGATATTTTAAGTGAATTCTTTTTTTTAGTTTCAAATTTATATTCTGGTCAAGAAAATTTTGATAAATCAAATTTTTATTTAAGTATATCAAATTTTTTAAACAAAAAATTTAAATTTAATTTATCTTTGATGGCTGAAAATTATTTTATTAATGAAAATTTTGACGAAAGTATAAATATTCTTAAAAATTTTGATAAAAAGGACGGCATATATTATTGGTATAAAATAAAAACAAATTCAAAAATAATATCTAAAAAACAAAATAATGATGAATCTTTAAAATATTTAGAAAAAAATTTTAATAAAATTGAAAATCCATCTGTAAAAATTTTATTTGATATGGCCAATATTTATAAAAGTTTTAAGAAATATGACGAGGCGATTAAATTATATTCCAAAGTTATACAAACCGTTGAAAAGGATTCGTCTATTTATGCAGATTTACTTTACAAAAGAGGTGGCTGTTTCGAACGAATAGGTAATTATGAAAAGTCTGATGTTGATTTATTAGATGCGCTAAAAATTATTCCTGACAATTCATATATTTTAAATTACCTAGCTTATTCTTGGCTTGAGAGAAATTATAAAATCCCTGAAGCAATTGAAATGTTAGAACTTGCCTATAAACAAAATGAAGAAGATCCCTACATAATTGACTCAGTCGGATGGGGTTACTATCTTACTGAAAAATTTGAAGAAGCTGAAACTTTTATGCGTCGAGCTTTAGAGCTAATGCCAAATGACCCAATTGTTAATGATCATTATGGAGATATCCTATGGAGCTTGAATAGAAAAATTCAAGCAAAGTATTTTTGGAATAATGTTTTGAAACTGAAAGATGTAGATGATGAAACAAAAATAAAAATTAAGACCAAATTACTTAAAGGACCAAAAAAAATTAATGAAAGTTCATAAATTAAAATCCAATGCTAAGATCAATATTAATTTAAACATTACTGGCAAATCAAAATCAAAAAAAATTCATTTTATTGAAAGTCTTGTAGTTTTTATTGGCTTATCAGATTTAATTAATATTCAAAAAACTAATTATAAATCACATAAAGTTATCTTTAAAGGAAGATTTTATAAAGGAATCACAAAAAAAAATACAGTTCTTAAATTATTAAATTTATTAGATAAAAAAAAATTATTAGGTAAAAAAAAATATAAAATTGTAATAAAAAAAAATATACCTCAAAAATCTGGAATGGGTGGTGGATCAATGAATGCAGCAACTATTTTAAGTTTTTTCTTAAAAAAAGGATTATTAAACTTAAAACAAGCAAAGATTTGTGCAAAAAAAATTAGCTCAGATGTGATATTGGGATTAACTAACAAATCAAAAATTTTACATTCTAATGGCAATGTAAAAGAAATTAAAAGAAAAATAAAATATACTGTTTTGTTAATTAAGCCATT
The DNA here is from genome assembly GCA_902590365.1 of uncultured Pelagibacteraceae bacterium. Classification (GTDB taxonomy): domain Bacteria; phylum Pseudomonadota; class Alphaproteobacteria; order Pelagibacterales; family Pelagibacteraceae; genus Pelagibacter. The sequence continues at coordinate 10,114 of CACIWJ010000006.1, read as the reverse complement.
TTATGGATGCTCTACAAAAGAAATTTTTGCTATGAATAAAACCTTTTCAAAAAAGCAATATTTTTTTAATAAAAAAACAAATATTAGTGACCGTATGATAGTTCAGAGTAAAAATGACTTAGAAATAAGTGCATTTAAAAAATATCCCAAATTAAAAATATTAAAAACTAAGCTTCTGGAGAACCAAAAGGTCGAATTTGTGCGTATGACAGGCTCTGGATCTACATTAATTATGTATTTTAAGTCAAAAGTGTCAGCGAAAAAAGCGTTGAAAATGTATAAAAGAAAATTAAATAAATGTTGGTGTATTTTATCAAAAATTATATAAAAATTTACTTGTTAGGAAGTAATAATTTAATTTTGGGGCGTAGCCAAGTGGTAAGGCAGCGGTTTTTGGTACCGCCATTCCTAGGTTCGAATCCTAGCGCCCCAGCCAAATATGTTTAATTTATTAAATAAAATATTTTATTTATCAAAAAACTTAAATGTTGTTAGTTCAAAATTTTTAATATTGAAAAAAGAAACTAGCATAGAAAAAATATTTAAAGCTATAGAAAATTATTCAGAAGAAGCAGAAGTAAGATATGTTGGAGGATGTATAAGAAAAATTTTAAATAATGAAAAAGTTGAAGATATTGATCTAGCTACAAATATTGAACCAATAAAAGTTAAAAGTGCTTTACAAAAAAATGGAATAAATTTTTATGAAACTGGAATGACACATGGAACGATTACTGCATCTATCGAAAATGAAAAATACGAGATTACTTCTTTGAGGAGTGATGTGTCAACAGATGGAAGACATGCTAAAGTAGAATTTACTAACAATTGGCTTCAAGACGCAGAACGAAGAGATTTTACTATTAACTCAATTTATAGTGATATTAATGGAAATTTATTTGACCCATTTGATGGAAAAAAAGATCTAGAAGAGGGTAAAGTTATATTTGTAGGCGCTGCTGAAAAAAGAATTAAAGAAGATTATCTTAGAATTTTAAGATATATAAGATTTTTTTCAAGTTATAGTAAATTAAATCATGATTTAGAACTTAAAAGAGTTATAAAAAAAAATATTAATGGAATTTCAAAAGTTTCTTCTGAGAGATTATTAGATGAATTTAAAAAAATTTTTAATTCAAATAGTATTAAAAAATTATGTGAAAATGATTTTTCTTTAGAAGTTATAAGTCTTATTTTTCCACAGTTTAAGAATCTTGAAGTTCTTAAAAATTTAAATAATTTTGGAAAAGATAACTTAAAAAATATAGATTTTTGTTTTTTGTTATCTTTACTTATTATTAATGAAACTGATAATTCAGATTATTTTTTTTATAAATTTAATATTTCAAAAAAGTATCAAAAGAGAATTTTAATTATAAAAGATTTTTTTTATAAAAATAAAGAAAATAAAAAAATAAATACACAGAACTTGTGGAAAATTTTTTATAAATATGGGAGGGAAAGTTTAAAAGATATTTTACATTACAAGCTTTTTATTTCAAAAAAAGCAGATAAAAAAATTATCGATTATTTAAAATTTTTTGATGAAAAAAGCGTTCCTGTCTTTCCAATAAAAGGAGAAGATTTGATGAAAAAATTTGACATTCCTCAGGGAAAAAAAGTAGGTGAAAATCTCAAACTAGTAGAAGATTATTGGATAAATAATAATTTTAAAATTTCTGATAAAGAGTTAGAAAAAATTGTTAAAAATTAAATATATTTAACATCTTTAATTTCAAAATTTTTAACACCAGATGGAGTATTAACTTCCACCAAATCTCCTTTATTTTTTCCAATTAATCCTTTTCCTATTGGAGATTTAAAATAAATTAATTTTTTTTTAAGGTCTGCTTCATCTTTTCCTACAATTTTATAATCTATTTTTTCATCAGTATCTAAATTAATAAGATAAACCGTCGATCCAAAAATAACTTTTGCATCATTTGCAATTTTTGTTATATCAATGACATTTGCTCTTGCAATAATATCGTTAATCTCTTGGATTCTTCCTTCATTATGAGATTGTTGTTCTTTTGCAGCATGATATTCGGCATTTTCTTTTAAGTCACCATGTGATCTTGCTTCGGCAATTGCAGAAACAATTTCAGGTCGTTTTTTTTCTTTTAAAAAAATTAACTCTTCTTTAAGTTTTTCTAATCCTTTCAATGTAATTGGTTCTTTGTCCATAATTATTTCCACTTAGCCAAAGGAGGTAATGACATTAGTATGCCTTCAACATTTCCACCTGTTTGTAATCCAAATTTTGTACCTCTATCATATAATAAATTAAACTCCACATATCGACCTCTTTTATAATATTGAATATTTTTTTGTTTTTTTGTCCATTTTTTCTTTTTTTTTTTAAGTACAACATTTTTGGATATATTTTTAAAAGCAATTCCAATATCTCTAACAAAAGAAAAATCTTTTTCCCAATTATTTTTTTTATAGTCAAAAAATATACCACCTATGCCTCTTGGTTCATTTCTATGAGGTAGGTAAAAATAATTATCACACCATTTTTTATATTTTTTATAATAATTCTTATTGTGTTTATTGCAGGTTTTTTTTAATTCATTATGAAACCATTTTTTTAAAATATTATCTTTTATACAGGGCGTTATATCCATACCACCTCCAAACCATCCATGTGATGTATAAATATATCTAGTATTAAAATGCATTGCTGGTATATGTGGGTTTTTCATATGCATAACTACAGAAATACCAGAAGCCCAAAAATTAGAGTTTTTATTTGTTCCGGGAATTTTTTTTTTAAATTTCTTTGATAATTTTCCATAAACTTCTGAAAAGTTTACGCCAACTTTTTCAAATATTTTTCCATTTTCAAGAATTTTAAATTCTCCGCCACCTTCATTTTTATTTTTGTTTCTGAACCATATTTTTGATTTAAATATATTTTTTTTACCTTCAAGCTCTTCGATATCTTTACAAATTATATCTTGTAATACTTTAAACCAATTTTTTACGAGTTTTTTTTTTATTTTAGTATCCATTAAATTATTTTATTTGTCTTAAACTCTCCGCAAGTACAATTGCTACTGATGTTGATAAATTTAAAGATCTTTTTTTATTTATCATTGGAATTTTTAGCTTATTTTTAAGCAAATTGTGAACCATGTTTGGTACGCCTGCGCTTTCTTTTCCAAAAAGTATTGTATCGTCTTTTTTAAATTTAAAGTCAGTATATAATTTTTTTGCTTTTGTTGTCATCAAAATTACTCTTTTATTAATTTTTGATTTAAAGAAATCATCTGCACTAACATAGAACTTTATTTTTTTTAAATTCATATAATCCATCACTACTCTTTTAAATCTTTTATCACTAAACAGAAAACCACAGGGCTGTATAATCTCTAGATTTGCACCTAGACAGGAACAAGTTCTAATTATTGCAGCAGTATTTTGAGGTATATCTGGCTCATATAAGGCTATTTTTGGAGCAAATATGAGTTTGTTATGTGTCATTGTATCCATAGAAATTATAGTTTTTTATTATATGAAATCATATTATAGATACAAATAACTAAATTGATAAATGTCAGATAAAAAAGTCAAAAGAAGAGATTTTATTTTTACCACGAGTTATGCACTTGGAGCAGTTGGAGTTGGTGCAGCTGTTTGGCCATTAATTGATCAAATGAATCCTGATGCATCTGTTAAAGCTTTAGCTAGCACTGAGGTGGATGTAAGTTCAGTTGAACCTGGACAATCAATTACTGTTTTGTGGAGAGGGAAGCCGGTTTTTATAAAAAGAAGAACCCAAGAAGAAATAGCCAAAGCAAGAGAAGTAGATATAAAAAATTTAAAACATCCAGAAAAAGATGAAGATAGAGCAAAAAATCCAGAATGGCTAGTTATGTTAGGTGTTTGCACTCATTTAGGATGTGTTCCTTTAGGAGATAAAGGTGAATATGGCGGTTGGTTTTGTCCTTGTCATGGCTCACATTATGATACATCAGGGAGAATTAGAAAAGGACCAGCACCAACAAATATGGAAATTCCAAAATATGAGTTTGTTAATACCAATACAATTAAAATTGGATGATAAATAATGAGTGATCACGAATATATACCTAAATCTAAACTTGGAAAATGGTTTAACGATAGATTGCCAATCTTAACTTTAGCAAATCACCTAACTGAATATCCTACACCGAAAAATTTAAATTACTGGTGGACATTTGGTGCAATTTTAACTTTTTGTTTAGTGACTCAAATTATAACAGGATTAATCCTTGCTATGCACTATGTTGCTCATGCAGATTTAGCATTTAGTAGTGTGGAACACATAATGAGAAATGTAAACTATGGATGGTTAATTAGATATGTTCATGCAAATGGAGCTTCAATGTTTTTCTTGGCTGTATACATTCATATTTTTAGAGCGCTATATTATGGCTCATATAAGTCACCTCGAGAAATAATATGGATTTTAGGTATGATGATTTATATCTTAATGATGATGGCTGCATTCATGGGTTATGTGCTTCCATGGGGACAAATGAGTTTTTGGGGTGCAACAGTTATTACTAATTTATTTAGCGCAATACCTTTCTTTGGAGAAAGCATCACAACATGGTTATGGGGTGGTTATGCAGTAGACAATCCAACCCTAACAAGATTTTTCAGTTTACATTATTTAATACCTTTTCTTATCTTAGGTCTTGTGGTTTTGCATATTTGGGCGCTTCATGTTCCAGGAAACAACAATCCTATAGGAATAGATATTAAAAAACCATCAAATGATACTGTTTCATTTCACCCATATATTGTAATTAAAGATATATTTGCTCTTCTAATATTTTTAATTGTATTTGCTTTTTTTGTTTTTTATTCACCTAATATTTTAGGACATGCAGACAATTACATTGAAGCTAATCCAATGGTTACACCTGCTCACATTGTTCCAGAATGGTATCTTTTACCTTTTTATGCAATTTTAAGATCAGTACCAGATAAATTACTGGGAGTTATTGCAATGTTTGCAGCCTTATTTATATTAGTTATTCTTCCATGGCTCGATACTTCTAAAATAAGATCTGCTATTTTCAGACCTTTATACAAACAGTTTTATTGGTTTTTGGTGGCGGATGTTTTAATTCTTGGGTATATGGGAGCGATGCCAGCTGAAGGAATATACTTGCTGGTAGCCAGAGTAGCGACTGCTTATTATTTTTTACATTTTTTAATTATATTGCCAGTTTTAGGTAGCAAGGAAAAGACTTTGGAAGTACCATTGAGCATAACAGAACCTGTTCTTGGAGGATCAGCAAGTGCGTCAATGACAAGAAATCGTTTAGATAAAATATGAAAAATTTTTTAAAATTTTTTTTAATTATTTTAGTTTTTTGCTTAAAAATATCTTTCATATCAGCTGCTGAACAAACTGAGAAACTTTTAAATCCAGGATGGGGTTTTAAGGGTTTTTTTGGAAAATTTGACAGAGGTTCCCTGCAAAGAGGATATCAAGTTTATACAGAAGTTTGCGCTGCTTGCCATTCAATAAAATATTTAAGTTATAGAAATTTATCAGAAACTGGTGGCCCTGAATTTACAGAAGATCAAGTTAAAGCAATTGCTTCACAATTTGAAGTAACTGATGGTCCAAATGATGATGGCGAAATGTTTACAAGACCTGCTAGACCAGCAGATAATTTTGTTTCACCTTATCCAAATGAAAAAGCTGCTATTGCAGCAAATGGAGGAGCCTATCCACCAGATATGTCTGTTTTAGTTAAAGCTAGAAAGGGTGGGGCAGATTACATTTATTCGCTATTACTAGGTTATGAAGATCCACCTTCAGGATTATCCTTAGATGATGGTGTTTATTATAATAAATATATGGCTGGAAATAAAATAAAAATGTCAAACCCACTATCTGAAGGATTAATTGAATATGGTGATGGTACTTCGGCAACACCAGAACAAATGGCTAATGACGTAACAACTTTTTTAGCTTGGGCTGCGGAACCTCATTTAGAAGCAAGACATAAAATGGGATTTAGAGCTATTATTTATTTAATAATTTTAACTATACTTGTTTATTTTAGTATGAAAAAAATTTGGTCACGTGTTGAATCTAAAGTTTAAAATATCACCATCTTTAACAATATAATCTTTTCCTTCTAATCTCATTTTTCCATTATTTTTTGAGTTTAACCAACCTTCGTATTTAATAAAGTCATCGTAAGATATTGCCTCGGCTTTGATAAAGCCTTTTTCGAAATCTGTATGTATTTCTCCTGCCGCTTTAGGAGCGGTACAGTTTTTTTTAATTGTCCAAGCTCTTGATTCTTCTGGACCTGATGTAAAATAAGTTTCTAGCTCTAGAATGTTATAACCTTTTCTAATAAGAATATTTAAACCAGTTTCATTTATTCCAATCATATTCATGTAGTTTTTTTTCTCTTCTTGTCCTAATAGATTAATTTGATTTTCTATATCTGCTGAAATTGTTAATGTATTATTTTTTCCAAATTTCTTAATAAATAAATCTGTATATTTATTACCATTTTTAATACTCTTTTCGTCAACATTACATACAAATATTTTGGGTTTAATTGACAATAACCCTGTTTGATTTAAAATTTTTTGGTCAAATTTTTCTAAGAGCACTGATATATTTTTATTATTATTTAAACAATCTGATGCAATTTCTAAAATATTCAATTGCTCTTCATCCAGGTTTTTTTTGTTTTTCTTATCTAATCTTTTTTGAATAGACTCAAGATCTGCTAACATCATTTCAGTTTCTATAATTTCTAAATCTCTAATTGGGTCTACAGTAGGGTTAACATTTTGAATATCATCAGAATCAAAACATCTAATCATATGTATTATTGCATCTACTTCTCTTATGTGTGATAAAAATTTATTTCCTAAGCCCTCGCCTTTAGAAGCTCCTTTAACCAATCCAGCAATATCCACAAATGATATTGAAGTATTTATTTTTTTTTTAGATGAAGAAATTTTTGTCAATTCATCTAATCTTTTATCAGGAACTGGAACGATGCCAATGTTCGGATCAATTGTACAAAATGGAAAATTTTCTGCTTGTGCCTTACTTGAGTTTGTTAATGCATTGAACAATGTAGATTTACCAACGTTTGGCAAGCCAACTATTCCACACTTAAATCCCATTTATTTATTATTTACTGTGCTTGAAAAAAGATCTAATTTTTTATCTAATAAAATTGGCAGAGATTCAGTAATACTTTTTGTTATAGTATCAAGTTCTATTTTCTCTTCATCATTAAAATCGTTCAGCACATGATCAGCTACTTCTACTTTATTTTTTGGATGACCAATGCCAATTCTTACTCTTGAATAATCTTTTCCAATAAATTTATCTATTGACTCTATTCCGTTATGACCAGCGCTAGATCCTCCAAATTTTGTTTTAATTTTTCCAAAATCAATATCTAAATCATCATGAAAAACTATTACATTGTCTGCGTCGATTTTAAAATATTCAATAAGTTCTCTAATGCAAATCCCAGAATTGTTCATGAACGTTAATGGCTTAATTGCATAAACTTTTTTTCCACTAATTGTTCCAGTAGTTAAAAGACCTTTGAATTTAGGTTTTTGTTTTGAAAGCCCGAACTTTTGGTTAATTGCGTCAATAATTTTAAATCCAATATTATGTCTATTGTTTTCAGAGTTGGGTGTTGGATTGCCTAGACCTACAAATAAAAGCATAATTTTTTAATTTAAAACAATATTTTCAATTAAGAGATTTATTTTTTTTCAGTTGGAGATTTTTTTTCTTCACCTTTGCCTTTTTTGGCTTCTTCTTTTTTATCTCCTTTTTCTCCTTCAGGAGATGCAGTTTTAGCTTCTCCTTCAGTTGTACCTTCAGCTGGTGGAGTAGCTCCTTCTACAGCACCTTCAGCACCTTCTTCAGTTTCGGCTGGTTTTTCTGGCTCTTTAATTATTGTTGGAGCAGCAAGAGTTGCAACGACGAAATCTCTTCCTTGAATTGTTGGATGAACATTTTCTGGAAGTTTAATTGAAGAAATTTTAAAACTTTGACCAATATCAACGCCATCTAAATTAACTATTAATTCTGTTGGAATATTATCCGTTGGACATTTCAGTTCCACTTTTCTTCTAACGATGTTTAGAACTCCACCTCTTTTTAATCCTGGTGAATTTTCACTATTGATAAATTTAACAGGTATTTCTAAAGTTACGTTTCCACCCTTTACAATTCTTAAAAAGTCTACATGAATTGGCTCATCAGACAATACATCAAAAATAATTTCTCTTGGTAGTACATTTTGATCTTTTCCATCAATCTTAAGATTAATTATATTAGATAAAAAATTTTCTTTTTCTAGGAGAGTTTTTAAATTTTTTTTTGAAAAAGAAACATTTTGATTTTCTTCTTTTCCACCATAAACAATACCTGGCACTATACCTTTAGATCTTAAAGAATTTAATTCACCCTTTGTTTTTGTACTTCTAATGTTTGCTTCAATTGAATTCATAAAAATTAGGGTATTTAACCCAAGTTATTTAATAAAACAAGTAAATTATTTGAATAAATCTGATACAGATGTTGAATTAGAAATTCTTTTTAACGCCTCTCCTAATAAATTAGAAATACTTAATATTTCAATATTTTTAGCACCGTTGATTTTTTTAGAATTATCTATTGTGTCGGTAATAACTAAATTTTTTATTGGTGAGTTTTTAATTCTTTTAACTGCATCACCACTTAGAACTCCGTGAGTGATATATACGTGGATTTCTTTTGCTCCTTTGCTTTTGAGCATTTTTGCTGCATTAACTATTGTTCCTCCAGAGTCAATTATGTCGTCTACAATTATACAAACTTTATTTTTAACATTACCAATTATATTCATAACTTCTGATTTTCCTGGTGCTGGTCTTCTTTTATCTACAATAGCTAGACCTACATCTAGAATTTTACTCAACCCTCTTGTTCTATTAATACCTCCTGCATCAGGCGAAACACAAACTAAATTATTTAATTTAAGTCTTTTTTTAATATGTCTATAAAAAATTGGAGTTGTAAAAAGGTTGTCTACGGGAATATCAAAAAATCCTTGTATTTGTCCTGCATGCAAATCAACCGTGACAACTCTATCGGCACCAGCTTTTGTTATAAGGTTTGAAACAAGTTTAGCAGAAATAGAAGTTCTTGGAACAACTTTTCTGTCTTGCCTTGCATAACCAAAATAAGGAATTACTGCTGTAATATTTTTAGCAGAAGATCTTTTTAAAGCATCTATGCAAATCAACATTTCCAAAAGATTATCATTTGCAGGTGACGATATAGATTGAATTATAAAAATATTATTTCCCCTAATATTTTCATTAATTTCTACGTAAATTTCACCATCAGCGAATTTTTTAATTTTAGAGTTTACTAACCTGGTTTTAAGAAACCTAGATATTTTTTGACTAAGATTTTTATTACTATTTCCTGCTAATAATTTCATTGAGATATCCTAATTAATCATAATTAACGAAATATTTCTACCATAATCATTTTCTTTTTTTACCAAAGATCTTCTTGCACTAAAATAACTATTTTTTCTAGAAAAAGTGTCTTTATTGATTATTTCAAGCTTATTAATACCAAAACTTTTAATTTGAAAAGAAATATATTTTATTAAGTCAAAAAATATTTTATTATGAGAAAATTTAAAATATATTTTATTTTTTTTATCTTTTTTTAAAAATTTTCTCAGAAAATCTTTCTTGATTTCATAATTTTTTACAGAAATACATGGACCAATAACAACTATTAGATCTTTAACATTGCTTCCTTTTTTTTTAAAAAAGGTAATTACTTTTTTAATAATTTCTTTAAATGCCCCTTTCCATCCAGCATGAACCATCGAAACAACCATTCTTTTTGGGTCAAAAATTATTATTGGAGCACAATCAGCTGTCAATATCCCAATTGGAATTTTCCTTTGGTCAGTTATTATAGCGTCACATTTAATTCTTTTATTACTTATTTTTTTAGAAATTAAATAAAATTTATTACTGTGGATTTGTTTTGGTAAAAAAACTTTTTTTCTCTTAGAATTTATTTTTTTTAAAACAATTTTTA
>CACIWJ010000005.1 GCA_902590365.1 uncultured Pelagibacteraceae bacterium | reverse complement strand
ATGAAATAGTTTGGAGAACACAATCTGAAGAATTTTGGGTTAATTTTAAAGTTTGGGGAATGTTACCAATTACTTTTATATTTACAGCATTCCAAATAGGATTGATAAATAAATACAAATTGAATGAATAGAAATTTAAAACTCGTAGTAAATAATTTAAACAAAGATCAAAATTATAAATATTTTTTTGAAAAAGATGAATTAAAAATTATTTTAGATTTGTATGCTAAAATGGTTTCTGAAGGTTCTTGGAAAGACTATGGCCTTACGATTTCAAGTAAGCAAGTTGAATTTAACGTTTTTAAAAATGCAGCGGAAAATGCAATTTACAAAATATGTAAAAATTTTAAACCCATTAGTCAAAATTTAAAATACATGATAACTGACTCAAAAAGTAAGGTTCTTAAAAACTCAAATAATTTAGAAAACCTTTTAAAAAATACAAATTGGAAAAAACTACAAAAGTAGTTATTATCTTCTTTGGCCAAATAATCTTAGTAACATTATAAATAAATTTATAAAGTCTAAGTAAAGAGTTAATGCTCCCATAACTGCTTTTTTGCCCATTAGCTCACCACTATCAGAAGCTGCATACATATTTTTTATTTTCTGTGTATCATATGCAGTTAAGCCAACAAAAATTAAAACTCCAAGTATTGAAATAATAAAATACATCATTCCTGATTTCAAAAATATATTTACTAAAGATGCAATAATTATACCTATTAAACCCATCATTAAAAAAGATCCTAATTTTGTTAGATCTCTCTTGGTTGTGTATCCATAAATACTCATAGCTCCAAAAGTTGCGGAAGTAATAAAAAACACTCTTGCTACACTTACGCCTGTGTAGACTAATAATATCCAAGACAAAGAAAGGCCCATTAAAGCTGCAAAAATCCAAAAAACTGTTTGAGCTTTTGCTGAACTCATTTTGTTAATTCCAAAACTCATGTAAAAAACAACACCTAGGGGCGCGAGCATGACCACCCATTTTAGTCCAGAAAAAAATAGAGCATTACCAAAACTAGTAAAACCAGTAATTGCTCCACTTGGATCTGTAACAACAGATGTTTTAAATGATAAAAGTGCAATTATTCCCGTTAAAAGAACTCCTGTCGCCATATAATTATAAACTTTAAGCATATACGACCTAAGACCTGCGTCCCAAACAACTGTCTTTTTGGCAGCTGTTGCTTGAAAAATATTTTGTCTGTTAAAATCCATAATTTATATATAGTTATTTTTTTAAAAATTTTCAAGAAGTCAATATTAAAGTAACAAAAAATTAATGAATTACAGAAAATTAGGAAATACAGACTTAAAAGTAAGCACTATTTGCCTTGGAACAATGACCTGGGGGGAACAAAATACTCAAGATGAAGGTTTTGAACAAATGAACTATGCATTAGATCAAGGCGTTAATTTTTGGGATACTGCAGAACTTTATTCCGTTCCCCCGAAAGAAAAAACTTTTGGACATACAGAAATAATAATTGGAAATTGGTTTAAAAAAACAAATAAAAGAGACAAGGTTATTCTTGCCACAAAAGTGGCTGGACCTTCACGTCCATACTTAAGAGGTGGTGGAAATCAATTTGACAAAAAAAATCTTACAGAAGCATTGAATGGAAGTTTAAAAAGATTGCAGACAGATTATATTGACTTGTATCAACTACATTGGCCAGAAAGAAATACTAATATGTTCGGTAGATTGGGTTATGAACATAAAGATAATAGTGAATGGAACAAGTTCGAAGATGTATTAGAGAATTTGAAAAAATTTATAGATGAAGGAAAAATAAGAAATATAGGATTATCGAATGAGACACCTTGGGGAACATCAAAATTTTTAGAAATTTCTAAAGAAAAAAATCTTCCAAGAATGATGTCAGTTCAAAATCCTTATAGTTTATTAAATAGAACCTATGAAGTTGGGTTGGCAGAAGTTTCAATAAGAGAACAAATCGGATTGCTAGCATATTCTCCTTTAGCAAGTGGCTATTTGTCAGGTAAATATCGTAACAACCAAATGCCTAAAAATTCTAGAGTAGCTTTAGACCCTAATTTTTGGACAAGATATAATAAACCAAATACAAATGTAGCTGTAGATGCTTATTATGAGGTTGCAAAAAAAAATAATCTAGATTTGGCTCAAATGTCTTTAAAGTTTTGTGAATTACAACCTTTTATGACTAGTGTGATTATTGGTGCTACGACAATGGAGCAGTTGAAAACTGATATAGAAAGTGTAAATTTAAATCTAAATGATGAAGTTATTAAACAAATTAATGAAATTCAAAAAAAATATCCAAATCCATGTCCTTAATTAAAAAAATTATATTAAATTTATTAATCTTATTTTTTTGTTTTTCAGTTTCAGCGGAAGAAGTAAAAAAAATTGGTAAATTTAAAGATTGGGAAGCTATGGTCTTAGTTGAAGATTCAGGGATAACTTGTTTTGCTCAATCTAAACCAGTTTTACAAGCTCCTAAAAAAAATAAAAGAGATGCAAGACTTTTCGTTTCTTTTAGACCAAATGAAAAAATAACAAATGAAATCAGCACAACACCAGGCTACGAATTTAATCAACAAAATTCGATAACTGCAAAGTCAGGCAAACATAAATATAATTTTGATATATCTCAACAAAGTTTCGCCTGGATAGCGGATAATAAAGTTGAAAAAAAAATGATAAGAACTATGAAAAAAGGTTCAAGAATTATGATTTCTGGCTACAATAAATCTGGTTCACAAACTATTGATCATTATTCTCTATTAGGATTCACAAAAGCTTACAATGAGGCAAAGAAAAGCTGTAGTTAAGTAAATGAAATCTAAAAAAAAAATTGTACTTGCCTATTCGGGTGGGCTGGACACTTCTATCATCTTAAAATGGTTACAAGAAAATTATAGAGCTGAAATAATTGCTTACACTGCAGATATTGGTCAGAAAATTGATCGAAAAAAAGTAATTAAAAATGCAAAAAAGCTTGGTGTTAAAAAAATAATAATAAAAGATTTAAAAGATACTTTTGTTAAAGATTACATTTATCCAATGATAAGAGGACATGCCATTTATGAAGGTGTTTATTTATTAGGTACATCAATTGCAAGACCGTTAATTGCAAAGGATCAAATTAGAGTTGCTAAAAAATTTAAAGCTTATGCTGTTTCTCATGGATCAACGGGCAAAGGAAATGACCAAGTAAGATTTGAACTTGGTTATCATTATTTTGGACCAAAAATAAAAATAATAGCTCCTTGGAGAATCTGGAAACTTAAATCTAGAACTAATTTAATTAATTATGCAAAAAAACATGGAATATCAATTCCAAAAGATAAAAAAGGCGCTCCACCATTTTCAGTGGATGATAATTTATTTCATACATCAACTGAGGGAAAAGTTTTAGAAAATCCAAAAAATTCCGCACCCGAATTTATTTTTCAAAGAACAACTTCTCCTGAAAAGGCACCTAACAAGCCTTCTTTTGTAACTATAGGATTTAAAAATGGTGACCCAATAAGTATAAATGGTAAAAAACTATCCCCATCAAAGCTTTTAGATAAATTAAATTTTATTGCCGGTAAAAATGGAATTGGAAGAGTTGATCTAGTTGAAAATAGATTTATTGGAATAAAATCAAGAGGTGTTTATGAAACACCAGGAGGAACTTTATTAATTAATGCTCATAGAGCAATTGAATCAGTAACATTAGACAAAGGTACCATGCACAAAAAAGATGAAATAATGCCAAAATATGCAGAGCTCATTTACAATGGTTATTGGTATTCAAAAGCAAGATTTAAGCTTCAAAAAATTGTTGATCTAAAGAGAAGTAAAGTGAACGGATCTGTTAAGCTCAAACTATACAAAGGTAATATTACAATTGTATCTAGACAGACTAGAAGTAATGCTTATTCAATGAAAAAGGTTTCTTTTGAAGAGAATAAAACATTCAATAAATCTAACGTTGAAAGATTTATTAATTTTCATAAAAAAAATTTAAAAAAATAAATTCAGTAAAATTTATATCTAATTTTTAAAATAGTTTCTAACGCTATCCTTAAATAGTAAGTATATGCAAGATATTTGTAAAAAAGTATTTAAAAACAAAATAGATCTCACACCTATGCTTGTTAAGCCCACTTCTGGTATTGGTCCGAAAGGTACTAATAAACTGGTTCTTATAGCACCAAGTAAATCTATAAGTCCTAAAATATTCCAAGAAAGTAATAATCCCCAAATTAAATAAGAGGGTTTTTTTAATATACCATAAACTAAAAAAAATGCTGTTGTACCAATTATAAAATCTCCAATTAATGCCAAAATCCATTCCGGTGGTGCTCCTCTTTCATTTCCAGTTATGTTCCAAAATAAAAATAAACTAGAACCGACTGCTCTAAATGTCATCCATCCAGTAACAAATATAATCCACCTAATTGAATTTGGCATATTAATTTTTTTGAGATCTTTTAAAACATTCAATAGTATTTTTTAATAAACAAGCAATAGTCATAGGACCAACACCACCTGGAACAGGTGTTAAGGCTTTTGCAACTTTTGAAACTTCATCAAATGCAACATCACCAACAATTCCTTTATCAGTTTTGTTAATTCCAACATCAATTACTATTGCATCCTTTTTAACCCAGTCACCTTTTACAAGTTCAGTAATTCCAACTGCAGCAACTATAATATCTGCGGCCAAACATTCAGCTTTTAAATTTTTTGTTTTTGAATGTGTAATTGTTACAGTACAGTCTTCTTGTAATAGAAGTTGCGCCATCGCTTTTCCATTTAAATTTGATCTTCCAATCATAACTGCTTTTTTTCCAGTTAAATTAGGTTCTATATTTTTTATTAATAAATAGCATCCAAGAGGAGTACAAGGAATAGAGCCCTGATACCCTGAAGAAAGGTTTCCTACATTCATCGGATGAAGTCCATCCACATCCTTACTAGGTAAAATTGCCTCAATTACTTTTTGTTTATCAATATGTTTTGGTAAAGGCAATTGAACCAAAATTCCAGATACTGTATCATCTTTATTTAGCTCCAAAATTTTTTCTAAAACTATTTTTTCTTCTATACTTTCTGGATATTTAATAACCTCAGATTTTAAACCTACTTCTTTTGCAGATCTTTCTTTATTACGAACATAAATTTGGCTCGGCGCCATATCTCCAATTAAAATAACTGTAAGACCTGGGACTTTTTTAAACATATCTTTTAAACCTAAAACTTCTTGTTTTAGTTCTTCTCTTAATTTTGCTGCTTCTTTTTTTCCATCTATTAAAATCATACAGGGCTCTTAAAAAATTAAAGGTGCTATGTAAAGCTTCATACACATTTCTATAAACCAGATCAACAAAAGAAGTATTATTGGTGAAATATCAAAAGCACCAAGAGTAGGGAGAAATCTTCTAATTTTGCTCAAAAATGGTTCTGTTAATCTATAAGTAAAATCTAAAATTGAATACACAAACCTATTTGAAGTATTTAAAACATTAAAAGCTATCAACCAGCTTATAATAACATTTGCTATCACTACGTAAGAATAAAGTTTTAGAATTTGTAGAGCTAAATAAAAAATAGCAATCATTTCTTCTCAACATAAATAGACTGGCTAGGGAAAGCAAATGATGCTTTATTTTTTTCTACAATTTGTTTAATTTGAATTGCAAGTCTTTCCTTTACAGCTAACCATTCATCCCAGTCATCCGTTTTAGTAAAACAACGAATGTACATATCAATAGAACTTTCAGAAAATTGATCTACCCTAACTGCATATCCAAGTTCGGGTTTGTAATCTTCATTTTTTTTTATGTAATCTTCAATTTCATTTCTTATTGTTTTAAGTTGATCAACTGTTGAATCGTATTGCAAATTAATTGTCCAACTAATAATCCAATTGGTTGTTTGACTAATATTTATTACTGCATTTTCAGCAAATTGAAAATTTGGTATAATTGCAATTGATTTGTCAAATTTTCGTATCACAGTAGATCTGAAACCTATTTTTTCTACAATTCCTTCAATTATACCTTCAACAAGTATCCAGTCTCCAATTTTAAATCTTTTTTCAACTAAAACTAATATTCCAGAAATTAAATTTTTAAACAAATCTTGTGCTCCTAATGCAACAGCAACACCAAACAAACCTAATCCTGCAATAATTGGTCCTATTTTTATTCCCCAAAGTTCAAGTACTGCAGCTAAACCTAAAATAAAAATTAAAATTTTTAAAGATTTAATAATCCAACCAATTAATTCTCGAGTTAAAACTTTATCTAATCCACTTAAAATGTAAGAAATAGGTTCTATTATCTGATGTATCACCCAAAAAATCAAAATGGTTATTAATGTTCTATTAATTGTATCTACAACAGCTCTGCTTTCTTCGGAGAAAGTCATGTAATAACTTGCAATAAAAAAACCTATAACTATTGGTAAGAATCTTGCAGGTCCTTCCATTGCTTGTACAAAAGTATCGTCAAGTTTATTACTAGTTCTTTTGGCAATATTATCTAATTTTTTTATTATTACTTTGCTTATGATTCCTCTAAAAATTAAAAAAATAAGAAAAATTCCAATTCCAATTAAAATTTGAAATATGTCGACCCCAAGAATACCCTTGTTCCATACTGACAAAAAAAGAACTTTAAAATTATAAAATATTTCCATAACTAAATTTTATATAGCAAAAATTCTTCTTCTCCAGAATTAAAAAGAAATATTTTTTTCCACTTAATTTCGTTCAAAATACTGGATGTTTTTTCACCCATACACATTACATTAGTGTCCATACACAAATTTTGTAAACTATAATTTTTGATTAATTTCAATAAACTAAGGCCACTATTTTGTGAATATACATAAATAATATCTGGCATTTTTTTTTTTAATTCTTCAATAAGTTCTGAATTAAATTTTTCAATATGAATGGCTCTATAATTAATTACCCTCTTAACATTATATCCTTCAGAAATTAACTGTTGATCTAAATCATTTGAAATTAATTCCCCACTTACATAAAGTAATTTTCCTTTTGAAGAATCAAAATTTTGCAAAATTATTTCCTTTAAATTATTAACATTACCGCTAGCAGAATAAATATTTTGAAAACCGACACTTTTAGCTACTGCTTCTGTTACGTTACCCACACAAAAACAATCAATGTTTTTATCAATATTTTTTACATCTAAATTTTTAATTGCGTTAGCACTAGTAAATATTATTCCTTTAAAAAATGAACAATCTAATTTTTCATAATTTACTTTTTCAATACTAATTAAAGGAACATGTGAAACTTTATGTCCTAAAGATTTAAATCTTAATATTAAATCATGACTATTTTCCAAGGGTCTTGTTAATAAAATATGCATAATTATTTTTTATAAGAATTTTTAGACTGTTTTTTTAATATTTCACCAACTTCTTTACCAAGCTGACTTGCAAAATTTAGCTCTTTTGAAGACTTATGATAAAATCTTTCTTCACCATCTAAAGAAAATAATTCTGCTTCAATATTAATTTTATCTTTATCAATTTTTGCAAATGCTCCAACGGCGGTTTCACAATCACCATCTAAAGCTTTAAGGACATTTCTTTCAGCTTGAACGCAATGATATGTTGGTTGATGATTTATTTTTTTTAATAAATTAATTATCTCTTTATCTTCTTTTCGACATTGCAGTGCTATAACACCTTGGCCAGCACTAGGAATAACTTCAGAAGTTGAAAAAATTTGAGAAATATTTTTATCTAATCCTAGAGATTTAATTCCTGCATATGACAATATGATAGCATCGTATAATTTATCATTTAGTTTTTTTATTCTTGTATCAACATTTCCTCTTATCAATTTATAATTAAGATCATTTCTCTTTTTTTTTAATTGAAATTCTCTTCTAAAAGATGAAGTTCCAATAATTGAATTTTTAGCTAGATCTTTTAAAAAAAAATTTTCTCTGCTTATTAAGATTTCTCTTGGATCATTCCTTTCTAAAAAACAATTTGTAATAAGACCTTCTGTTTCATTAGACGGCATGTCCTTTAGAGCGTGCACAGCAATATCAATTTTTTTTTGTAATAACTCTTCTTCTATTTTTTTTGCAAAAAGCCCTTTGCCACCAATATCGGATAACCTAATATTTTGAACCTCGTCGCCTTTTGTCGTTATTTTTTTAATATGAATATCATCTATTTTAAAATTAGATTTAACTTCAAAAATTTTATTTTTTGCAATTTCAGCATAAATTAAAGCTAATTTGCTACCTCTAGATCCAATAATAATTTTTTTGCTTTTCATTTAATTATTTTATAATCAATTTTTATATTGAGATTGTATTATCAATAAAAACAAAATTAATGAAAAAAAAAACTATTATTTTGGGAATAGAATCCAGCTGTGATGAAACAGCCGTAGCATTAATACAAGAAAATAGTAATGGGGTGCCGTCTATTTTATCCAATATTGTATCTAGTCAAGTTGATATCCATAAAGAATTTGGAGGGGTTGTTCCTGAGCTAGCAGCCAGATCTCATATTGAAAAAATTGATCTTATTGCAAAAAAAGCAATCAAAGAAAGTGGAAAAAAATTAGAAGATGTTGATGCTATTGCTGCAACTG
Organism: uncultured Pelagibacteraceae bacterium; assembly: GCA_902590365.1. Lineage (GTDB taxonomy): Bacteria > Pseudomonadota > Alphaproteobacteria > Pelagibacterales > Pelagibacteraceae > Pelagibacter. Next base: position 23,549 of record CACIWJ010000005.1, on the reverse strand, counting down.
CAGGTCCAGGATTAATTGTATGTTTGTCTGTTGGTCTTAATTTTGGAAAATCAATTGCATCATTTTTAAATAAACCTTTTGTAGCAGTCAACCATCTAGAAGGACATGCATTAAGTCCAAAACTTGTAACCAAATTAAATTACCCGTACTTACTTCTATTAATTTCTGGAGGACATTCACAATATTTAAGTGTTCAGGGATTAGGAAAATATAAAAGATTAGGAACTACGATTGATGATGCCCTTGGAGAGGCATTTGATAAAACTGCAAAATTAATAGGAATTGAATTTCCTGGTGGACCTTTATTAGAAAAATTTGCAGAAAAAGGAGACCCTGAAAAGTTTCAATTACCAAAACCAATAATAAATAAAGGTGGATGCAACTTGTCCTTTGCAGGTTTAAAAACTGCTGTATTAAAAATTTCAAAAAAAATTAAAACTGATCAAGATAAATATGATCTTGCAGCTTCTTTTCAAAAAACCATAGAGGAAATATTATATAAAAAAACAAAAGTTGCTTTTAATGAATTTAGAAAATTAAATAAAAATAAAAATAAAAATAATACTTTTGTTGTCGCGGGAGGAGTGGCTGCTAACAAAAAAATAAGAAAAATTTTAACTGACTTAAGTTTAAAAGAAAATTTTGATCCAATTTTTCCGCCTTTAGATCTATGTGGAGATAACGCTGCAATGATAGCAATGGTTGGATTAGAAAAATTTAAAATAAAAAAATATGATAGTTTTGATCATCCTGCAAAACCAAGATGGCCACTAGATTCTGAAGCTATTTTTTTAAAAGGAGCTGGAGTTAAGCTATAATTTTATGAATTCAGATATTAATATTATTTTTGATTTAATTAAAAAAGGAAACTTCATTGAAGCAAAAAATAAGTGTATTGAGATAAATGATAAAAATAATAATAATTCTGAATTTTTTAATATTTTTGCAATTATTTTATTTCAACTTAAAGAGTATGATGAATCTATCGATAAATGGAAAAAAGCTTTAGAGTTAAATCCCAAATATTTTTTTGCATATAATAATTTAGGAAATGCTTTTTTGAATTTAAAAAAATATGATGAAGCAATAACGCACTTTAATAAAGCAATTGAAATTAAACCTGATTTTTTTGATGCACATAATAATAAAGGCAATGCATTATCAAGACTAAATAAATACGAAGATGCATTATTAAGTTATGATAAAGCCATAGAAATTAAACCCAATTCTATTAATGGATATATTTTTAAAGCACATATTTTGTCACAATTAGATAGATTAGAAGAAGCTTTGGATAATTATAAAAATGCTTACATAATAAATCCAGAACATCCTCTTTTACTAGGATATATAGTTCATACAAAATCTAAGGGTTGTAACTGGGAAGATTTTCAAAAAGATATTGAAACAATAAAATTAAATTTAGAAAACGAAAAAAAAGTATCTATTCCTTTTACAGCACTAACTATATTTGACTCTCCACATTTACAAAAAAAAGCATCAGAAATTTGGGTTAAACAATTTAAATCAAACGATAGAAAGTTAAATAATTTAATAAAAAATAAAAAAAAAATTCGAATAGCTTATTTTTCTGCAGACTTTAGAGATCATGCTGTTGGAAATACTATTGTTGGTATGCTTGAGTCTCATGATAAATCAAAATTTGAAATATACGGTTTTTATTTTGGAGAAAATTTAGACGAAAAAGACTTAATACATAAAAAAATTGTTAATACATTTGATAAATTTATTAATATAAAATCTATGACGGACTCAAAAGTAGCCGACCTTTCCTTAGAATTAAACATTGATATTGCTGTTGATCTTACTACCCATACAGGTACTGAAAGTAGATTTGGAATTTTTACTCAAAGGTGTGCACCTATTCAATTAAATTTTTTAGGATATCCAGGTACAAGTGGTTCTAAATCAATTGATTATATAATTGCTGATAAAACAGTAATACCTAAAAATAATCAAAAATTTTATTCAGAAAAAATTGTATATATGCCAAATTCTTATCATCCGATTGAAGGCATTAAAAAAATTTCTGAAAAAAAATTTTATAGAAAAGAATTGAATTTACCTGAAGAAAAATTTATTTTTTGTTGTTTTAATTCACACCAAAAAATAACACCTTCTATATTCAATATATGGATTAATCTTTTAAAAAAAAATTCAAATAGTGTACTTTGGTTAAGGGAATTTAATAAATATTCATCTAAAAATCTTAAATTAGAAGCTTCAAAAAAAGGATTAGATGAAAAAAGGATCATATTTGCTAAACGTTTGCCATTAGATGAACATTTGAGCAGAATAAAAAATGCAGATTTATTTTTAGATACTTTTCCCTATACGGCTCATTCAACATGCAGTGATGTACTAAGAATAGGCTTACCTGTTTTAACTTGTATGGGAGAGTCTTTTACAAGCAGAGTGTCAGCAAGTTTTCTAAATACAATGATGTTACCGGAATTAATTACCACCTCTTATGAAGAGTATGAAAAACTCGCTAATAAAATTGCTAACGATAAAAATTATTTAAGTAATTTAAAAAATAAAATTTTAGAAAATAAATCAAAATCATCTTTATATGATATTAAATTATTTACAAAAAATTTGGAAAAAGCTTATTTTTTGATGTTTGAAAAATATATGAAGGGTGAAGAAACTAACAACATTGAAATTTAAATGAAGTATTGGTTTTAATAATCAGAACTAAATGTGTGGTCAATAAGTTAACAAAAAAGTTGTCATTAAAATTAAATAATATTAGATTAACTTTTTTAATTCTTTGATAACTGTTTCTTGTTCTGCATCTTCTAAAGTTGGATACATGGGTAAGGAAAATATTTTTTTTGCCTGTTCTTCTGTTTTTTTAAGGCATGTATATGAACATACAACTTCTGTTTTTTTAAGGCATGTATCTGAACATACAAAATGTTTATAAGCATCCATTATGTGTATTGGCCATGGATAGCTTATGTTTAGGTGTATATCTTGTTTTGCAAGATCACTCATAATTTTATCTCTATTTTTGTGACCCACAACATAAATATAGTATGCATGTTTATTATTAGGGTGCTCTAATGGTAATTCTAAATCTAAATCTTTTAATTCTTCATTATACCTATTGGCAATTTCTCTTCTTCTTGCAATCCACTTATCTAAATAAGGAAGTTTTTTTAGCAAAATTGCTGCATGAACTTCATCTAATCTAGAATTCATACCATGTTCAACTGCATAATATTTGCCATTCCAGTGCCCTGATGACATTTTTTTCTTTTCCATTCCTAAAAATCTTATTCTTCTCATTTTATCAAATAATTGTTCATTGTTTGTTGTGATAAATCCTCCATCTCCATACGCTCCGAATATTTTGGTAGGATAAAAAGAATAACATCCAATATTACCAATAGATCCTGCTTTCTTGCCATTATATGTGGCACCATGAGATTGTGCACAATCTTCAATTACTTTTAAATTTTTTTCTTCTGCAATTTTCATAATAGCTTTCATGTCACACATTTGACCAAATAAATGTACTGGAACTATTGCTTTAGTTTTTTGTGAAATTGCACCTGATAATTTTGTAACATCCATCAAAGAATATTTATCAATATCTACAAATTTTACTGTTGCTCCAGTATTAACTATGGCTGTGACAGTTGGAACTGCTGTATTAGAGGTTGTAATTACCTCATCTCCACGACCAACGCCGCATGCCTTCAAGGCTATTGTAATTGCATCAGTACAATTACCTACACCAATGCCATATTTACAGTCATTATATTTAGAAAATTTATTTTCAAACTCTTCCAATTTAGGTCCAAAAATAAGAACACCATTTTTAAAAACTTGATCAACAGCATCTAAAATTTCAGTTCTTAACTCTTTATACTCTTTTAAATAGTCCCAAACTTTTATCATTAAATTAAACTATATATATTATTTGATTTTATCAATATTAAAACTAGCAAACAAATTTCTAGCTTCTATGGAAAGTAAATTTTTACTAATCAAGTTAATAATTTGATTATAAGAAGCCCAAATGTAATTACTTTTAATTATAATTTTTTTTTTAATATCTACTTTAGAAATGATATTTCTAGTTTCATTTTTAAAAAATCTACCTCCCTCATCAGAATTTACAACATTCAATAAAAAAGAATTTTTTTTAAAAAAATTAATATAATAATTTTTATCTTTCTTATTAAAATTATAGTTTTTTATACAAATAGTTGAAGTAAATTTTGGTAAATTAAAACCAGGTTCTTGAATAATTTGCAAAAGATAATGAGGTGTATTATTAATTTTTTTTAACAAAAATCCATTGATTGAAGCACTATGATCACTAATAATGGGTTGATACCATTTCCTTACCTCTCTAGAATTTGTATTAACTTTTAAAGCTATTATTGAAAAAAAATCTTTATTAATATCATAAATTTTATCTTTAGAAATTTTCCAATTTTTCAATTTATTAAAATAGGTTTTTTTTTTAGTTAACTTTGATTTTTTTTTAAATTGACCTAATTTTAAAATAATTTTACTTAACTTATTTTTAGGATAATCAACTAAATTAGGCATAAGAGAACTGGAAAGTACAGAAATTGTATCCATATTTAAAAGGTTTTTTTTATTAACTAAAGTTATTAAATTTTTTTTTGTAACCCATACAAAATTAAAAAATTTTTTTATTTTTTTATTTTTTATATCTATTAAGATATTTTTGTTAAACTTTTGATAATATCTGGTGCCTTGCTCGGATAATTTAAGGTTAGTTAGAATATCTGTATTAGATTTTTTTTTTATAAAATAATCTAAATATCTAGTTTTTTTTCCACCATGCTTACGTAAAAAATTGCTTTTGGTTGCCTGTACAGTAGGAGACAATTGTATATTGTTTATGTTGCCTGGTTCAACTTTTGCTTGAAGTAAATAATGATCGATAAAATTAATTTTTTTTTTTAATATACCTAATATTCCAACTTCTTTTTGAATAATTAAAGGTTGGTAAAAAAAAGTTTTATTATTTTTTTTAAACTTGTAAGGAATTATAGAAAAAAAATTTTTGTTTCTGTTATAAATTTCTGATTGACTAAAAAACCATTTTTCCATTTTATTAAAATTTACTTTTGTTACTTGCATTTTATTAATTTTTTTTTGTTTTTGGATCCATTTATTTAATAATATGTTCTTCATTTTTATAAGCTAATTATTTTTACTGAAGGGATATGGGTTATAAATTTACCACCGTTCTTTAAAAAATTAATCTCTTTTTTTTTTATTTCTTTTTCAAAATTCCATGCACCTAAAAAAGCATAGTCTACATTTTTATCTATTCCATTTTTTGGTGATTTAATCGGTATGTGCTTACCAGGAGTAAATTTTCCTTGTTTATTTTTTGTTGAGTCTATTACATACTCAATCAAATTAGTACCAATATTACAATAATTAAAAATTGTAGCCGATTTGTAAGTTGCTCCATAACTAATTATTCTTTTTCCATTTTTTTTAATTTTTTTTAACAGCAATAAAAGATCGCGTTTTGATTTTTTGACTCTTGTAGCAAATTTTTTATAAGTTATTAATTTATTTAATTTTTGTTTTAGCTCTCTTTTTTTTAATTCTATGACCCTTTTACTTTTTTTTATTTTAGATGATTTCTTACATACATAAAATCTTATAGAGCCGCCGTGAGTAGGCAACAATTCTACATCAAAAATTTTTAATTTTGAATTTTCTAATAAATTTGAAATTGATAATAAAGAAAATAAATGTACATGTTCATCATAAAATTGATCGTAAGAATTCATTTTTATTACTGATCCTATATAAGGATCTTCAAATACAAAAACTCCATCTTCATTTAATGAAATATAAATAGCATCAAATGTTTCCTTTAAATTGGGTATATGAGACATGGTGTTAGCTGAAAAAATTAGATCTAATTTTGAATATTTACCTATTATAGAATTAGCTAATTCTTTATTCCAAAATTTATCGTAAGTAACATAACCTAATTTATTTGTTATTTTTGCTAAATTTGAACATGGCTCGACTGCAATTATTTTTTTTTTACTAAAATTTTTTATAAAAACTCCATCATTACTTCCAACTTCAAGACTAAAACTTGGTTTAAATTTTTTTTGTAACTTTAATGCAATTTTTTTAAAAGATTGACTCATCGTCACTGATTGAGATGCTCTATGGGCGTATTTATTAGTATACTGTTTTTTAGGATTTATTGGATTTGCTAATGATACAAGATAGTTTTTTTTATCAAAAACAACTGAAAGGTTATAAAAAAACTCTTTTTTAGTAGTTTTTTTATTTATATTACTAAGATATGAGTTTGTTATTGGTTGTTTGAATAGATTTAAAAATTTTTTTTTCATTTTAAAATTTATTTATAGCCCAAATAAAAAATAAATAAAATAAGGAAAACAATTAGATGAAGTACTGGTTATTAAAACCAACACTTGTGATACATCTATAAGACTCGACTGACTCCCACTAACCTTTACCTAATTTATTTACATTCCTTAACCAGAATGAAAATTCTTCCCTACTCATTTTTTTATTTTCTGTAGAAACAGGATTTTCAATTTTATCTTGAATATCAATTGCTTTCATTAATAATATTTCATTTTCGTATTGAGTATTTTTTTTTGAATAATTAATCAAAAATAGATCAGCATTTAGTTTTTTTGTTAATTCCCAAAGTTTTATGAACTTTTGTTTGTTCAGATGAAAGTATCGATTTGGGTGACTTGTAAAAGGAGTTACATTATTTTTAAATTGTTTTTCATCACAAAGTAAATATTCAAGAATCATATATTTACCAGTTTCCGAATTTGTTTGAATCCTATCAAAATTTATGCCGAAAGTTACATCACCTTTTAAGCATTCTTTAACAAACTCAAAAGCACTTAAGTCATTTATTTCAAGTGGTTTGCTTCCTTTATCCATTTTTAATTGTATCTGATAAAATTAAGCTGACTGAATCTTTAATTGCAAATCAACATTTGTCATTTCAATTCTTTTTTTTGCAATTTTAAAATATTTTTTATCAATTTCTATTCCAATAAAGTTTCTTTCATACCTTTTTGCAACAACTCCAGTTGTTCCCGATCCCATAAATGGATCTAGGATAATTGAATTTTTTTTAGAACCAATTTCTAAAATTCTTTCTAACAAAATTTCAGGTTTTTCAGTTGGATGCTCAGTTTTATGTCTTTGGGCATTTATGTCCCAAAGATTTCTTAGTTGTTTTCCAGAATTAAAAATTTTTGCATGATCATAGTCAAAATAGTATTTTTTATTTCTGCTAGCTAACCAAATTAATTCAGTTGAAGGAACAAGTCTATTTCTAGACAATAAAGGAGGCGCATTTCGTTTAAACCATATTATGTCGTTAATAATCCAAAAACCTAAATTTTTTAAACATTGTCCAATACTTGGATGATTATGTAATGTACCTGAGATCCATATTGTTCCACTTTCTTTCAAAATTCTTTTACATTGCGTTAACCAATCAATGTTAAAACTTTCAATGTCATTTATTTTATCCCATTCGCCCTTATCACATTTTGCAACTTTGCCACTTTTTACAGTTAAAAATTTTTTATCTGATAAGTTATAAGGTGGGTCAGCAAAAATTAAATCAATAGAATTTGATTTAATTTTTTTCAAGTATTGAATACAATCTTCGTTGTACAATTTACAATAATTTAATTCCTTATTTTTTGCCATTCAACATTCTTTTTTTTGAAATTTTGATATATTTTGAATTTATTTCTATTCCAATCCATTTTCTTTTTAATTTATTCGCTACATAACCAGTTGTACCGGTACCAAAAAAAGGATCAAGTATTAAATCGTTTTTATTAGATGAAGCGCGAATAATTAATTCTAATAATTTTTCTGGCTTTTGAGTTGGATGTGCCGCACGTTTATTTTTATTATCTTTTATTCTTTCTTTGCCTTGAAGAATTGGTGATTCGAAAAAATCTAAAAAATCTCTCATTTGCTTATCTTCTCCGTTTTTAGTTTTGTTGGGATTAAATTTTTTTACTTCTTCGTAATTAAATTTCCATTTACTTCCTTTTACAAACCAACAAACATACTCCGTTGCATGTGTATAGGTTCTCTTAGTAATGTTTGGCATTGAGTTGGTTTTATACCATGTAATAATATTTTTTAATTTAAGATTAAACTTTTTAGCTAAAAAAATCACTTCACCAATGTTATGGTATGTGCAAGATATATAAATACTACCATTATCTTTTAATACTTTGTAACTTTCGGAAATCCATTCTTCGCTAAATTTTAAATAACCATCATAATCAAAAGTATCCCAGTCCTCATTCATTTTAAAAAACGCGCCACCTGTGAGATTACCTTCAAGATTTAATTTTTTTCCAGAGAGATTGTAAGGAGGGTCTGCATAAATTAAATCAATTGAATTTTTTTTTATTGATTTATTTAATATTTCAATACAGTTGCCCTGATAAATGTGATTAGTCTTCATTAATTTTATAATTTTTAACTGCTTTATTTATATTGGCTGACCATTGTGTTGCTGTTTCTGATTTTTCGGCTAAATCAACCATTTCTTCTAAAAAACTTTCTAGTAGATCGGAATTAAATTTTTTATTTGATTTAATAAATACAATAAATTGTTTTAACAATGAAGAAAATTGAATTGTAGACAAAGGTATAATTTTTTGTTTTCCATAAGCCCCTCCTTTAGTTGCAATAAAAAAATTTGCATATGTTCTTTCGTGAATTGTGGGGGAGAGAAATAAAAGGAAGTTTGGTTTATCTTTATTTTTATCTTCAAAATCCGATAAATGTTTTTGTGGTGGAACTGTTTCCGTCATCCACTGATTCCCACCTTGTTGTTTTGTAACTTCTCCAACAATATTGAAATTATTATAATAACACTCAAAATCTGGTTTACTTGAAGAAGCATGACTTAATGGTTCACCATCTTCATCCATTGGATAATTTGGCTTAATTTTTTTGCTATCATTTAAAATTGTGAATATATCTACAAAAAATTTTTCAAACATTTCTGGTTTAAAATCACGTGAATTGACTTTTTTTGAATCATCTAAAAATTCTATTTTATCCTGAAGTTTATTTAAATCATATTTCATTTTATCAAAATTTATATAGTTTTTAATTTCTTTATAAATATTTATATATTTTTCTTTAATAGATATTAATTTTTCCTTTGGGGTATTTAAAGTAAATTTTATGTTATCAAAATTTTTATAAAATTTTTTAATGTCTAATTTATTTTTTTTAACAATTTCTAAAATATTTTTTTTATAACTTATTATGATTTTAATTAGATTTTCCTTATTTTCCCAAGGTAATTTTGGTAAATTTAGGTCTGAAAGATATTTGATATAACTATTCTCATTATCAAAATTTAAAGGTTCACCACTAAATCCGTTAATTAATTGATTTATTTCTTCTTTTTTTGTGGGTTCTAAATCTATTCTCCACTCTCCTAACAAATGGCTTTTGGAAACTTTAAAATAATTAGTTAATCTAAAATATCTCATAATATTATCTCCATAATCAAATAAATCGTTTATTTTTTTTTTATCCAGTTTTCTTTTATTATAAAATCTTACGGCAAAATCATTGATATAGGATTTTTTATCAGTCTTTTTTCTATAAGTGTAAATATTTTCTATTTGATCATCTATAGATTTAAAATTATTCAATGTTGGAACAAAAACAGAAAACTCCGTTTGAGTAAGTCCTTTGACTTTTAAATTTTTATTTATTTTATTCAACAAATGCAGAACTGATATGAATGGATTTATATTAAATCCTTTTTTTTTTGAAAAATCCCTGCTCCATGGATTAGGAAATTGAAGCTTTATTAAACTTTTTAAAAATATATAATTAATATCAAAATCTTCTTTTAAAAATTTTTTACCTAAAGGTGTAATAATTATTTTGTCAAAATTTTTTCTTGCTACGGCAAATCCCAACTTATTTAAAGGGTTTGCTGACTGTCTTCCTCTCATGGGTGGGTCCTCATATTGGTTATAATCAAATATTTTTTTAGCATTCTGATAATCAATTATTGAATTAGAGGCCATTAAACTTTGGCAGTCCGGAGGTATTTTATTTGGCTTATATAACCTTTTTTCTATAAGCCGTATTTGAAATTTAATTTGAATTTCCTCATTAAATTCTTTCCCTTCAAACTCAGTAAGGGTTTTTAAAAATTCTCTGTTTCTTAAGGGATTTCTAACCGTTGTTGTAATTGACCAGGGTAATGTCATATAAAAAATTATAAGTCTTTATTATGCCATGTCCACAAGCCTGATTCAAAATAAATATCCTTTGATGAAAGAAAATTTTTAAATTTTTTTATTCTTCCATTTGGTGGTGTTGTATTTTTTAAGAAAAGAAGAATTTGGTCATAAGTAAGTCCTTTAAGATTTTTTTTTTTAATATCTATGTAGTCCTCATATTCCATTCCAGGTATTATTTCTTTGCCTTTATGTGGAACTATGTGTTCTGCATATCTTATTTCATCAGAAGTTTCACTTAAAGTGTCTGTGTATCTAGCAATCTGATTTTTGAAGTCACTAATGAAATCACTTCTTTCCTCACTTTGATTGTTTATTTGTTTCATAATGTAGTTGAATGAATGTTCTTAAGAATAAAGAAACTTAACAATTATAAATATAATAATTAATAGTGGCACAAATTTGATAAAATCTATTTTATTTGATATAGTTTAAATAGTCCTGATTTAGAAATTATCTCTACTTGCTGGGACTATAAAAACAACGCTAAAGGAGGAATATGGTTAAATTCACCATAAAGCCAATAAAAGAGTATTTTGCTTCAAAAGAAAGAGAAGGAAAAAAACTTTTATTCTTTGAAAAGATAGGCGACTCTAAGACTAGCAGAGAGGAAATTAAAAAAAACCTCATACGTCTTTTAGAGAAGCAAGGCTTTAAAATAAAAAAATAAATAGAATATGTGGGCATATTTTATTATGCCCACATACAATTCAACAACAGGAGATCCTATGGGTATGTTTAATGATAAAGACGGAAAATTTAAAAGACTTGAAAAAATTATTTTGGATATAGAAAAAGAAAAACACACTATAAGCTGGGCTCATACAGGAATACAAAGTTGCCTTTGGAATCTTGAGAAGAGTCCAAACCTAACAAAATTTGATTTAGAATTGATTGCTAAAGATTTAAGAGAAGATTTAAATAAAAAAGAAGAAGCCCAAGCCAAAATAATGGAACTGCAATATAGTACACTAAAAGTTGAAATGGGAATCCTCAATCTAGGAAGTCAAACCCATGCACTATTAAGACAGGTAGAGGAAATGAAAGAGAAAGCTGGTATTAATAACTTATGGAAACATGAGGAGGATAAAAGGTTAAATGAACATTTTAAAAAACATCCTGAAGATGTTGGAAAACTTCACATAACAGAAGACTCGTTCACATTTGAATTTGGTGATAAAAATAAGAAAAATTAAATTATATGAGTTTATCAAAACCAAATGAAGATATAAAAAAAGAAATCTATGAACTTTATAAAGCCGTATTCAAATCGTCTCTTAAAAAAAACCATAAGATTAAAATTTTACGAAATATTTTCACCTACGAACCGTGGAGTTGGAGAGTTGTTGGAATTTCAAAAAAAGCTTTAAAAGAATTCGCAAATAATAATTTTAAATATAAAACTGGAACTTTTAATAGAGATCATTGCTTTCAACCTGCAATTACCACAATGGACAAAATGTTAAAAAGTCTTATGCCATATGAAGAGTGGTGGACTTGGTTTTGGGATAATGACAAAACAGTACTGGTTACAATAACAGAGCATAATAAAAAAAGTTACAATTTTAAAGAAGATATAATTCCTATAGACTGGAAGCTAGGTTATTTTCAGTGTGGTGAGGCAATTGGTTTTAAATTTAGAAAAAAGAATGAAGGTAAATTTTTAGAAAAATTAGCAAAAGAATATAAAGTTAAATAAATGTGTAGTACGTTGTGTTGTACGTGTTTTAAAAAAATTAAGGAAAATGAAAGTCCGATGATTCAAAAATGGCATAAACATTGGAGAAACAATTAGATGAAGTACTGGTTATTAAAATCTGAACCTAATGTATGGTCAATTGATCAACAAAAAAAAGCAGGTAAAGACGGCTCAATCTGGGATGGAGTTAGAAATTATCAAGCAGCAAATAACTTAAAAAAGATGAAAATGGGTGATCTATGTTTTTTTTATCATTCAAATATTGGAAAAGAAATTGTTGGAATTGTAGAAGTGATCAAAGAATCTTTTATTGACCCCACTGATAAGATGAAAAAATTTGTTGCAGTAAAAATTAAATACAAAAAGCACTTAAACAAAAACATAACTCTTGAAAATATAAAAAAAAATAAAAAACTTAGGCATTTAGCCCTAATAAAACAAAGCCGTTTATCAATAATGCCTATAGATATGAAAAGCTGGAAAATTCTAAATAAGATGAGTAATATTAAATAAAAAATGAAAAATTATGGCTAAAAGATCAAAAAAAAAATTAAAAAAGAAAAAAACAAAATTACAACCATCTGAGAAAAAACAAGAATCAATAATAAAAACTAGGTCTGATTGGATAAAAAAAGCTATAATTAATAAAAAACAATATGAAAAAAAATATAGCTACTCTTTAAAAAATAATGATGATTTTTGGAAAAAAGAAGGTAAGCGTATTACCTGGATCAAGCCTTATAAAAAAATAAAAAATATAAAATATAGTAAATCAGATGTTAGCATTAAGTGGTATTATGATGGTACTCTTAATGCATCTGCAAACTGTATTGATAGACATCTAAAAAAGAATAAAGATAAAACGGCTATTATTTGGGTTGGAGATGATCCAAAAGTTCAAAAAAAAATTACTTATAAACAGCTTCATCAAGAAGTTTCGAAGACGGCAAATGCTTTAAAAGAATTAGGTATTAAAAAAGGTGATAGAGTTACAATTTATTTAACTATGATACCTGAGTTAGCATATACAATGTTAGCCTGTGCAAGAATTGGAGCAGTACATTCAATTATATTTGGTGGTTTTTCTCCAGACAGTATAGCTGGTAGAATTAATGACTGTAAATCTGATTACGTGGTAACAGCAGATGAAGGTTTAAGAGGGGGAAAAACTATTCCATTAAAATCTATTACAGATGAAGCATTAGTTAATTGTTCAAATGTTAAGAAATGTATTGTGATAAAAAAAACTGGCAATAGAATTAATTGGGACGAAAGAAGAGATGTTTGGTATCACGATATCGTTAAAAAAGCTTCACCTATTTGTGAACCTGAAGAAATGAATGCCGAAGATCCATTATTTATACTTTATACCTCAGGATCAACTGGTAAACCAAAAGGTGTTTTACATACTACTGGTGGATACATGGTTTATGCATCAATGACACATCAATATATTTTTAATTATAAACCTAAAGATATTTATTGGTGCACTGCTGACATTGGATGGATTACAGGACATAGCTATATAATATATGGTCCTTTAGCAAATGGAGCTACTACAATTATGTTTGAAGGAATACCTACATATCCAGATACATCAAGATGGTGGCAGATAGTCGACAAATACAAAGTAAATATTTTTTATACTGCACCAACAGCAATTAGAGCTTTAATGAGAGAGGGAGATGGTCCTGTTAAAAAAACTTCAAGAAAATCTTTAAAATTACTTGGAACTGTAGGTGAACCTATAAATCCTGAAGCATGGCAATGGTATTTTAAGACTGTGGGAGATTCTAAGTGTCCTATAGTTGATACATGGTGGCAAACTGAAACTGGTGGAATATTAATAAGCCCACAAACTGGAGCAATAGATTTAAAACCAGGATCTGCTACTAAACCTTTTTACGGTATAAAACCTGTTATCGTTGATCAGGAAGGAAAAGTATTAAAAGGTGAAGCTCGAGGAAGGTTATGCATAGCTCAATCTTGGCCTGGGCAAATGAGAACTGTTTATGGTGATCACAATAGATTTATAGAAACTTATTTTTCGCAATTTGATGGTAAATATTTTACAGGAGATGGTTGCAGAAGAGATAAAGATGGATATTACTGGATTACAGGTAGAGTTGATGATGTAATAATTGTATCAGGACATAATTTAGGAACTGCAGAAATAGAAAGTGCATTTGTTGCACATCCAAAAGTTGCAGAAGCAGCTGTGGTTGGTTATCCACATGATATTAAAGGTAATGGCCTTTACTGTTATGTAACATTAAATGTAGGTGAAAATCCTGATGGAGATCTTGAAAGAGAATTAAAACTGTGGGTAAGAAAACAAATTGGACCAATCGCAACACCTGACCTTATACATTTTTCTCCAGGACTTCCTAAAACAAGATCTGGAAAAATTATGAGGAGAATTTTAAGAAAAATTGCAGCAAATGAACACGAACAACTTGGTGATACAACAACTTTAGCCGACCCTAGTGTAGTTAAAAGCTTAGTTGATAATAGAAAAAATATTTAAAATTTTATTAATTTTATAAATTCTTTTTGAATATTATCCCACTTTAAAATCATAGAATTTAAAACTATTTTTTTATCTAGAGTTTTTAATTCTTCGGCTATAGGCGCCCACTCATATAAAGACAAAGCACTATCATTAAATGGTAAATTACTACAATGAGTTTTCCAGTCTATTTTTTTTAAACGTTCTTCAAAAGATCTTTTTCCTTTTTCTATTACATCAAGTGGCATCCCATTTGGAATTTCATCATCTAAAATACTTTCATAAATTTTTTTTGCATTTTCAACTTCTTGATAATTAAAAAAAACATTAAGATATGAAAAGCTAAAAAAAGTAAGATCTTGTAGAGCAACAGAATAAATATTCCACTTAGCTTTGTTAATCGATCCTAATAATTCCTCATTATCAAAGTGCAACACATACTTTGTGCCCATTCTTGTTTTTAAGTAACTATACAAAGTTACTTGAGACACCCATGCTGATTTTTTTTGAATAAACTCCTTAAGATCTTTTATATCTTTGATTTTTTTCTTTGGTATGAACGCTTTTAATAACGAAAATAAATAAACCCTAAAATCTTCTAGTTTTATATCTTTAAAATTAAGCTTATATTTTAAAACCATTTTCTACTCCAGGTTGTTTATATTATATAAAACCTACTAATTCCAGTGACCAACATGGTTTTTTAAGGGTTTCATTCTATCTCATTATATGTATGAATCCCGTCTTTTAACCTATAGGGAGGATTAAAAATGTCAAAACAAGAAAAACACTGGGAAAAAACTAGAGGTTTGCTATTTGTAACTTTAGCAATCTGGTTTGTTTTCTCAATTGGCATCTTTTTATTCGGAGCCGAAATGGAAGCATCTAGCTTCAAACCACTTGGATATCCATTGTCATACTACATGACATGTCAAGGGTCACTTGGAATATTTGTAATATTAATTTTTTGGTTTGCAAATAGACAAGAAAAGATAGATGACGAATTTGGTTATACTGAAAGAGAGGATGACTAAAATGATTAAAGGAAAATTTATCGACAATTTGCCTAAAGTTTATGGAATATACACAGGAGGTTTCCTAGTATTCATAATTTTAATGGCGATTGCGGAACAAGCGGGAATGTCAGCAAAATTGATAGGTATCTTTTTTGTTGCTTTCACTGTTTCTATCTATGCAATAATCGGATATTTATCTCGTACTCTTCAACTAGATGCATATTACGTAGCTGGAAGACAAGTTCCAACTGTATTCAACGGAATGGCGACTGCAGCAGACTGGATGTCTGGTGCTTCATTCGTTGCAATGGCAGGTGGAATATACTTTAAAGGCTATGGATATATGGCTTTATTAGTTGGATGGACAGGTGGATACGTACTTGTTGCTTCTTTGTTAGCGCCTTACCTAAGAAAATTTGGATGTTACACAGTTCCAGATTTTATTGGTACAAGATACGGTGGTAACTTAGCAAGAGTATCTGCAGTATTAGTTTTAACAGTAGCTTCATTCACTTATGTGACTGCACAAATTAATGCAACAGGAACAATTGCTTCTGTAGCATTAGATATTCCATTTGGAATTGCAGTTTATGTAGGTTTAGCAAGTATATTACTTTGTTCTATGCTTGGTGGTATGAGGGCCGTTACTTGGACGCAGGTTGCACAGTACATTGTTTTAATTATAGCTTACTTATTACCTGTATTCTGGATCAGTAACAAAATGGGTGCGGGATTCTTTCCTCACTTTATGCTAGCAGATGAAGTTGCTAGAATTGCTGAGCTAGAAAGCCAATTTGGTTTAGGAACAGTTAAAAACTCTGCAGCTGATTTAGCTACAGTGCCAAAAGGCTTAGCTGGTATAACTAAAGCACACTCTGAAGTTAACACAACACCTTGGAAATTTATTTCATTAGCAGTTTGTATGATGGCTGGAACAGCATCACTACCTCACGTTATGATGAGATATTTTACTACTCCAAGTGTAAGAACTGCTAGAAGATCTGTAGGTTGGTCACTATTCTTTATATTCCTACTTTACTCTTCTGCGCCAATGTTAGCTACATTATCAAAACTATCTTTGATGGATCCAAACCTGACAACAGGAATTATTGGTAAATCAATAACTGAAGTTCAGAATATAGATTGGTATCAAAACTGGAACCAGGCAAACTTAATGTTTGTAAGCGACTTTAACGGAAATGGAACTCTTGAATTAAATGAGTTTTTCATGGGTGGTAAAGCCGTTGTATTAGCTACTCCAGAAATTGCTGGATTACCTTATGTAATATCAGGACTAGTTGCTGCTGGAGGTATGGCTGCTGCCATGTCTACTGCTGATGGTTTAGTTTTAGCAATTGCAAATGCTTTGTCTCATGACTTGTACTACAAGATCATTGATCCTAAAGCAGAAACTGCAAAAAGACTAATTGTTGCAAGGATATTACTTGTAATAATCGGTTTTGCTGGAGCAACTATTGCTGCACTAGAGATCCAAGGTATCTTAGGTTCGGTTATTTGGGCTTTTGACTTTGCGATGTCAGGATTGTTCTTCCCACTTGTACTAGGAGTATGGTGGAAGAGAGCAAATGCACAAGGTGCTGTTGCAGGTATGCTTATTGGTTTAGCAGTTGGTACTTGGTACTTAATTCATGTACGTACTGGTGGAACTCCAATATGGGGTGTTACTCAACTTACATTCGGTATACATGGAGCTTTGGCTAGTTTAATATCTATGATTGTAGTTAGTTTAGCGACTAAAGCACCAGATGCTGCTACTCAAAGAATGGTTGACGAAGTACGTATACCTAGTGGTAGAACTGTACTTGGTAAACAACACTAAATAATTATAATTTTAAGGGGCGATAAATTTCGCCCCTTTTAATTTTAAAAATTTTCAATGTCTGCAAACTTTCATCCCTTAGTATATTTAATTGATTATGTAATGGGCATGATAATGTGGACATTAATTGGAAGAGTGGCAATGAACATCTTTCAAAGAGAAGACTCTGAGTTTTTTTTCATGAAAGTTTTTGTAAAGTTAACAGATCCATTAATAAATCTATTCAAACCTATAACGCCTTCATTCATAATAAAGCCCATTGTTCCACTTTATGTGGCTTGGTTTTTTTACATGTTTAGATTTTACCTAATGCCCTATCTAATGGGATATTCTGTTATGGGAATGTTATCTTTCCCCCTAGAAAGCGAAATTGCTAGAGAAATTTATCAAATTTTTGGTAAAAATTGATTCAAAAAAAAAACAAAAATTGATACTAGTATTCTAGTAATCAATGAAAAAAATAAAAATTTCACCTTCCATACTATCGGGAGATTTTAGCCAATTAGGGAGTGAAATTCAAAAACTTGAAAAAGCAGGCGCAGACATGATTCATGTAGATGTTATGGACGGTCATTTCGTTCCTAATTTAACAATAGGTCCACCTGTTATTAAATCATTACGTAAGCATTCTAAATTACCATTTGATGTTCACTTAATGATATCTCCTGTTCATAAATATATAAAAAACTTTGCTGATGCAGGTGCAGACATAATCACAATCCATCCAGAAGCAACTGAAAATTTAGGGGAAACCATTAAACATATTAAAAGTTTTAATAAAAAAGTCGGTTTATCTCTAAACCCAGATACACAAATTGATATTATAAAAGACTTTTTAAATGAAATTGATTTAGTGCTAATAATGAGTGTTCATCCTGGATTTGGTGGACAAAAATTTATCCCTGATGTTTTAAAAAAAATTAAAGATCTTGATCAAATTAAAAAACAAAAAAATATGAATTTTGACATAGAGGTAGATGGTGGAATAAATTTTAGTAATTCAAAATTAGTTAAAGAAGCAGGTGCAAATATATTAGTATCTGGAACAACAATTTTTAAAGATAATGAAGGTGATATAAAAAAGAATATAGAAATTTTAAAAACCAATTAGTATGATTTTAAAAAATTCATTAAGTTATATTAATCAATTTTTTTTTTTAATATCTAATCAAGCAAGAAAATTTTATTTAAATTCAAAAATTTACAATAATAAAATTTCAAAAATTAATGAAAAAAACTTAGAGTACAAACCTAGTCCAAACTTACTAGAGTGCCTTATAAAATATGATAAAAATAAAAATAATATTAAAGATTTTTATCTAAATAAAATATGGTCAAATGAAAATTTAAAAAAAAAAGATTATAATAATTTACACAGTTTCTTTTGGTTATTTACTCTAGATCTTAACTCTTCAAAAGAAAAAGTTCAGTCTGTAATTTTAAATTGGATAGATAATAATTTTAAATATAATCATTTAAATTGGAATATAGATATTTTATCAAAAAGAGTTTTGGCCTGGATATCTAATTCAAAATTAACTTACGAAAATAGTAGTGAAAATTACAAAGAAAAATTTGATGGTTTAATACAAAAACAAATTAATCACTTAATTAACGAAATCGATAGATCTAAATGGGTTGACGATAAAATGATTGGATGCGCCGCTATCATTTTGGGTGGCCTAGCTTACCATGAAAAAGAAAAATTTTTAAATTATGGATTAAATCTTTTAAAAAAAATAATAAAATTCTCTTTTGATAAAGAAGGTTTCCCAAAATCAAGAAATATTAGGCAATTAAATTTTTATTTAAAATATTTTATTCTAATACGAGAGTGGCTTAAGGAATCACAAAATGAAATACCAGAATATTTAGATGAAATTATATTTCATTTAGGTCAGGCTAATTTTTTAATTCATAAAAATATTGATCAAACTTTTCTTTTTAATGGAAATCAAATATCAAAAAACTCAGAATTCGAAAATTACCTCAACCGATTAGGATATAATTTTAAAAATGAAAATAACGAAATCGGTGGATATGTTTTTTTAAAAAACAAAAAATTTGCTTTAGCTTTAGATTTTGGACCAACACCAGATAAAAAATTTTCTGATAATTATCAATCAGGCGCATTATCTTTCGAAATAATAACAAATAATAAAAAATTAATATGCAATTCTGGATATTTTCAAAACTATAAACATCAACTTAATAATATTTCAAAAACAAGCGCTTGCCATAGTACTCTAATTATTGCGAATACTTCTTCAGCACAATTTATAAAACAACCTAATGGTCCGACAATAATTAGTAACAAATTAGAAATTTTCGATAAAAAAGTTGCCACAGAAAAGAATTATTGGTCAATTAGTGCATCTCATAATGGATATAGTAAAAGATTTGGTATAATTCATAATAGAAAAATTGATTTTTTGCATGATGATAAAAAATTTATTGGCATAGATACAATTTTAAAAAATAAAAAATTCAAATCCACAACTTTTGAAATCCGTTTTCATCTAGATCCAACTTCTAAAGTAATGAAAACACAAGATAGTAAAACAATTTATATCGATTTAAATAATGAAGGTTGGAAATTTTTATGTAAAGAAAATAAAATTGATATTGAAACAGGATTATTTTTTGGTTTAAAAAATAATTTTGTAGAAAATCAAAACATAGTCATTTCAGGAATCGTAGAAAATGAAAAACAAAAAATAAATTGGGAGTTAGAAAAAATACAATGAAGAAAATAAAAAGAGCCTTAATTTCTGTCTCAAAAAAAACTGAACTTAACAAAATTTTAAAAACCTTAAAAAAATACAAAATAGAAATAATAAGTTCTGGTGGCACATATAAAGTAATAAGAAAACTAGGATTTAAATGTTTGGAAGTTTCTAATTATACAGGATCTCCAGAAATTTTAGATGGACGGGTCAAAACTCTACATCCAAAAATACATGCTGGAATTTTAAGTAAAAGAAAAAATAAATCGCACAAGAAAGATTTATTAAAAAATAATTTTAAAGATATAGATTTAGTAATTGTTAATTTTTATCCATTTGAAGAAACATTAAATCAAACAAAAAATCATAAAAAAATAATTGAAAATATAGATATTGGTGGGCCAGCTATGGTCAGAGCAGCAGCAAAAAATTATAATGATGTAACAGTAATTACAAATTTTAATCAATATAATGAGCTAATTAATGAATTAAAAAAATATAATGGATCTACTAGTTCAGAATTTAGAGAAAAAATGTCAAGAGAAGCCTTCTCTGAAACGAGTTACTATGATGCTTTAATAACAAACTACTTTAATAAAATTTCTAAAAATAAATTTCCAAATAAAAAATTAGTATTTGGAAATCTAGTAGAAAAATTAAGATATGGTGAAAATCCCCACCAAGAAGGTGCTATTTATTCATCATCAAAAAAATTAAAAATACATAAGTTAAATGGTAAACAACTAAGTTATAATAACTTTAATGATATATTTTCAGCATTATTAATATCAAAATCTTTGCCTACAAATACAGGAACTGCAATTGTTAAACATACAAACCCTTGTGGAGTATCTATTCATAAAAATAAAGTTGAAAGTTATAGGCTCGCTTTAAAATGTGACCCTATAAGTGCATTTGGTGGAATTGTTTCTTGTAACTTTAAAGTAGATAAAAAAACAGCATTAGAATTAAATAAAATATTCTTAGAAGTAGTAATCGGTAATGGATTTGAGGCAAATGCTTTAAATATTTTAAAAAAAAAGAAAAATTTAAGAATTATAGATGCTTCTAATTTAGAAGTTGAAAACGTTGAAAATATAACTTCTAATTTTAATTCTATGTTATTACAATCTACTGATACGAAAAAATTTTCCACAAAAGACTTTAAAGTTGTATCCAAACAAAAACCAAATTCTAGAACTTTAAAAAATTTAATTTTTGCTTTTAATGTTTGTAGATTTGTAAAATCTAATGCAATTGTATTGGTAAAAGATAATACAACAATTGGTATTGGATCTGGGCAATCAAGCAGACTTGATAGTTGTAAAATTGCAATAAATAAAATGAGAAAATTTCAAAATAATAGCAATGAGAGAGTTGTAGCAGCTTCTGATGCTTTTTTTCCTTTTGTTGATGGAATTGAAACTCTGGTTCAAGCTGGAGTAAGTGCTGTTATTCAGCCCTCTGGATCCATAAGAGATAAAGAAATAATTAAGTTTGCAAATCAAACTGGAACTATTTTAGTATTTTCTAAAACTCGCCATTTTAGGCATTAAGAAATTTTATCTACCTTAGCCGCAAGTACAAAATCACTTTCATGTAGACCTTTAATTGCATGGGTAAAAATTTTTATTTTTGCATATCCCCACCCAAACCAAATATCAGGATGATGACCTTCTTTTTCAGCAATATCTCCCACTTTATTTACAAATTTTTGACTTTCCAAAAAATTTGGAAATTTAAATTCCTTTATTAAATAGTAAATTTTTGAATCGTCTGACTTAACTTCCCATCCATCTACCATTTTAAGATATTTATGAATTTCTGTAATATCAAATCCAGGTATATTTCCTTCACATGGAATACATTTTTTTTCTGCTAAATCACTCATTGTAAAATATTAGCTTTATCAGATAAATTATCAATAGGTCTATTTGGAGCGGGCAATGGGACTTGAACCCACGACCTTCTCGTTGGCAACGAGACGCTCTACCACTGAGCTATGCCCGCTTATTAAAAAAGATAATAGTTAAACGTTTTTTTTGAGCAAGCAAGAATAATATTATATATAATTTATCAAAGAATTTTATTAGAAATACAAAAGATTATTTGTTAATTTATTTTATTAATTTATGACTAAATTTGAAGATCTACCAAAGGAAATACCTATATTCCCATTATCTAATTTTATAATTTTTCCCGAAACAGCTGTTCCTCTAAATATTTTCGAACCAAGATATATTCAAATGATTGATGACAGCATGAAATCAAGCAAATTGATTGGAATGATACAACCAAAAAAAACTGGTGAACAGAATAAACCAGACTTATATGATGTTGGCTGTATTGGAAAAATAACAAGCTTCAATGAAACTAATGATGGAAGATATTTAATTGTAATAAATGGGATAAATCGATTTAAAATAATAGAGGAAGTTTTAACTGAAAAACTTTATAGAATTTGTAAAATTAGTTATGAAAACTTTTCTAATGATATTATTCAAAAAAAAGAAAATATTAATTTTTCAGATCTTGAATTAATATTTAAAAATCTAAAAAGTATTTTCGAAAAAAAAGGTCTTATTATTAATTGGTCTGAATTAAAAAACCAAAATCTTAACCAAACAATTAATACTCTTTCCATGGCTTCACCATTTTCTTTAGAAGAGAAACAAATATTGTTGGAAACTAGTGATATTAAATCACGAAAACACAAGCTTGAAGAAATTTTAAAAACTTACATCACAGATGAATTTCAAAATACAACTTTACAATAACTAGTTTATTTCCAAACCTCTATTAGCAACTTTAATAAAAAAATTATTTATAAATTTATTTTTGCCTAACAAATTTATTATTTTATCACAATATTTATTTTGAAATTTATTATCATATTTGAAAAAATCCTGAATAAAATTTATTCCACTAGAATAAATTAAATTATAATGTTTTGTTTTTTTTTGGAACTCATCAAGAACCGATGCATCTACTGAAAGACCTAAGTCAATTTTATTTTGTATCTCATTCAATAAAACTTCTAAATCTCTTAAAGTCATATTAAAACCTTGTCCTGCTAAAGGATGTATTTGGTGTAAACTATCACCGAATAATAATATTTTTCCATTATAATAATTTCTAGCTGAAGAAAAACTAAGCTGTGCTTTTTCGAATTTTGAAAATTTTTTTATAAAATATAAATTATTATAAAATTTAATTAGTTCTATAATTTTTTCCTTATCTATATTTTCTTTTTTTTTATAAATTGAGAAAACTATTGAAGTTTCATTATTAGATAATGGTAAAAAAGCTAAAGGACCATACTTAGTAAAAATTTGAATAGCTTTATTATTAAAAATTTTTTGATGATGAATTATACATGTATATGCATCGCTATAATAATCTTTATTAATTTT
>CACIWJ010000004.1 GCA_902590365.1 uncultured Pelagibacteraceae bacterium | reverse complement strand
AAGAATTTAAATAAATTAGACATAGATGGAAAAGTTGTAATAGGTGAAGGTGAATTAGACGAAGCACCAATGCTTTACATTGGTGAAAAATTAGGTACTGGCAAAGGTCCAAGTATCGATATTGCTGTTGATCCACTAGAAGGAACAAATTTTGCTGCTAAAAATTTACCTGGCGCATTGTCCGTAATGTGCATTACTTCAAAAGGAAATTTATTTAACGCACCTGAAACGTACATGGATAAATTAGCTGTTGGAAAAGATGTTCCAAAAGATGCTACTAATCTAGATTTTTCTATTGAAAAAAATATCAAAAATATTGCTGAAGCAAAAAATAAAGATATTAGCAAAATTACTGCGTGCATTCTTGATAGACCTAGGCATAAAGAAATCATTAATCAACTAAAAGATTTAAATGTAAATTTAAAATTATTATCTGATGGTGATATATCTGGAGCTCTTTTAGTTACAAATGAAAAATATAAAATTGATATATTTTTGGGTATTGGTGGAGGTCCTGAAGGGGTTTTGGCAGCTGCAGCTCTTGATGCTTTCAATTGTAAATTTGAAGGAAGATTTTTATTTAAGACAGATAAAGATATAGATAGAGCAAAAAAAATGGGAATTAAAAACCTAAATAAAAAATATGATTTAAATGAAATAGTTAGAGGAGACTCTATTTTTTGTGCTACTGGTATTACTTCTGGAGATCTTGTAAGTGGCGTTGAATTAAAAAATGGAAAATTTATTACTGAAACATTAGTTACGCATAAAAACTCTAGTATCAATATTGTAAAAAAAGAGGTAGCAATAACTTGATTAATTACAGTATTTACAATAAAAGATCCAAATTTGGTCCCTTCGTCTATCGGTTAGGACACGTGGTTTTCATCCTCGAAAGAGGGGTTCGATTCCCCTAGGGACCGCCAACAATGAAATATGTTGTATATCTAATAATTACATCTGCCAAAAATAAGACAATATCATATGTTGGATACACCAATAATATTGAAAAAAGATTAAAATTGCATAACTCTAATAAAGGAGCAAAATTTACTAAAGGAAAAAAATGGAAATTAATTTACTCACGAAAGTACAAAAGTAAAATTAAAGCTATGCAAGAAGAATATAAATTAAAAAAAAATTACAAATTAAGAAAATTAATAAAAAATAAATTTTTACAATATGCTTAAATTTAAAAAAATAAAAGGTAATCTTATTCATAAAACCGCTGTAATAAATTGGAAAAAAATTAAAATTGGTAAAGGTAATATAATTGGTCCCTATGTTGTTATTGGAAATGTTCCGCAATGGAAAAATAAAAAAACAGTTGGTAAAATTGAAATTGGTAATAAAAATACTATAAATGAATATTGTAATATTCACTTACCAACAAATCTTAAAAAAAAAACTTATATAGGAAATAATAACTATTTGATGAATTCGACTACAGTTGATCATGATTGTTATATCGAAAACAATGTAACTTTGAGTAGCAATGTCGTTTTAGGAGGAAATGTTCATATAATGAAAAATTCAACTGTCGGAATTAAAACTGTTATTCATCAAAATCAGGTAATTGGTTCCTTTACTATGATAGGAATGGGTTCAATAGTAACAAAAAAAATTAAATTAAAACCTGGATATGTATTTTACGGTAAACCAGTAAGACAAGTTAAAAGAAATATATTAGCTTTAAATAAATATAAAATTAACTATAAAAATCTTAAAAAAGAATTAAATAGATTCAATAAAATTAGAAAATCACAATGAAAGATATTGCCATACTACTACCTTACAAAGAAAATTTTACAGAAAATAATGCGGCTGCTGCATCTATTTGGGTCAAAGATTATTTATCAAAAAGTAAGTTAAAAAGTAAAACATTAGTTTATGGTAATTTAAAAAAAGGAAATAAACCATTATTAAATAATTTTAAAAATTTAAATTTAGGAAAAACTTTTCTTAGCAAAAATGCATCGTACACATCTAAATTTTATGATGAATATCTTAAATATAAATTTAAAATAATAGAAATTCACAACCGACCCGAATCATTGATTTATTTGATAAAGAAAAAGGTTAAAAGCAAATTAATATTTGTTTACCATAATAATCCTCAAGATTTAAGATCATCATATACTTCTAAAGAAAGAATTTTTATTGCAAATAATACTGATCAAATTTATTTTGTTAGTAACTGGGTAAAGAAAAAATTTTTTGAAGATTTACCTTATAATCATAAAAACAATTGTGAAATACTTTATCCTGCAATTGATCCATTAAGAAAATTCCCAAAAAAATTTAATAAAATAATTTTTACTGGAAAACTTAACTCATCAAAAGGTTATGATATATTTGGAAAATCAATAGTTAAAATTTTAGATCAACATAAAAATTGGGAAGCTTTAGCTATTGGAAATGAACCTCGTGAAAAGTTTAACTTTGAACATCGTAATTTTAAAATTCTAGATTGGGTAAATCACAAAAAAATACTTCAATATTATAATAAATCTGCAATATCAGTTGTTCCATCTAAATGGCAAGAGCCTTTTGGACGTACAGCAATGGAATCAGCAGCAGCAGGCTGCGCTACCATTACATCCAGGAAAGGTGGTCTTCCAGAAACTTTTGATAATAAATTATTTATTAATCAAGTTAATGAGAACGAACTTTTTAAAATGATTAACTTTCTTATTAAAAATAAAAAAATTAGACACAAACATCAACAATTTAATTGGAGAAATGTTAAACATAAATTGTCCGATAAAGTAAAAAAAATCGATAATCTTAAAAATTTTTATTTAAACGCAAATTTTAATTTTAACAAAGGTATCAAGCTTAAGATTTTGCACATATCCACTTTTGATGAAAGAAATGACCATAGATTATTTAATATTTCTATTGCCAATAAACTTTCAAAAGGTTTCATAAGAAATGGACACGATACTATTAATTTTAGTTATAGAAATTACTTGCCTAAATCGCCATTAGTTAATGCAAGCAAATACATTAGCTCAAAAATTAATTCAGTTGCTGATAATTACAGACCCAATTTAATAGTTCTTGGTCATAACAATATCTTAGATTTTCAAACATTAACAAAAATTAAAAAAAATTATAATTCAAAAATTGCTTTGTGGTATGAAGATGCTTTAGGTCATAAAGGGAAGGGCCCAAATTGGAAAAATAACTTAAATTTAATTGAAAAAAATAATGAATTAATAAATTCATATTTCGTAACAACTCATCCTGATGAAATTAAATCAAACATTTTAAAAAAAAAATTAAACTATTTGCCAATACCAGTTGATGAAAATATTGAAAATCTTAAAGTGTTTGAATATAAAAATAGATATAAAGATCTATTTTTTGCATTAAGCCATGGTGTAAATTTCGGTAAATTAAAAGCAGGTAAAAAAGATGAAAGAGAGTCTTTTATCAGTAACTTAATTAATATTTTTCCAAATATAAACTATAATATTTTAGGAGTTGCGAATGAAAGTCCTAAATGGAATTATAATTTTTATGAAGAATTGATTAAATGTAAAATGGCATTAAATTTAAGTAGGGGATTGCCATTAAAGTATACTTCTAGTAATCGAATAGCAGCATTAATTGGTAATGGAATTTATACGTTTATAGATGAAAAAACTAAATTTAATGATTTTTTTAATGAAAGTGAAGTTGGATTTTATAAAAATTATAATGATTTAGGTAAAAAAGTTGAATTTTTTTTAAATAATCCTAAAAAAATTGATGAATATGGCAAAAATGGAAAGATTAAATACTTTAAGTTATTTAATAATATTCGTTTAACAAAAAAAATAATCGATAAAACTTTTAGCTAACTTTATTTAAAATTTTTAAAATTTTGGTTGCAAAATCAATATCAGTTACGGGTTTAGTATTTCTTTTAGCACATTTAAAAAAATACTTGATCTCATCTAACAAGCTATCGTTTTCAGAAATTTTAGGTGAATAATTTTTTCCTAAATAAATTTTAGCCTTTTTATTAAAAAATTTATTATCGAATTCAGAAATTTTTGGATACCTAGCATATTTATTATAAATTTTAATTTTATTGACACTTTCCATTTCATTGAATAATAACATTTTTTTATCAGTGATGATTGTTATTCTCCTAATTTTATCAGGATTTAACCAGCTATTGTTTATGTCAATGTTGAAATTTTTAAATTTGAAACTTAAATTTGAGATATCAGAAATATTTTTTTTAAGTATAGAGTAACTAGAATTCTTATTCAATTTAGGAAGACTTTTAAATAAATATAAGAATATACTTAAATCATGAGATGATAAATCGTATGCTACACTAACGTCATTACGAATAGGTCCTAAGTTTTGTCTTTCGAATCTTATATATAATATTTTACCATTTGATTTAGACGTAATATATTTTTTTAAGAACTTAATATTATTATTAAATAAATAAATGTATCCAAACATTAAAATTTTATCATGTTTCAGTTTTTTAATTTTAATTAAATCTGAGTAGCTTTTTAAACCTGGTTTTTCTATAAAAATATTTTTTTTATATTTGATGCACAAACTAAGTAATTTATAATTTTTATTAGGTGGGGTTGCTAAAATAATATTTTTAACTTTTTTGCTATCAAGAATGTTAGTGATTTTTTTTGCTATGATAAACTTATTTAAAAATCTTTTTTTTAAAATGATAGAATTTGCTTGATTCTCATCATAAATAATTATTTTGTTTTTTTTAATTTTAGTAAGTACTTTTGCTATATTAGTTCCCCAATAACCACACCCTATTAAAGCTGTATCGCAATTTATGGTATCAAAATTCATTATTTTGTAATAAACAATTATATTTTAGAAATGCAATTTTCAATTATAGTTCCAACTTTTAAAAATTACAAATATCTTAAAACCTCAATTAATTCTATTAAAAAAAATTCATCATACAATCACCAAATTATTATTCACATAAATGGCAAAGACGAGGAAACAGAAAATTTTTGTAAAACTCATAATATACAATATACAAGTACAGAAAAAAACATGGGACTTTGTAGTGGAGTAAATATTGCCTCCAAAAAATCTATAAACGAGTTAATAGTATATGCTCATGATGACATGTATTTTTGCCCAAAATGGGATCATTTTTTGATAAGTGAAATTAAATCAATTTCACATAAAAATTTTTATTTATCATCAACCCAAATCTCCCCAACAAAAGCATTACCGGGTTCTAAAATGAATCATATTTACTTTGATTGTGGTAGAAGTCTTGAAAATTTTGATGAACAAAAACTAGTTGATAATTTTGAAAATTTAAAATTCAGTGATTTGCAAGGCTCTCATTGGGCTCCACATGTGATTTCAAAAAATTTATGGAACAAAATAGGGGGCTTCAGCGAGGAGTTTAACCCTGGTTTTGGGTCTGATCCTGATTTAAATATGAAGTTATGGATTAATGGTGTTCGTATATTTAAGTGTGTAAATAAGTCTAGAGTTTATCATTTTGGTTCACAAACTACTAGAAAAAACAAGAATGTAGTTAGAAATAATGCAAACAAAACTTTTCTTTTAAAGTGGGGTATTTCAATTGAGTTTTTTGTTAAATATTATTTAAAAAGAGGTGATATTTTCAACGAGCCTTTAAAAGATTTTAAAATATCTTTTTCCAGTTTTTTCCCTTTTTTAATTTGTAAAATTAAATATTTTTTTTTAAATTTTATAAAGAGGTAAAATTAAATGAATAACGTTGAAAAAACTCTTACAGTACGACTTGCACAGGGTATTGGTAACCAATTATTTATGTATGCTAATGCTTACAGTTTATCTAAAAATTATAATTATCAACTTTTCATCGATAATACATCGGGTTATTTTAAAAAAAAAAACCAGCTTAGAACTTATGAATTAAATAATTTTCACATTGAAGAAAACCTTGCAACAACTGATCTTAAATTTGATACACATATCAAAAATTTAAAAAGAAAAATTTTAATTAAGTTGGATAAATTTCGTAACCATAGAAGTTTTATATTAGAAAAAAAAGATTCTCATAAAAAAACATTTTTTACAAAAATTAACTTAGATAATTACTCTAATAAGCTTTTTTTAGAAGGTCATTTTGAATCTGAAAAATATTTTTATGAATATAAAGATGACCTTAAAAAAATTTTAAAAGTTAAGAATAATCTATTAGAAAATAATAATTTTTACATGAACGATATTAAAAATAATAATTCTGTGTCTATTTGCATTAGGCAAAATAGATATTCAGAGGGTAGATTTAAAAATAATGATAAATCTCTAAAATTTACCAAAGATACAATTGATTATATATATCGAGCTATCGCTTATATTAAGAAAAAAATTGATAATCCTATGTTTTTTATATGGTCTAACGATTTTACGAATTTAAGAGAACATTTCAATGAAAATGACTATGTATTTGTTGAAAATAGTATAAATAAATCATTGAACGATTTTCATTTATTTAATTTTAGCAAACATTTTATAGTAGGCCCCACATCATTCCATTGGTGGGGAGCGTGGTTAAATAATAATCCTAATAAAATTTGCCTTAGACCAAAAAATATCAATCCTTCAAATAATAATGATTTTTGGCCAAATGAATGGATTTCTATTTAAATTTTTATTTTATTTAAAGCATTGTTCTTAAATATATTTGCTTCTCTTATATATCTTCTGACCATTTGTGTTGTTTTATGACCTGTCATAGCCATAATGCTTCTTTCATCAGCCCCGGACTCAGCCGCAACAGTTGCAAAACCCGATCTTAAACTATGACCAGCAAAATTCCTATTTTCAATACCTGCTAAATTTAAATATTCTTTCATTAATAGGACTACAGATTGGTCTGTTAATCTTTTATCTGTTAATGATGAGCCTTTTGAAAATCTTCTAAAAATTGGCCCTGTACTAATTTTGGATATTTCTAACCATTTTTTTAAGTTAGTTACTGGACAGTAAATTTCATTTGTGAAGTAGGGCAATCCTTTTATCATTCCTTCACCAAATTGATCTGTTTTTGATCTTCTAATAGTTATTTTAAGTCCTTCAGTAACAAATTCTAGATCCTCATGGTCTATTGAAATAAGCTCGCTTCTTCTAAAACCACCTCCAAAGCCAATTAGAATTATTGATTTGTCTCTTAACTTTTTTATTTCATCAATTTTTTGTTGATCTATTACATTAATTATTGATTTTAAATGATTGATTAATATAGGTTTTTTACCCTTTTGAATACTTCCTTTTACCCTTTTTATTCCCATTAAATTTTCAACAATTATTGGATGTTTTGTATCTAAATAATGACCTTTAAGTTTATGAACCATGCTTATTGAAACTAATCTTCTTCTTAAAGTGCTTATTTTTGAACTTTTAGAGAGATGAGTTAGGTATATAGAAACTATTTTTGGCTCTGATGGCAATGAATTTAAACCATGCTTAGCACAAAAAGCTCCGAAATCTTTAAAATCTGATTTGTATGCTCTTAAAGTATTATTTGCTTTAGAACTTTTGAGGTTATTTAAAGTAGCCTCATGAAGCGATTTTAGATCTGTTGTTAGCTCATTCATATAATTACTATTGATAACAATTAATTATCATTAGTAATAATATAACTCATTTTAAATGTCAAGCAATTAAGTTAAAAGAAATTATGCCTAAATATATATTAATTGGACTTTTAGCAGTAATTGCAACATTCCTTATAATGAATTATTGGCCTAAACTTAAAGAAACTACTAAAAATAGAATCATAGCTTCAATATTTGGGATTATTGCTATAGCTTTTATTATTCTTATTGCCCTTCTGATTTTTTAGTTTTAGTTATCCACGCTATCCACAGTTGTGAAAAACTCAATAAATTCAACAATAAAGTGATATATACAACTTTTGACATTTGATATTGTAAAAATGAATTAAGGGGCAACCCTTAACTGGCCGACTGGGGAAAGGCCGAGAGGACCAAGCCCAGGGGGCAGAAAGCTCTGCGGAGTAGCGCTAAAATCGTAGGGCAGAAGGCATGGCGGTAGCGCATACAACGACGTGCCAAAACTACTGTTCTTTGCACCTTAAAAAGTGCAAGGAAACAGTGTTTTTTTTCATTAAATGATTTTAAAAGGCAGCCAATTTCAAATAAAAGTCTGGAAATACCTCAAAACTATACCTAAAGGTAAAGTTAAAACCTATAAACAGGTAGCTATTGGGATAAATAAGCCAAAATCGGCACGTGCTGTGGCTAACGCATGTGGAAAGAACCCATATTCACCGAAAATACCATGTCATAGAGTAATTAGATCAGATGGGACCTTAGGTGGTTTCTCGGGTCCTGGAGGCTTAAAAGCAAAGAAAAAGCTCTTAAAAAAAGAAGGTTTTTTGCTCTAAAACCCTTGATTTTAAAGGATTTTTTTTATTTAGACCCCTGTAATCATTAAATTTTTCTAATTCACCCTTCAGTTGTACTTAATACTCATACTTTGCTAAATAAACCCCTTCTATGAGCGTTTAAAGACTATATTCAATTAATGCATTGCTTTAAAATATAAGCTTATCAATGGTGATTTTTAGTATTAAAAAGTTAATTATTTAGTTTTAAATTTCAATTTTAAACTTATTTTTTTTATAAATTTTCATTTTTTTTCAATTTTTCCCTATTTTTAGACCTTTTTTTATAATTCATCATTTTTCCAATTTGGGCCCTTCCCTTTATGACCTAAATATCGTATTATTTTTTACATTATTTATTAATACTAAAAAAACTTAATAATAACAATAATATAAAATAATTAATTAAAGTGATACTTTAATATTTAGGTAACACATATTTACTATATTAAGAAGATTTATTAATCAATTCTCTTCTAAAAATGTAAATACCAGAAGATATAATTATCAATAAACCCATAAAATGGTAGTGATCAGGGAAGTTATTAAAGAAGAAATATCCAATAATCATATTCGGAACAATCTCAAAATAACCAAATGGAGCTAATTTGGAAGCATCAGCATACATTAAAGATAAAATAAGAAGTAAATGACCAATTGATGCAAATAATCCAATAGCAAACATCATATACCATTCAGAAATTGTTGGATGTACCCACACTTGAGGCATCAAAATAGTACCTATGATAGCCCCTACTATACCGGTTAATAAAAGTGTTAAAAGTGGATGTTCTGATTTATTTAATTTTCTCGTTACTATTAAGTATAAACCATAGAGCACACCAGTACCTAAAGCTGCAATACTAGCTAAATTTATTTCCATAAAACCTGGTCTAATGACAATTAATGAGCCTACGAAGCCCGTAATAACTGCTGCCCACCTTCTAAAACCAACTACTTCATTTAATAAAATTGGAGAAAGTGCAGTGACAATTAATGGTGCAATAAAAGCTAAAGTAAGAGCTTTAGCTAATGGAATTATTGATATTGAATAAAAGAATAAAATATTTGCAAAAAATAATAAAAGACCTCTAATTAATTGTAATTTAGGTTTGTTGGGCCATTTAAAGTTTTTTCTAAAAAAAAGTAAAATTATTGGTAATGCAATAACTACAGTAAAAAAATATCTAGACCAAGTAATTTGTAATATGGGTATTGTGCTACTTAAATACTTTGCAAAACCATCCATTATGGCAAGCATTGGCCATGCTAATAAATTCAATATAATAGCTCTCATTAAATAAAATATTTAAGAGAAAAAAATACAACAATTGGTATTGTAATAAAAGATAATATTGTCGAAACAACTATCATGCTGGCGATATTATCAACAACTTTTTTTGGGGAATAAATAGATCCAACTAAATAATTTAATATTGCGCTTGGCATAGAACATTGTATTAATAAAACACCTGCAGCAATTCCACTAAGACTAAAAAATCTTATAATTGCAAAGCCAATGATTGGACCAATAATGACTCTGGCTACAGATGAAACTAAAGCTTTGTTAAAAGAAAAAACTTTAAGTCTAGTTAAAGCTATACCTAGCGACATAAGAATTAAAAAAATTGTTGCATAAGTAAGTAGCATAGTCGTGTTAACCACAAAATTTGGAACATCAATTTTAAAATACAAAAAAGTAACAGATATTATCACTGAATAAAAAGCAGGACTTTTGGTAATTACATTAAAGCTGAATTTTTTACTTGCCAAAAAAACTCCTAAAGTAAAGTGAAATAAAATTATTAATGATGAAATAGCACCAGCAACTCCTAAACCCTGAGACCCATATGCAAATAGACATATGGGTAAACCCATATTTCCAGTATTAGGTAATATAAATGGTGGTAATTCCATTATAGGGTCTTTTTTCATAAAAAAGAGAAAAACAATACCTACAATTGCAAATCCAATAATTGCTAATAAATAAAAAGCAAAATAGGATTTAAATATATCAAATGTTAACCCAGTAGTAGTTACAGAATAGAATACAATTGCAGGAGAACCAATATTAGCACCAAAATTTGTGATGAATGTAGTGTCTAATTTAGGATTTTTCTTTCCTAAATAATAACCAATACCAACTACAAAAAAAACTGGAAACAATACTTCAAAAAGCTGGATATATATTTCCATTAGAATAATCTAATTAAAACAGGCGTTTTAAGAACATTTTTATTTGATTTAAATGAATTCATGCATTTTTTAGAGTAATATTCTTTTACATTGTGAGTAATAATAATAATTGAAGCTTTTTTCCTTAAATTATCAGGTATCTGTATAAGTCGTTGGATAGAAATCTTATATTTAGCTAATTGTTTTGTAATTTGTGAAAGAACTCCAGGTTTATCTTTAACTTCAAATCTTAAATATAGTGAATTGACATAATTATTTACATCGTACGTTTTGATTTGTTTTCTTTTTATTTGTGATATTCCGAAAGGATATTTAATATTTCCTCTTAATATAGATAAAAGATCAGACATTAAGGCCGAAGATGTAGGACCAGGACCTGCGCCTTCCCCTTGTAAAACACTTTCACCTACTGGTTTTCCTTCTAATATTACAGCATTCATTACGCCACCAACATTACCTATATATGTATTCTTTTTAACCAAACATGGATGTACTCTTTCAAAAAGTTTGTTATCAACAATTTCAGTAATTCCTAAAAGTTTTATTCTGAGATTAAGTTGTTCAGCAATATCAAAATCTTTAGATTCTATATTTTCTATACCCTCCATTAAACATTTACTTTGTGAAATTTTTTTATTAAAGGATAAAGATGATAAAATTTTAACTTTAGCTAAAGCATCATATCCATTTAAATCTAACTTTGGATTACCTGGCTCAGCATAACCTAAGTTTTGTGCTTTTTTTAAAACGTTAAAAAAAGTATCTTTTGTAGATTCCATTTCAGATAATATATAATTGCAAGTACCATTTAATATTCCATATACTTTTGAAATTTTATTAGTTGCCAAACCTTCCTTGATTGTTCTTAGTATTGGGATACCGCCACCTACAGAGGCTTCAAATTCTAAATTGACTTTATTTTTTTCAGCTAACTCAGATAAATAATCACCATGTTTAGATATAAGTGCCTTATTAGGTGTAATTACATGAATTTTACTTTTAATAGCTTTTTCAACAACTTTTTTTGAAATTCCGTCAGATTTTCCAATGCACTCAAATAGTATATTGATCTCTTTATCTTTAATAATATTTAAAGGATTGCGATAAAAAATTTTTTTATTAATTTTAAATTTTCTTTTTTTATTACGATTTTTTGCTGATACAGCAACTATATTTATTGATTTACCAGTTTTAATTAAGATTTCTTTTTTTTTTAAATTAAGTTCATTGTACAAATATATTCCAATTTGTCCTAAACCTATAATTGCAATATTAATTTTTTTACTCATTTATTTATCTATTTTTGGATAATCATTATTATCATTATAATATTTTAACATTTCTTTATACTGATTAATTGTCAAATCAAATACATTTTCTACATTCAATCTGTTATTCACTTTAGAAAGATTGTCACTACTTGAACATGAAGTTAATAAAAATAAAATTAGCAATATTTTTTTCATATCAAACCTTCATTTTCTTTAAATTTAAATTTTTGATTCATATTTTGTATCGCTTGGCCAGATCCACCTTTAATTAAATTGTCAATTACTGACAACAATATTAATTTATTTTTATATTTAGTTTTGCACACCGATATGTAACAATAGTTTGTATTAATAACATCATTTGTGCTTAATAACTTGTCTTTGTTCATAATTTTTACAAATTTTTTATTTTTATAAAATTTTCTTAACTCTTTAATGATTTTACTTTGAGTAATAGTATTTTTAAGATCTATATATATTGTGCTTAAAATTCCTCTAAACATTGGTGTTAAATGAGGTGTAAAAGTTACTTTAAACTTACTATTAGTATAAATTTTCATTTCTTGTTCTATCTCAGAGTTATGTCTATGAAAACCGACTCCATAAGCACTTAAAGATTCATACAAATTTTTACTTGCATATTTTTTATGAACTCCTCTACCCGCTCCTGAAAATCCAGATTTTGAATCTATTATAATATTATCTAGTAGTATTAATTTTTTTTTAATCAATGGAATTAATGGTAGCAATATTGACGTTGGATAACATCCAGGACAAGATATAATTTGATATTTTTTAATATTTGTCTGATTAAGTTCAGGTAAAGAATAAATACTATTTTTAATTTTATTTACAGATTTATGTTTTTGCTTGTACCATTTAAAATAAGATTTACTATTATTTAGTCTAAAATCAGCAGATAAATCTATTAAAGTATTTTTTTTATTTAGCAACTTAGATACTTTTTGTGCGTCGCCATTGGGCAAGGCAGTAAAAATTATGTCACATTCATTCATTTTTGATTTATTTAATTTACTTATTCTTGGAAGTTTTTTTTTAATAGTTTTGTCATAAAATGTTATTTTTTTTCCTATGGAAGAATTTCCACATAAATATTTTATTCTTATATTTTTGTGCTTTATTAGAAGTTTAATTAATTGAACTCCTATATATCCAGTCGATCCAGCTACCAATACATTTAGTTTAGACATTCTATTATTATAACAGTTTAAATTGAAAAAAATATTATCTTTTAGAAAACTGAAAGCTTCTTCTAGCTTTTCTATGGCCGTATTTTTTTCTTTCTACTGCCCTAGAATCACGTGTGGTAAGTTTTTCTTTTTTAAGTGTCGATTTATTCTCTGGATTTATTTGAACTAATGCTTTTGAAATACCATGAACCATGGCACCTACTTGACCAGATAAACCTCCACCTTTAACATTACATCTAACATCATATGATGTAGCTTGATTCAATATTTCAAAAGGTCTTAATAATTGCATTTTATGATTAGCTCTTTTGAAATAATCTTCGTAATTTTTGCCGTTTACAAATATTTTACCTGATCCTTTTTTTAACCAAATTTTAGCAATTGATGTTTTTCTTTTACCTGTAGCATAATTTGCGTCTTTAAAATCAAGTTTAATTTTTTCTTTAGTTGAATTTTGTTGTATATTTTCCATATTAATTTCTAATCAAATTTTTAGCATTTAATTTCCCAAGTTCTATCATGGTTGGATTTTGGGCTGTATGTGGATGATTTTCTCCAGTGTAAATTTTTAATTTAGTTAATTGTTTTTTTGCAAGTGGTCCTGATGGCAGCATTCTTTTTACTGCAAGTTTTAACACTTCAGATGGTTTGTTTTTTTCATTTAATTTTTCAGGTGTTATTTCTTTAATTCCACCTGGATGCCCTGTGTGTCTATAGTACTTTTTATTTTGATATTTGCTTCCTGTAAATTTTATTTTTTCTATATTTTTAACAACAACAAAATCTCCATCATCCATATGTGGAGAATAAGTATTTTTATTTTTGCCTCTAATAATTTTAGAAATTATTGTAGCTAATCTGCCAACAACAGCATTTTTAGCATCTATTTCATACCAACTATTACTTATCTCTGATTTTTTAACAAATTTTGTCATGGTTGCGGGATTAATACTTATAAATGCTTATATTGTCAATTTATATATAGCTTGAATAAAAATGAGCAAATACATAAAATTAATGTAAAAAAAAAGGAGATAATATGACTAAAGAAATAAAAAATCCAGAAACTATAGCTCTACATGGTGGTGACTATAGAAGTGACCCAGCAACTACTGCTGTAGCTGTACCTGTTTATAGAACAACATCGTATCAGTTTAAAGATACCGAAAATGCTGCAAACTTATTTGCACTTAAGGAATTCGGTAATATTTACACAAGAATTATGAATCCAACTAATGACGTATTAGAAAAAAGAGTTGCTGCTTTAGAGGGTGGTTTAGCTTGTGTAACTGTAGGATCAGGTCAAGCTGCTTCAACATTCGCAATTATGAATGTATGTCAATCAGGAGATAATTTTATCAGCTCAACAGATCTATATGGCGGTACTGTGAATTTATTTACTCATACTTTAAAAAAACTTGGTATTGAATGTCGATATGCAGATCCATCAGATCCAAAAAATTTTGAAAAACTAATTGATGAAAAAACAAGATGTTTTTATGCTGAAACTTTACCAAATCCTTATTTAAGAGTTTTTCCAATTAAAGAGGTATCTGATATTGGTAGAAAGCATAACATTCCATTAATTATGGATAACACTGCAGCTCCAGTCATATGTAAACCAATTGAACATGGGGCAGCTATAGTAGTTCATTCATTAACTAAGTTTATTGGTGGTCATGGAACTGTTATTGGCGGTTGTCTAGTTGATGGTGGTAATTTTGATTGGACAGCAGATAAGAAAAGACAACCAATGTTCAATGAACCTGACGCAAGTTATGGAGGTGCAGTTTGGGGAGAAGTAGTTCCTCAATTAACAGGAGCAAATGTTTCATTTGCAGTCCGTGCTAGAGTATGTCTTCTAAGAGACCTAGGAGCACCCTTAGCACCTGATAATGCATGGGGAATAATTCAAGGACTTGAGACAGCTCCTTTAAGAATGAAACAACATTGCTCAAATGCAGAAAAAGTAGTTACCTTTTTAAGCAAACATAAAAATGTTGAAAGAGTAATTTACCCTACTTTGCATGAAGGAGAATTAGCAGCTAGAGCTAAGAAATATTTCAAAGGTGGCAATGGTGCTTTAGTAGGTATTGAAGTAAAAGGTGGTGTCGAGGCTGGTAAAAAATTTATAGAAGCTTTAAAAATGTTCTATCATGTAGCAAATATAGGAGATGCAAGAAGCTTAGCAATACACCCAGCTACAACTACGCATAGTCAGCTAACACCAGAAGAACTTTTAGCTGCAGGAGTAACACCTGGCTATATAAGATTATCGATTGGAATAGAACATCCAGACGATATTATTGCAGACTTGGAGCAAGCTTTAAATGCTTCGGGCAAACCTGGTTTAAAAGCAGTTAGTTAGATCTAGAATTTAAGTAACAAAAGTATACTGAAGAACTAACTAAAAAAATTGAAGAAATTTGGTGCATGGATGATAAAAATATCTGTGCACCATAAATAAGTGTAAATATCCCTAAAATTATTTGTATAAAAAGAATAAATCCAATTAATTTTATAATATTAAAAAAACTTTTTTTTTTATTTTTGTAAATTTTAAATAAGATAAAGAAATAAAAAAATAAGATTAAATATGCAAGATTCCTGTGCATAAATTGTACTAGTGAAGGATCACTAAAAGCATTAAAATCGAATAAATTAATAAATTTATTGTCATCAGGGAAGTAATTACTACCCATTAATGGCCAAGTATTATAAATTTTACCAGCATCCATACCAGATACAAAAGCACCTATAGATATTTGTAAAAATATCAGTATTAAAAAAATTACTGGAAAATAATAATTTAATTTATCCTTAGTTAAATTAAATTCACATAATTTTAAATAATTCCAAAAAATTAATGAAAGTATAATAAATGCTACTACCAAATGTAAAGATAATCTAAAATGACTTACATCGACTCTATCGACTAATCCACTAGAAACCATATACCATCCAATAAAACCCTGAAAACAAATTAGAAAGAAAATAAAGTATAGATTACTTAACTTTTTAAAACCTAAATTAATTGTAAAAATAATTAATGGTATTAAAAACGATATACCAATTAAACGACCTAAAAACCTATGTATCCATTCCCACCAAAAAATTACTTTGAATTCATCAAGAGTCATAGAAAAGTTTTGAATTTTATATTCAGGTATTAATTTATATAAAGAAAAATAATTTTCCCAATCTGATTCATTTAATGGAGGTAAAAAACCTGAAAATAACTGCCATTGAGTAATAGATAATCCAGAATCTGTAAGTCTTGTTAATCCACCAATTATAATCATTATGGATATAATAAAAAACATTACAATTAACCAATCAGAAATTTTTTTTCTTAATGCAATATTTTTTGTATACATATGAGAATAAATATATTAATTTTTAATAAATCCAATTGTATAAATGTCGCCTAATAATAAAAAGAAATTAAATCAAATTAGAAAAAATCTAGATAAATTAGATAATAAGTTAATTAACTTGATTAAAATTAGAAAAAATCTAGTTAATCAGGTAATAAAACAAAAGCAGTTTAAAAAAGAAATTGTCGACAAAAAAAGAATAAAATTAATACTTAATAGAATTAAAAAAAAATCTATTAATAAAGGTATTGATCCAAAAATTACAAATCGTATATGGAAAAATATGATCTGGTCTTTTATAGATTATGAAAAGAAAGTATTTAAAAAGAAATAAATTATTTGCTATGAGGCGGAAGTTTTTTTTCTACAAATATTTCATGCTTTCTCGTGCTCGGATTATATTTTCTTGCTTTTAATTTTATTTTTGCTTTTTCCCCGCCAGCAGGTTTTTTAACATAATAAAAATATGGACTATTTGGTTTAGCTTCGGGTACCAACCTAACTTTAACATGTGTTTTTTTAGCCATTTATTTTAAGTCCTTTAAGTCTTTAATAATTTTTGAAATTTTGCTTAATTTAATCTTTAAATTATTATCTGGCACATTTATAGGTTTATTTGAAAAATCGTCAAGTTTTAAAGAATTATTTTTTTTAAGCATCTTATTTACTCCATCTATAGTCATTCCTTGTTCTTTGAGTAAATATTTGATTTTCTTAAGAACATCGATTGAATTTTTATCATAATATCTTCTATTATTATTAAATAATTTGGGTTTAATTTGTTTAAATTTTTTCTCCCAAAATCTAATTGTATGAGTGTTTAATCGACCTTTTCTTTCATCTATTAGACCTAAAATTTTAGCAACCTCACCAATAGATTTATAAGCTGAATTAAGTTTATTCATTTATAGAATTAATAAATTCTTTTAACTCTTTAGAAGGTTTAAATAAAACAACATTACGTTGAGAAATAATTTTCTTTTCTTTTGTTTTAAAATTTAAGCCTGGTCTACTCTTTTTGTTTTTAATAACAAAAGTTCCAAATTTAGATATTTTTAATTTATTATGCTTGGTTAAATTTTCAACAATACATAAAAATATATCGTCAAATAAATTTTCAGAAATCTTTTTAGAAAAACCTATTTGCATATAGATTGAGTTAACAATATCTTTTTTGGTTAAATTTATTCTCATTAACTAATATTTTTTTTAATTTTATTAATCAAATCTCCTTTTACTATTTTTTCGCAAACACTTAAAGAATTCGAAAAACCAATATAATCTGTAGATCCATGACTTTTTATTACTGGAGAATCTAATCCTATAAATATTGCTCCGTTATAAAGTCTTGGGTCTAATCTTTGCTTAAATTGATTTAAATTAATGTAACTTAATAATCCTGAAATTTTTCCCAATAACGAGCTTTTCATAGCTTTCTTTAATTCGCTGGTAATAAAATTTGCAGTTCCCTCTGCTGTTTTTAGAGCAACATTGCCTGTAAATCCATCTGCTACAATTACATTTACTTCACCATTCATTAAACTATTTCCTTCTATATATCCTTTAAATTCATATTGTTCTTCTTTATGAATCTGATTAAGTTTTTGATAAGTGCTCTTAATTACTTCATTACCTTTAATTTCTTCAGAGCCAATATTTAGTAAAGCAACTTTTGCTGTTTCATTTGGAAACAATGATTTAAATAAAGACGAACCCATTATAGCAAAATCAACTAAGTTTTTATCATTACATTCAATATTTGCACCTAAATCTAAAACTACACTCATTCCTTTTTTGTTTGGCCATAATGCTGATAAGGCTGGCTTATCAATATTTTCGATCATCTTTAAATTTAATTTAGAAATTACTAATAAAGCGCCGGTGTTACCTGCTGATATGATGGTGTCAGCTTCTTTATTTTTAACATTTTCGATTGCTAGCCACAT
Source organism: uncultured Pelagibacteraceae bacterium (assembly GCA_902590365.1). GTDB lineage: Bacteria > Pseudomonadota > Alphaproteobacteria > Pelagibacterales > Pelagibacteraceae > Pelagibacter. The sequence continues at coordinate 14,350 of CACIWJ010000004.1, read as the reverse complement.
ACTAGTATCTTTTCCTCTCTTGGCAGCTTCGAGTGGTGTATCGGTTCCCTTAACAAAATTTTTTGTATGGACAATTTCAAAGTTATTATTACTTAACGTTTTTGGTATTAGGTTTTTTATTTGATCTTCATCACCAAAAATACGATAAAATGTACTTTTTGAATTTTTGTAATGGTTAGAAATTCCATCAATAACTTTTTTAGGTGAACCATCTCCACCCATTGCGTCAACAGCAATTGTTACATCTTTGGACATTATCTTATTGTTATTATAAAGTATTTATTCTTTGGGGTCTAAGATTTGTCTTCCTTTATACATGCCAGTTTTTAAATCTAAATGATGGGATAAACGGTATTCTCCACTCTTTTTGTCCTCTATAATATTTTTCGTAGAAAATTTTATATGTGAACGTCTTTTACCCGTTCTAGATTTCGATGTTTTTCGCTTTGGTACAGCCATAATTATAATTCTGGATTAACTACACCTTTTATAAACAAATTTAAAGAACTTTTTAATAAAAATAATCTGTATTTTTCAAAATATTTACTTAAATTCCTCATATCTTTATTATAATTTAGGAAGCTTCTTAATAGATCATCTCTTTCCTCATGATCAATTTTTTCCCAGATATCTATTTTTTTTAATAAAGTATGAAATATATTTATATAACTTTTCATTTTTTTATTTATGGACATATCTCCATAACCTATCTCTCTGATATTTAATTCTATTTGTTTAAATATATAATCGTATATATTTTGCATTTTATCTTGATTTTCATTATTTTTGTAAATTTTAAGAAAAAATGCAAAATGTAATAGAAAAATAATCAATCTATCTGAAAAAGTATCTTCTTTAGTAAATTCTGTAAAAAGCTTTTTATTTCTAGAGAAATTTACTAAATTGTTATAAATATTTATATAATTTTCAGACATGAGAAAAATTTATTTATTACTTCCTTTTATATTTATTTTAAATTGCTCATTTGATAAAGTAGCAAAACATCACGGTGTACAATTCTTAGACAAAAAGCATGATAATTTAGTTATAAATCAAACTAACAAAAATGATATAATTAATTTATTAGGTAAACCTTCAACAAAAAGTACTTTTGACAATGATGTTTGGATCTATATAGAAAGAAAAACTTCAGTTGGCTCAATTTTTAAATTAGGAAAAAAGGAATTATTAGTTAATAATGTTTTAGTATTAGAAATTAATAAAATGGGACTTTTATCAAGTAAAAAGTTTTATGACAAACAATCCATGAATGATATTAAAATTGCTGTTAATCAAACTGATCCTGTTTATCGAAAAAGATCATTTGTATACGATTTCTTATCTAGCATGAGACAAAAAATTAATGATCCCCTTGGAAACAGAGCTAAGAGAATGAAAGATAATTAACCGGCTATAACAGCTAATAACAATAATGCTACAATATTAGTAATTTTAATCATAGGATTAACAGCTGGTCCTGCAGTGTCTTTGTATGGATCACCGACTGTGTCACCAGTCACAGCAGCTTTATGCGCTTCCGAACCTTTGCCACCATAATTTCCATCTTCAATATATTTTTTTGCATTATCCCAAGCACCACCACCAGCAGTCATTGATATTGCAACAAATAAACCGGTAATTATTACACCTAACAACATTGCTCCTACAGATGATAAAGCAGCAACTTGACCTCCGATAGGTAGGATAAATAAATATAAAACAATTGGTGATAAAACAGGCAATAATGATGGAACTATCATTTCTTTAATAGCTGCTTTAGTTAATAAATCAACCAGTTTACCATAATCTGGTTTTGACTTTCTTTTCATAATTCCTGGAATTTTTTTAAATTGTCTTCTTACTTCAACAACTACTGCTCCACCTGCTCTACCTACAGCTTGCATTCCCATAGAGCCAAATAAATATGGAAGCATACCACCAACTAATAATCCTACTACTACAAAAGGATTGGATAAATCAAATGTTACAATAATTCCCTCTAATTCTGATCCAGCGACTTTTGAAAAATGTTTAATATCTTCTGTATAAGCAGCAAATAAAACTAATGCTCCAAGACCAGCTGAGCCTATTGCATAACCTTTTGTAACTGCTTTAGTAGTGTTGCCAACAGCATCAAGTGCGTCTGTAGTTTTTCTAACATTTTTAGGTAAATTAGACATTTCTGCAATTCCACCAGCATTATCTGTAACAGGTCCATATGCATCTAAAGCTACTACCATACCTGCTAGTGCCAACATTGTAGTTACAGCAATTGCAATACCGAAAAGTCCTGCAATATAGTTTGTTAATAGTATTCCACCAACAATAATTAAGGCTGGAATTGCAGTAGCTTCCATTGAAACTGCTAAACCTTGAATTACATTAGTTCCATGCCCAGTTGTTGATGAAGAAGCAACACTTTTAACAGGTCTATAATTAGTTCCAGTGTAATATTCTGTTACCCAAATTAATAAACCAGTAATAACCAACCCTATGACTCCGCAAATGTATAAACTCATTCCAGAAAATGATTTATTTGCTACTGAATAATTATTTTCTAAACCCAAAACATAATCTGTAATTGGATATAGAATTATTAGAGATGTGACTGCTGTAGCAATAAAACCTTTATATAATGCAGCCATAATATTTTTAGATTTTCCTAATTTGACAAAAAATGTTCCAAGAATAGAAGTCAAAATACAAGCTCCGCCAATGGATAAAGGATAAACCATCATATTAAGATCTCCATGAAAAAATATTGAAGATAATACCATAGTAGCAACTATTGTTACTGCATATGTCTCAAATAAATCAGCAGCCATTCCAGCACAATCACCAACATTATCACCTACATTGTCTGCTATTACAGCAGGATTTCTAGGGTCATCTTCTGGAATGCCAGCTTCTACTTTCCCCACTAAATCAGCACCCACATCTGCACCTTTAGTGAAAATTCCTCCGCCGAGTCTTGCAAAAATTGAGATTAGTGATGCACCAAAACCTAGTGCAACTAAAGCATTTACTATTTCTCTTTCTTCAATTCCATAAGATAGTAACAAATAATAATAAACTGCAATTGCCAATAGTGCCAAACCTGCAACTAACATACCTGTAACAGCTCCGGACTTAAAAGCTATTGAAAGTCCTTGAGATAATCCTTTTCTTGAAGCTTCTGCTGTTCTTACGTTTGCTTGTACTGATACAAGCATACCAACATATCCAGCAATCCCAGATAATGTAGCACCAATTAAATATCCTAAGCCAACTAAAATACTAAATGCATAACTAATGATAACTAGAACAACCACTCCAACAATTGCTATAGTCTTGTACTGTCTATTTAAATAAGCTTTTGCGCCAACTTGTATAGCTGATGCAATTTCCTGCATTTTACTGTTTCCAGCACTAGAACTTAAAATATTCTTTCCAGTGAAATATCCATAAACAATTGAGAGTAAACCCGCCAAAATAATAAGTTGAAGTATATTTGATGCTGAAGCTTCCATAATTCCTTTAATTATTAGTTATTAAGTAAATATTAAAAATCGCACATTACAAAAAAAGAAATAAAAGGCAATATTTAACTTATCAAAACTTATGTGAATAACCTTTAAAATCAGTCAGATTTAGAGATTTATTGTCCATTTTAATTAAATTTTTTTTATTACCATGATTAATTTTGCCTATTTGTGTAATTTTGTGATTCATTTTAGTAGCTACGGATTTAATTAATAATCTTTTTTTTTTAGATGCAGTAAAAAGTATTTGATAGTCATCTCCATTAAATAAATATTTATTTTTTTTTTTATTATATTTATTTAAATAGATTTCTAATTTTTTTGAAATAGGTATTTTATTAATATCTATTTCAAAAGATAAATTTTGATTATTAATAAGTTTCTCCATATCAGAAATTAAACCATCTGATATATCCATAGATGTATTAGCAAATTTATGAATTTGATTATAAACTTTGAAAGGTAAATTAGGACAATAAAATTGATTAATAAAATATTTTTTTAGTTTGGGATTAATTTTAATATTATTTTTAATTACTTTAAGACCTAAATAACTATCACCTATATTTCCAGTGACATATATATCATCGTTTAATTTTGCTTTATTTCTTTCAACAATAGTTTTGGAAAAACCTATGGTGGATACAGAAAAAGAAACTTTATTAGAATTAGTAGTGTCGCCACCTGATAATTTTAAATTATATCTTTTTTGCTCTTGCTTTAATGATTTTGAAATCATTATTAAATTTCTTTTTGTAAAATTCTTTTTATTGCCACTTCCTGAAATAAAATAATACTGGGGTTTAACTCCCTTGGATAATAAATCTGAAATTGAGGATCTTAAAACTTTTTTAATAACTAAACTTGGATATTTAAAATTTGGAAAATGTATACCTTCATTATATGTATCTACAGATACTATTAATTTATTTTTCTTATCATAAAAAACATCATCGTTTAACTTTTTTGCTCCTGGATTGTTATTAGTTATTTTTTGAAAATATTTTTTTATTAACTCAAATTCATCCATTAGAATTTCTTATTTTCTTTGATATTTTATCTAATAATGCATTTAAATATTTGGTTTGATTTACTTCAATAAAAAAATTTGATGCTTTCAAATATTCATTGATGATTATTTTTGTAGATATTTTTGGTTTATACAAAAACTCAAATATTGCACTTTTTACTATAACTTGAAAAACTTTATCTAATTTTTTTAAATTTAAATCTGGATTTAAATGATTTGATATTTCATTGTTAATAACATCGTCTCTTTCAATAGTTCCGTTAACTACATCTTTAATAAATTTTTTGAACCTGTGTTTGGGAAAAGTCAAATTTTCTTCTTTGTTGAAATACTTTCCATAAAGTTTTTGAATTACTATAATTCTTGGGTTATTTTTTGGAGTATATTGTAAGGTCATGTTATTGTGATAATATAGAAATTACCGCTTGAGCAGCTTCTTTACCTTTTTTGCCTCTAGCCTTGGCTTGACTCATATTTAAACAAGTAATTATACCATTACCAATTGGTTTTTTATTAACTACAGATATATCCATTATAGCTTGAGTTGATGCACTAGAAATAAAATTGAAATGAGGAGTTTTACCTTTTATTACGCAACCTAAAGCTATAAACCCATCATATTTTTTAATATTTTTTGAAATTGTTATAGGAATTTCAAAAACACCTGGAACTTTAATGACTTTAACTGCAAAATTATTCAAGTTACTTTTTGCACTTTTTAGCAATGATGAAGAAATATCTTTGTAATAATCAGCTATAACAATTAATATTTTTTTCATTTAATTATTTCCTGCTTAGTTATTTTAATTCCATACCCATCTAAACCAACAACTTTTTTTCTAGATCTAGTCACTAATATCATATTTTTTATCTGTAAAGATTTAATAATCTGAGCACCAATACCATAATTTTTTATTAATTTATCCTTTCCTTTTTTATAGAAACCTTTGCTTTTATAATCACGTAGAGTTTGCGTAACAGATTTTAAATTAGAATCTCTTATAAATATTAAAACACAATTATTATATTTTTTGAAGTAATTTAAAGTGTTATTAAACGAATTAGGCAATTTTTGTGTTAGTAGATAATTTTGAACTACATTTGAAGAGATAACTCTAACACGTGGTGCTATACCTTTTTTAATTTTACCTTTTATTAGAGCAAAATGTTCTGAACCATCTAATAAATTTTCATAAATTTTTATTAAGTATTTTTTACCTTTAACGTGAATGCTCGATTTCTTTTTTATTTTAACTAATTTTTCTTTTTTTAATCTGTAAGCAATTAGATCATCAATTTTAGCAATTTTTAACTTATGTATTCTTGCAAATTTAAATAAATCATCCCCTTTTGACATTGTTCCATCTTCGTTCATTATTTCACATATTACTGCAGCAGGAATTTTTTTAGATAATTTAGCTATATCTATTGAAGCCTCAGTGTGACCTGCTCTTACAAGAACACCACCATCCTTTGCAATAATTGGGAAAACATGACCGGGTGAAACTATTTCATTTTTTTTAACATTTTTTTTTGTAGCAATTTTTATTGTTCTTGATCTGTCTTTGGCAGAAATTCCAGTAGAAATACCTTTCTTTGCTTCTATGGAAACAGTAAAGGCTGTTTGGTTTCTTGATTGATTTACTGGTGACATATAATTTAGATTTAATTTTTTAGCTTGATTACTATTTAGTGTTAAACAAATTAATCCTCTACCATTTTTGGCCATAAAATTAATTTTTTTAGCACTAACGTCAGATGCGCAAAAAACGATATCACCTTCATTTTCTCTATTTTCATCGTCAACTAAAATATACATACCACCTTTTTTAGATATTTTGATTATCGATTCAATATTACTAAATTTATTTTTTGGCATTAAAAAAATTTTTTATATATTTTGATAAAATATCTATTTCAATATTAACCAAATCTTTTTTATTTAAATATATTAAATTTGTTAATTTTAATGTATGAGGAATTATCCAAACTTTAAATCCATTTTTTGTAATTTTTGAAATTGTTAATGAGACACCATTAATAAGAATTGAAGCTTTTTCAATTAAACTTTTTTTAAAATTTCTTTTTATAACAAATTCAAAAACATAAGATTTATCAACTTTTGATATACTTTTGACTATACCTATAGTATCAACATGTCCTTGACAAATGTGACCTGAAATTTTTTGCCCAAATTTTATTGGTAATTCTAGATTGATTTTATTACCTATTGTTATGTTTTTAAATTTTGATCTAACTAAAGTTTCGTTTGATAGGTAAAACTCAATTAAATTATTTTTTACAGATATAAGGGTCAAACAGACACCATCACATGATATAGACATTCCAATACTATTCTTTTTTAACTTAAGATTTGATTTTAAAAAAAGATTAATTCCTTTCTTTCTTCTTAAAATTTTTTTAATTTCACCTTGGTTGTATATGATTCCATTAAACATTTTTTTAGTAATAATGTATTAGTTTATCTTTATCTAGATAAGTATTAACAAAATATTTATTTTTAAATTCTTTATCTAGCTGTTTTTTTACATCTAAAACATTAATTTTATGTTTATTATTAAGAATTTTATCACTTTTAAAGAGATAAAATTCATTAAATATTTTTTGAGATATAATATTATAAGTTAAGGTTTTGCCACCTTCTATTAAAATTGTATGAATTCCTAAATTATAAATTTTTTTAAAAATTTTTTTTAGATCAAAATTTTTATTATTACCTAAATTAAAATTTACTAGTTTAATGCCTTTACTTTTTAAAAATTTAATTTTTGAAAAATTTTTTGAATTATGAAAAATAATGGTTTTACCTTTCATTGAATTATTAACAATATATGAATTTAATTTTATCTTTAAATTTTTATCTATAATAATTTTTACAGGAGAAAATTTCTCTAAACCATCAATTCTGCAAGTCAGTTTTGGATTATCTGAATTTACAGTTTTATAAGTAGTTAAAATACCTTGATTTTTGAATCTTAACAAATGTGATACTTTTCTTGAATGTTCATTTGTAATATGAGTACTATTATTTAATATATGTAAGTTCGATGAACAAGCAAGTTTACCAGTAATATAAGGAAATTTATTCTTTTTTATATAATTATAACTTTTATACAAATTTTTAGTTTCATTAATCAATAAACCTGATTTTGTTAAAATTTTATTTAATTTTAATATTTTTTTAGCTTTTTTAAATGTTCTTGGATCTCTATCGTCAATTGAATAAATAACTTTTTTAACTTTTGATTTAACAAGAGCATTTGTGCATGGTGGAGTTTTTCCATAATGTGCACATGGCTCTAAAGTTAAATAAACAGTAGATCCCTTAATATTTTTCTTGTTTTTGTTAAGAGCTATTGTTTCAGCATGTGGTCTACCATTTATATTTGTCACTCCATGAGAGATTATTTTTTTATTTTTTACAATTACACAACCAACTGAAGGATTTAATCCTGTTAAGCCATCCTGTCCTCTTGCTAAATTAATAGCAAGATTCATATAAAATCTATCTTGATTGGTAAATTTATCTTTTTTTGAAGACATCGATTTTGTCTACAAACTGAATAAAATCTTTTTCTTCCCTAAAATTTCTATAAACAGAAGCAAACCTTACATATGCAACAGGGTCTAATTCTTTTAAACCATCCATAACCATTGACCCTATAGTGCTTGACGATATTTCATTTTGGCCTAATTCTTCCAAAGATCGTGATATTTTAGTTATAAATTTTTCTACAGTATCAGTGTCTATTGGTCTTTTTTTTAAAGCTATATAAATAGATTTTGATAACTTGTCTCTATCAAAAGGAGATTTTCGACCATTTTTTTTTACAACCATTATCTCTCTATATTGAATTCTTTCGAAAGTAGTAAATCTTTCACCACAACTACACAATCTTCTTCTTCTTATTGCAGTGCCATCTTCAGTTGGTCTTGAATCTACAACTGAAGTTTCTCCTTTTTTTTCACATGGACAAATCATTTTCTAAGATTCTTATATATTGGAAAAGACGAGCAAAGTGAAACAACTTCTTTTCTTACTTCGTCTTCAATTTTACTGTTATCACTTGGGTTTTTAGATAAACCATCAATGACTTTTGTAATCAACTCGCCCACTTTTTCAAATTCCTTTAAGCCAAAACCTCTAGTAGTTGCAGCTTGAGTTCCAAGTCTTATACCAGATGTTACCATGGGACTTTCACTATCAAAAGGTATACCGTTTTTATTACATGTAATGTTAGCTCTACACAAACTTTCTGCAGCTAAATTTCCTTTTACATTAAAGGGTCTTAAATCAACTAACATTAAATGAGAATCTGTACCTCCTGAATAAATTTTAAATCCATTATTTTTAAGTGTTTCTGATAAAATTTTAGCATTTGCTAAAACTGCTTTAATATAATCTTTAAACTCAGGTTTTAACGCTTCTAAAAATCCTGCGGCTTTTGCTGCAATTATGTGCATCAAAGGTCCTCCTTGATAACCAGGAAATACAGCAGAATTAAATTTTTTTGCTAAGTCTTCATGGTTTGTTAAAATAATACCGCCTCTTGCACTTCTAAAAACTTTATGTGTTGTTGAAGTTACAACATGTGCATGCTCGCATGGGTTAGGATATCCTTTTCCTGCAACAAGGCCTGAAAAATGAGCCATATCTACCATGAGATAGGCTCCAACTTGGTCGGCTATCTCTCTAAATCTTTTAAAATCAATTACTCTAGAATAAGCACTACCTCCAGCTATTATAAGTTTTGGTTTATTTTCTAAAGCAATTTTTTCAACTTTATCATAATCAATGAGCTCTGACTCTTTATCAACATCATAGCTTACTGCATTAAACCACTTACCTGACATAGAAATTTTTAAACCATGAGTTATATGACCTCCAGAATTCAAACTCATTCCCATGAATGTATCACCTGGTTTTAATAAAGCTAAGAATACAGCTCCATTAGCTTGAGCTCCAGAATGCGGTTGTGCATTTGCAAATTTACAATCAAATATTTTTTTTAATCTTTCAATAGCAAGATTTTCTGCAACATCAACATGATCACATCCATTATAATATCTCTTGCCAGGATAACCTTCGGCATATTTGTTCGTTAAAACTGAGCCTTGAGCTTCTAAAACTGCTTGAGAAACAATATTTTCTGACGCTATTAATTCAATATGTTCTTGTTGTCTCTTTAATTCATCGTTAATAGCTTTATATAATTCTGGATCAGTTTTAGACAAGCTATCTTCAAAAAAGCCTTTATATTGGTCGTTTAAATATTTACTTTCACTAGACATAATTACATTTTTTTAATTCTTCTTAAGTGTCTTCCACCTTCAAATTTTGTCCTTAAGAAAATTTTTATAAGATTAATCGCTTTATTTTTGCTAATCAACCTTTCTCCTAATGTAATGATATTTGCATTATTATGCAATCTCGATAATTTAGTGTTTTTATTGCTATAGCATAGGGCAGCTCTAACATTTTTTATTTTGTTTGCTGTTATAGCCATTCCCATACCTGATCCACATATTAATATACCTAAACTTCCTTTATCTGATGCAATTTTTTTGGATAATTTTTTTGCATAATCTGGATAGTCAACAGAGATGTTCGATTTAGGACCTAAATCTATTATTTTTTTCTTATTAACAAATTTTGAGAGAATACAACTCTTTAATTTAAAACCAGCGTGATCTGATGCAATATAAATTTTTTTCAACTGATTTAATTTATAAACTAAAATTAATTAAATTTATAGTCTAAAACGCAAGCAACTAAATGAACTCTATTTTCTTCCCCGCCATTAAAAGCATTATGATATTTCAAATTGTTAGTTACCCAAACAGATCCATCTGCTGGCATGTGTTGTGCTGCTTTATCAATTACCATTATAGCGCCTGGATTGGTGTATATAGGTATATGTAGTCTTGGTTCAGGATCTCTGTGCCAACTTAATGTAGATCTAGGCTCTTTTAATAAAAGTCTTACTCTACCTAATTTATATTTTTTAGATAATTCATCATAAACTTCTTTGAAGTAAGTGTGTTCAAAATCTTTTACAAATTCCGTATATTTGCTTTCATCAATGTTTACATCTCTTGTTACTTCTACACCTGTTGAGTCTGGTTTTGTCCAATAGACGCCTCTTACTTTGCTTCCTTTAATAGAGTCAGGATCACCTGGGATTTGATTTAAAGAAATAGCTGCAAAATGTGGAATTCCTAAACTTGTATCAAAGCCTTTTATTTTTAAAACTTCATTACATGCATTTCTAAGTTTATCTATATCGAAATGAATATCTTGTTTTTGAAAATCACTTGCTATTTTATTAGTTTTTATTTCACTTAAAGAAGTAATGTTGTTCATGTATTTAAATTAATACTTTATTTATAATTATAATACATATAACTTTTGTCGCATATAAAAAATTTATTGAGAATGATTATCACTGGAAAATACCCAAATTTAAGGCTTAGGAGAAATAGAAAATCTAATTGGTCGAGAAGACTGGTCAGTGAGAATACATTATCAGTTAACGATTTAATACTTCCTGTATTTGTTATTGAAGGTAAAAATAAGAAAATACCTATTAAATCTATGCCTGGTATATTTAGATATTCTATTGATAAACTTAATCAAGTTGTTGGAAATGCGGTATCATTAAAAATACCTATGGTTGCTATATTTCCCTATATTAATAAAAATTTAAAAAACGAAAGAGGTGCGGAAGCTTTAAATAAAAATAATTTAGTATGCAGGGCAACAAATTTTATAAAAAAAAAATACAAAGATAAAATTGGGGTAATGTGTGATGTTGCATTAGACCCATATACTTCCCATGGACATGATGGCCTGCTTAAATCTGGGAAAATAATAAATGACGAAACTATAAAAATTCTTATTTCACAATCATTAATTCAAGCTGAGGCAGGCTGTGATGTGATTGCACCTTCTGATATGATGGATGGTAGAATTGGATTAATAAGAAAAGCGCTAGATAAAAATAATTTTCAAGATGTTCAGTTATTATCTTATGCAGTTAAATATGCTTCAAGTTTTTATGGACCTTTTAGAGACGCAATTGGATCTAAAAATTTATTAAAAGGAAATAAAAAAACTTATCAAATGGATTATAGCAATAGTGACGAAGCTATTAGAGAAGTTGCATTAGATATTAAAGAAGGTGCTGATATGGTAATGGTGAAACCAGGTTTGCCTTATTTGGATATTATCAAAAATGTAAAGAACAAATTTAAGATACCTGTACTTGCATATCAAGTTTCTGGTGAATATAGTTTAATTGTTAACTCAATTAAACAGGGTATTGTAAGCAATAAAATTATTTTAGAAACATTAATAAGTTTTAAGAGAGCTGGTGCAAATGCAATTATAACTTATTTTGCTGATAAAATTGCAAGAGATTTAAAATAAATACAATCGTTATTTAAATAAATTAATAAAATCAGTTCTTTGAACTGGTAGATTAATATTATTTGGAATTAATATATTTTTTTCAAGATAATTAGTTACCAGTTTAAAACCATTTAGCAGTTCACTAATTTCTATATTTTTATTATTATTTTCCACTAAGAAGGCAGGAACAAATTTCTTAATATTGGAATTTTCAACAAAATATGAAGTTTTATCATTTTTGTTTTCTTTGTTGACTATTTTTTTTAAATCAAGGTCATATCCAACTAATTTTAGTAAATTTAGTTCCCATAAAATATAGTTTTTAATCCAATTTTCATTTTTAAGTATTATAAAAAGGTCATTTATAATTTTAAAAATTTCATGATTTTTTTGATTTTCTGCAGTCAATAGTTTTATCATGCTCATAGCAGAGGTAATACAGTGTAATTTTTTTCTATTATTAAAAAAAATTGGTGTTATTGGATCAATTATTTCTACTTTAAATGATCCAATTTTACTTTCATTTTTTAAAGTACAATTTAACTGAAATAAATTGCCAATTTCTAAATATCCTCTAATTTTATTTGAAGTGGCACCAAATATAATTCCAGAAGACCTGCCATGATTTAAAGTATAAAAATCTGATATTATAGAGTTCTCATTATATTTAAATTTAGATATTAAAAAACCCTTATCACCCCAAATCATATTAAATTTATATTTTTTAATAGTTGTGTTGCAGCATTTTGTTCAGCATCTTTTTTAGAAAAACCTTTGCCGATAGTAGATTTTGAACTTTTTATTTTTACCTCGATTATAAAAGTTGGTTTGTGCCTAGGGCCAGAGTTTTCAATTAATTTATATATGGGAAGTTTTTTAAATTTTTTTAAAGAATATTCTTGTAACCTGGTTTTTGAGTCAACATTAGTTTTTGTTGTTTTTTCAATATGTTCTTTCCATAAATCTAAAATGAATCTTTCTGCTACTTTAATTCCTTGGTCCAGGAATATTGCTCCAATAATTGCTTCACATGTATCAGATATAATTTTATCTTCTATTTTGTAATTTTTTTTATTAGATGAGCTTGTTTTTATAAACTTTTCTATTTCAAAAAGTTTACAAACTTGTAAACACATTTTTTTATTAACTAAAGAAGCTAATTTTTTATCGAGTATGCCCTCTTTATCATTTGGGTATAATTCAAGAAGTTTTTTTGCAATTACGAATCCTAAGATTCTATCACCTAAAAACTCTAATTTTTCATTGTTATTATTTGAATCAAAACTTTTGTGAGTGAGAGATCTAATTAATAAATCTTTGTTTTTAAAATTTATTTTTATTTTTTTTTCAAGATAATTTAGATTCATTTTATTTTATTATTTTAAAGAAACGATCAAATCTTATTATTTCAAACCATTTCCAAAATTGAAATAACCTTCCGTTTCTATAATCAGAAGAAAAAAATATTAATTGCGCTTTTCCTACTAAATTATTTTCATGTACATAACCAACACTAGTTAAAAAACGACTATCTTTTGAACAATCTCTATTATCGCCTAAAAAAAAGTAATGTTTTTCAGGAACTAAAAATTGATCTGAATTTTGAAACGTATATTCATTACTATAAACAGTTTTAAATTTGACATTATTATCAAATTTTTCTTCAAATGTATTAACATCTAATATTTTATTGCCACAGTGAGTTTTATCATTTCTTGATTTGATATCTTTAAAAATTTGTATTTGATTAATGTATAAATTCCCATTTATAAACTGTATTGTATCACCTGGTAACCCTATCAGTCTTTTTATATAGTCAGTTCTATTATCAGCTGGTGTTTTAAAAACAACTACATCGCCTCTATTTGGCTTATTAAATAAAATTCTATCTTTAAAGATTGGTGGGCTAAATGGAAATGAATGTTTACTATAACCATAAGTAAATTTTGTTACAAATAATCTATCACCAACTAATAGATTTGGTTCCATTGATGAAGAGGGAATAAAGAAAGGCTGAATAAATAAAGATCTTATTATAACAGCTATTATAAGTGCATAAAAAATTGTTGTTAAATTTTCAGTTATAAACTTTTTCATTTTTTAATATTTGTTGATAATAACAAATGCTATTGAGTGTTTATTTTCATCTGATAAAGACAAATGTATTTTATATTTTCTATACTTTAATTTATGTGACAAAAAAGACTTAATTTTTTTACTTAGATATAGCTGGGGTTTGCCTAAATTGTTATTTTTTACAGAAATATCCTTAAAATTAATGCCATTTCTAAAACCAGTACCCAATGATTTAACAAAGGCTTCTTTTGCAGCAAATCTTTTTGCAAAAAAGTTTGTTTTATTTTTTAC
>CACIWJ010000003.1 GCA_902590365.1 uncultured Pelagibacteraceae bacterium | reverse complement strand
AATAAATTAATTTCTGAGTGTGATTTACTAGTTGGAGGTGTTTTAATTCCAGGTGCTGAGGCACCAAAACTAGTAACAAAAAATATGTTAAAAAATATGAAAAGGGGCTCGGTAATTGTTGATGTTGCAATTGACCAAGGAGGCTGCGTTGAAACTAGTAAACCAACTACTCATGCAAATCCCACTTATATAGTTGATGATGTAGTTCATTATTGTGTAGCCAATATGCCAGGGGGAGTACCAAGAACATCAACTTTCGCTTTAAACAAAGCAACACTTCCTTTTTTAATAAAATTAGCAAAAGATGGCTATAAAAAATCTTTAAATGATGATCCAAATTTTTTAGCAGGTTTAAATGTTTGCAAAGGAAACGTTACATATAAAGCTGTTGCAGATATTTTTGGACATAAATATATTTCACCAAAAGAAGTTGTAAGTTAAAATGTATAGACCTTTACCCAACGGACTAACTATTAAAAATTCTCCAATCGAAGGTTTAGGTTTATTTTCTACTATTGATATAAAAATAAATTCATTTATTGGAGTAACGCATATTAGAGATGAACAATTTGAGAATAAATATATAAGAACCCCCTTAGGTGGCTTTTATAATCACTCAAACAATCCAACAGTAATAAGAATGGTTTCAGATTTTCTGCCAAGATTAAAGTTTGGAGATATCATAGATCCAAGTAAGACCGGCAAACAGATAAAAGATGGAAAAACCGATAGAGAAAACATGTATTACAATTTACATGAAAAAATTGATGCAAAATTTATGTTTATGGTAACAATAAAAGATGTCAAACCTGGTGATGAATTAACTGCAAATTATAATCTTTACACTTACCCAAAAACAGGTGTTGGATTACAAATGATTTAATATATTTAAAATTATCATAAAAATTTATGAAAATTTTTAATGATAACTCCTGTGGATGGATTGATTATAAAAATCAAAGATCAAATATCAGAAAACTGAATAACGATCTAAGTTGTGATTATTTAATAGTTGGCGCTGGTTTTACTGGATTATCTGCTGCAAGAAAATTAGGACAAATTGCTAAAAATAAAAAAATTATTTTAGTTGATGCACAATTGGCAGGAGAAGGTGCTAGCAGCAGAAACTCTGGATATTTAGTTGATACAACTTTAAATGACGGTTTTACTTCAGATAAAGATATTTCTAATTATAAAAAGAAAGCTCAAATATATAAGTTAGGTATTAAAGCAGTTAAAAAATTTAATAATGAGTATCAAGTGGATTGTGATTGGAATGAATGTGGTAAATATTTTGCTTCATCGAGATTAGAAGATGAAGGTAAAGCAAAAAATTTTAGTGATCTGTTAAAAAAATTGAACTTTGAAAATACAATTCTCTATCAAAAGGATCTTAAAAAAAAATTAGGAACAAATTTTTATAAGGTTGGCGTTTTTACTAATGGTGGAATATTATTAAATCCAGGTAAATTGATTAGAGCTATGGTAAATGCTTTACCTGAAAATGTAAGATTATTCGAAAATACTACTTTGTTAAAATGGAATAAATCAAATGAAAATATAGATTGTTCATTTGAAAAAAATAATATTAAAACTAAAAAAATTATTTTTTGTACCAATGGTTTTTTAAGCAATCTAGGTATTAAAAAAAGATATAATTTTCCTATTACACTTACAGCTAGCATGACAAGACCCTTAAATGAAAAAGAGTTTAAATCTATAGGTGAACCAAAAGAGTGGGGAGTATTACCAATTAGACCAATGGGAGCAACTGTTAGGATGACTAAAGATAGAAGAATTTTAATTAGAAATACTGCAGAGTTAAGAAATCCTAACAGTATGTCTAAAAAAGAATTAAATAAAAGAATTTATTTTCATAGGATTGGGATTGAAAAAAGATTTCCAACATTAGCAAAAGATATTATTAATTCAAGTTGGTCTGGAATTGTTTGTAGAAGCGGAAATAGTTCTCAAATATTTGAAAAAATTGATACAAATATTTTTGTTGCTGGTTGTTATAATGGTTCAGGAATAGGAGTTGGCACACTATTTGGTGAGCAAATTGCACTAATGGCAGAAGAAGAAAATTCGGAAGAAATTTCAATAATTCAAAGTAAAAAACAACCAATCTGGTTACCACCACAACCTTTTTTAAACATAGGCATATTTACCAGATTACTTTTTGAGAAAATAATTGCTAAAAGTGAAATCTAAATGAAAAAAGAATTACCGAATGGTTGTAAAGTTATTGTAATAGGAGGTGGTGTAGCTGGTTGTTCAACAGCATATCATTTAGCAAAATTTGGATGGAAAGACACAATATTATTAGAAAGAGATCAACTGACCTCAGGTACAACTTGGCATGCAGCAGGTCTTGTTAGTCAGTTAGGACCTTCAGCAGCAATAACGAAGATTAGAAAATATTCTTTAGAATTATATAAAAAGCTAGAAAAAGATTTAGATTTTTCAAGTGGTTTAAAATTAAACGGCGCATTATCAATTGCCACAACTAATGGAAGATGGGAAGAACTTAAAAGACAAGCAACAACAGCACAGTTATTTGATGTAAATGTAGAAGTTTTAAATATTGAACAGATAAAAAAAATATATCCCATAATTAATGAAAAAAATATTTTGGGAGGTATTTTTATGCCAGGAGATGGTCAAGCGGACCCAATTGGTGTTACAAATTTACTTGCAAAAGCAGCAAAAAAAGAAGGAGCTCAGATTTTTGAGAAATCTCCTGTAGAAAAAATAATTAAAAAAAATGGAAGAGTTGCAGGAGTAATAGCAAATGGCAAAACTATTGAATGTGAATATATAGTTCTTGCAACAGGAATGTGGTCAAGACAAATAGGAGAAGATATAGGTCTTAGTATTCCATTATATCCTGCGGAACATTTTTACGTTATTACAGAAGGAATTAAAGAACTACCAAAAGATATTCCAGTTTTAAGAGACTTTGATGACAGTCTATATTTAAAAGAAGACGCTGGAAAAATGTTAATTGGAATATTTGAAGGTAAATCAATTCCTGCATTTAATAAAACCAATAGAGTTCCTAACGATTTTTCATTTGGAGAATTTCCAGAAAATTTTGAGCATTTTGAACCTTATTTAGAAGCTGCTTTAAAAAGAGTTCCAATTTTAGAAAAAGCTGGAATTAGAAAATTTTTTGCAGGTCCTGAGTCGTTTACACCAGATACAAATACATTATTAGGTGAAGTTCCTGGTTTAAAAAATTTATTTGCATGCTGTGGTTTAAATAGTATCGGAATTGGAAGCGGAGGAGGGGTTGGAAAAGTAACAGCTGAATGGATGATGAAGGGCCATATTAATGAAGACTTATTTATTTATGATATTAAAAGATTTCAAAATTTTCATTCAAAAATAGATTTTATAAAAGAAAGAATTACAGAGACATTAGGTGATCTATATGGAATGCACTGGCCATATAAACAACATAAAACATCAAGAAATCAAAAATTACTTCCTTATCATGAAGATTTAAAAAAAGCTGGTGCTTGTTTTGGAGTTTCCTCAGGTTATGAAAGACCAATGTGGTTTGCATTAAACAATGAAAAATCAGAGTTTAAATATAGTTATAATTACCAAAACTGGTACCCATCAGTAGAATTTGAAACAAAAAATGCAAGAGAAAATGTTGGGTTATTTGATCTTACTGCGTTTTCAAAATACGATTTAAAAGGAGAAAAAACTCATATTGAGTTACAAAAAATTTGTACTGCAAATATAAAAAATATAATAGGAAAAACAACTTATACACAGATGCTTAATGAAGATGCTGGAATAGAAACTGATTTAACTGTTGTTTGTATTGATAAAGATTATTTTAGAATAATAACTTCAGCAGCTAATAGAGAACGTGATAAATTTCATATTTTAAAGCATTTATCAAAAGATGTGGAGTTTAAGGATGTAACAGATGAAATAGCTTGTCTAGGAGTATTTGGACCAAAAAGTAGAAATTTAATGTCAAAGTTATCTAAAGATGATTTATCTAATGAAAATTTTAAATTTGGAACGGCTAAAAAATTTATAATAAAAGATAAAGAAATTTGGGCTCAAAGACTATCTTATGTGGGTGAATTAGGATGGGAACTTTACATGGATATTAAAGACTCTAAGGAAATTTATAATTTAATAATTGATATTGGAAAAGAATTTAATATTTGTAATTGTGGAATGCTTGCTATGGATACAATGAGAATGGAAAGTGGATATTTACACTGGGGTCACGATATATCACCAGAAGAAAATCAATATCAAGCTGGTCTTCAATTTACTATAAGTTATAAAAAAAATACTGATTTTGTAGGAAAGAAAGCACTATTAAAAATTAAAGATAAAACTCTATCAAAAAAATTCATAACACTTACATTACAAAATTCTAAACCTGGTGAACCTCTAATGTTGCATGATGAGCCTATTTATTTAGAAGACAAAATAATTGGAAGAACAACATCTGGAAATTATTCATTCAATTTTAAGAAAAATTTGGCTTTCGGCTATGTTTCAGTGGATTTATTAAAGGAAGATCTAAAGAATAAAAAACTTTATATTGAAGTTGCTAAAACTAAATATACTGCAGAATTACAGCCTAAATCATTAAATCAAAAAAATTTTAAATCAATTTAAACGCGAGTACTCAATATGAGCAAATAATTTTGGCTCTAAACTCAAATTGAGCAACCTAGAACTTGCACTGATTCGTTTTGCATGGTTTAATCAATTCTAGGGTAACGCGATATGTCAACAGAACAAATGTCATCGAATTTAACACATGACCAAGCTATTGGTTATGCTGATGAAGAAAAAAAATCAAGAAAATCAGATACACATAAAGTTGATATCAATGTTTTAATGGACAGGGTAAGAGAAGAAAAAAAGAAAGAAAAAAAAGAAAATATAATTTTTCTAAGTTTGATTGCATCAGTAATTTTGATTACTGGCGTAATCGCATCTCTATAACGTAATAGCATATATTTAATTTAAATATTCTTAGGTTTTAATAAACCTGGCAGTGTTATAAATTTTAGATACCATGTAAGAAAGTTTGTTAACATTTTTAAGTCTTAATACATTTAAATCTTTATAATTTTTTTCACTAGGCATCATTCTGTATAAGCCTTTTTTATCTTTAGATATCCATTTCGTTTTAATTAATTTATTAAGCTTTCTTAAAACAGTAGGCCTAGGGATACCTGTAAGATCTGAAATAGTCATTGCATTTAAACCTAAAGATTCTTCTAAAAAAGTTAGCATTTTAAAATATTTTTCCGAAACAATTGAATCACTATTTTTATTTATTTTTTTATTAAAAAATAAATTTTGATTATAAACTATCATTGCCCATATAGAGAGGGTTTCATAGTCACCAAAAAATTCTTTCTTAAATCCAGTTAAATATTCAATTTGAAAACTTAAAAAATAACTCCAACACTGTGTAAAATTTTTTTTTATTAAAGTCTCAAAATCTTTTGTTGTTATTTCATTATTAACAACTTTATTTTTTTTAAGTAATTTTGATAAAATCGACATAAACTTTGAAATATGTATAATAGATTCAGTAGGTTTTTGTAAATTGTAACCACGCCTTTGCATAAGTACTGCCTTTTTATTTTTTATAATTAAACCATTTTTTTCCATTTCTATAATTTTTCTTCTAGCTGTTTCTTTAGACATTGATAGTTCTTTTGCAACATGTACTATATTGAATTTTTTAAGCTCATATTCTTTAACTGAATAAAATTCATCGAAATTATATTTAATTAAATATTCTGAATATGATTTAAAAGTTTTATCTATTAAATTCATTAAAATTAAATATTTATCTAAATCTTTAAAAACAGAATAAGCCCTGAATAACCATCCTCTTTGTAGTTCTAAAAATTCGGTCATTACATAGCCATAATTTTTATTAATAGCATTAGAGATATCAGCAGCTTCCACTTCAGTTGAAAATTTAAATTCAGTAATACTCATAAAGATTTTTATTAAGAAAGTAGTACTAAAAACTCATTTTGAGAAGAAAAATTTACATTAAATATATAGCAAAGTAAAGTTGCTTGAATTTATAAAAAATAAGAAATAATTTAATATTTACTTATATCAAAATATACCCAAGGCCAGGTAAGGACCTTAGAATATTTTTCGAACCAGAATGGCATATATCTTTCTGTTAGAAATGAGTAAATTCTTTTTGTATCGTAACTATTGGAATCAAAACCAAAAATTTTTTCACACTCAAATAACCATGAAAATAAATCACTATAAAACTCATTCATTAATTTTTTATTTTTTGATATAAAAATACAATGACCAATTAGCCATGTTTTTGATGAAACATAAGCTATAAAATCTTTTTTGTCTTTTTCTGGAAGTAAATTTGCAGCTTTTTCTAAATTTCCATGACCGTGACTCATGTCAAAATGAAGCTTTATAGATTGTTTATCTTTATTAAAAAAAATTGATGGGTCTTTTAACAATGATTTAAAACCTCTTTTAATTAGTTTCATTTTTTTTACATTTGATACGCTCCATGGGTTGCATAAAATTACATCATAATCATTCCATTGTTTTTCTGGCTCAAGCTGCAGGATAGATTTTAAATCTTCTATATTGTTAAGATCATATAAGCCTTGCTGTCTATTACTGTATTGGATTTTATCAGCATATTCTTTTTTTACAAAATATCTTCTGTATTGACATGTTCCTATCCATTCATTTTCATTTAATTTTGGAAGTAAATTTTTCCAGATCCAATAATGAAATGATGTTTCTGAATAGCAAAAATTTTTATCTGCAATATTATTTCCTGAATTTTCTATAATATAATTTGATGGAAAATTATGTTTTCCTACGCCTGCTGGTATAAGACCAATTTTCTCAATATTTTTTATTGGTTTATGTGTAATACAAAATAGTTTGAAATTATTCATTTTTTTTTAATTTAAAACAGTACAACAAGTTACCAAAATCTACATTATAAGCACTTGATAAACTATAACTACCAGTAGATGCTACCACAATATACTGTTCATCATTGATTGAATAAATTGAAGGTGGTCCTGATCCAACATATTCCAACTGGTAAGACCACACTTCTTCTCCATTGTTAGAGTTAAATGCTCTTATTTTTTTATCCAGAGTTCCTGTTGCAAATATAAGATTGCCCGCAGTACCAGTTGCACCTCCATAATTTTCAGTTCCTGTTAATGGTATTCCCATTTTTGTTAACTCATCATATTCACCAAAAGGTACCTGCCATTTTATTTTTCCGGTATTTAAATCTAATGCACTTAAATTACCCCAAGGTGGTTTTGATCCTGGATAACCATTTTGATCAAGCAATCTTTCAAACTCACTATAATATTTATAATAACTATATTTATTTTCTACCTCATGAATATTTCCAACCGTAGGAATATTATGTGAGGTAATATACATCATACCATCATTATTATTAATAGATGCTCCCATCCATTCCGCCCCACCATGAAAACCAAAAAAAATATTTTGTTTATCAATTTCATGTGGTTCAAAAAAACCATAGTTTGAATTTTTTATTTTATTTTTTATATAGTTGGTACTTTGAGTTGAAATATTAGAGATTTCACTTTTTGAAAAAAATTGTTTAGAAAAAGGTTCAGGAAGATCAAGGAAGGGTTGATAGTATGAAGTTTTTTCGCCAGGTATTTTTGATCTAGGTGCTTTTTTTTCACGAAAATCAAAAATAGGTTCACCGGATAAACGATCTAAAATTATAGTATTACCGGTTTTAGAAACTGCAACAACAACATCTATATTAATATTATTTTTTCTTATAGATGTAAGAATAGGAGGAGCTGGAATATCAAAATTCCAGATGTCATGTTTAATTTCTTGAAAATCCCATAATTTTTTTTTATTTAAAATATCTATAGCTATTATAGAATTTGAATGTTTGTTATCATCAGGTCGGTTAACACCATTAAAATAAGATCCTGCATTTCCGGTTGTTATAAATACAATTCCTCTTTTAGTATCGGCAGATATGCCACCCCAAGGATTGCCTCCTGAATAATCATATCTTTTACCTCCATATCTTTTTTTTTCAGATTTTTTTTTTAAATAGTATTTCCAAAGAAGTTTTCCATTATTAAGGTTGTATACTTCCAAAGCAGGCTCAACAGTCGCAATTACCAAGTTATTATTTATAATTACAGGAGAAATTTTACATCTATTCTTTAATTTAACTATCCCATTTTTTCCAAAATTTTTTTCTAATTTACCATTTTCAGCGTTTAAACTTATTAGATTTTTTTCAGCACAAAAATAGATTTTAGATTTATTTTCATAGGACCAAAAAAGAATACCCCTCCTAGCAGGTGTAGAGTCAGTTTGATATTCCCAAATTTTTTTACCAGTAGCAGCATTTATAGAAATAACTTTATTTCCTGTTGTAGGTGTAAATATTTTTCCATTAGCTATAACAGGGTTGGCTTGAATATCTCTATTTATATCACTAAATTCATATTTCCATACCAAATCTAAATTTTTGATATTTGATAAGTTAATTTTTGATAAATTTGAAAATCTATTTGAAGAATGATTGCCATGACTTCTTTTCCATTCATCAAGGTTATTTTTTTCATTAAAATTACTTATTGTAAAATTATTTTTTTTTGCTGAAAGAGTTTTATATTCAGGCAAATCTTCAAATTTTTTATCCTGTTGATTTAAATGTTCTTGGTGTTTTTTGCTTAATTTAAGTAGTGAAAAAGCATAAAAATTATCTATTTTTCTAACTAATTTTTTAATAAGAGGAATTCGAACATTATTTACATCAATATTAAATGTAGATCTATTTACATATTTTGTAGAAATAGAAATTATTTCGAAAAATATTAATGAAATAAATATTAAAATTAATATATAAATAAATTTTTTAACTTTTTTCATATCTAATTTTAAGCTAGTTATTATAGTTATTAATCAAATCATTGATTGAAATCAAAATAAAAAGTAATATAAATCTGCGTTATTTAAGTTAAATGGCGGGGTAGCTCAGTTGGTTAGAGCGCGGGACTCATAAGCCCGAGGTCAGTGGTTCGATCCCACTTCCCGCTACCAAAATTTAATATTTAATTAATTATTTTACAAAAGTATCGTTAAATTGATTAGATACTCTCACAAATGTAGTACATTTGCTTAGTTGCTTAAGAGAAGGTGCCCCAACATATGTGCAACTACTTCTAATCCCTCCAAGAATATTTGAAATAGTATCTTTTATTTTTCCCCTATACTTAACTCTGACAATTCTACCTTCACTACTTCTATAATCTGACAAGCCACCATAATGTTTTTTGTTAGCCGTGAGAGAACTTGATCCATAAAATTCTATATATTTATGTCCATTACTTTTTACAACTTTGCCTTTTCCTTCATCATGACCTGCAAGCATCCCTCCAAGCATTACAAAATCTGCACCAGCACCAAAACCTTTTGCAACATCGCCAGGACATGTACAACCACCATCAGCAATAATGTGTGCTCCTAAACCATGTGCTGCATCAGCACATTCTATAACAGCGCTCAACTGGGGATAGCCAACACCAGTTTGAATTCTTGTTGTACAAACACTTCCAGGTCCGATACCAACTTTTACTATATCGGCACCACTTAATATTAGTTCTTGGGTCATATCTGCAGTAACAACATTTCCAGCTATTATTGTTTTTGTTGGATATTTTTCTCTAACTGATTTTATAAATTTGCTGAAGCGTTCTGAATATCCATTGGCAACATCTATACAAATAAATTTGATAAAATTAAATTCTTTCAATAATTTATCAAGCATACTGAAGTCTTCTTTTTTAATACCAACACTTACAGCAATATTTTTATAAATTGATTTAATTTTTTTATATTGATTTAATTTTTTAGTATCATGTTGTTTAGTTAGACAGGTAATCATATCAAATTCGGACATTTTTTCTGCAACACCTAATTCACCTACACCGTCCATATTTGCAGCCATGATTGGAATTCCTGACCATTCGCTATTGCTATATCTGAATTTGTAAGTTCTTTTTAAATTTACATCTTTACGACTTGATAAAGTGCTTCTCTTAGGTCTAAAAAGTACATCTGAATAATCGAGTTTTAGTTCCTCTTCAATTCTCATTTGAATCGTAAGTTATTAGTATAAAAATTAATTTCAAATTAATATATTGCCTGTGGATAAGTTTTAGCTAGCTATTTTCTTATAGTTTTATGTTAAATAATGGTATTGGAAAGTGGGACAGATTAATTTTTTGATACCATTTAATAATGTTAAATTTTTTAAAAAGAAAATATGACCGATTTTTTGAAAGCTCAAAGCTATTTAAAATAAAACGTTTTATTCAAGAAAATTTTAAAGAAAAAAATATTGGTGATATTGGATTTGATTTTAAAGATAAACCTCATAGATTTAATATAATCCAAGAAATTATAAATATTAAAAATTATAAAACATATTTAGAAATTGGTTGTTTTGCAAACGAAGTTTTTAATAAAATTAAAATTTTAGAAAAAATTGGAGTCGACCCAGTATCTGGTGGAACAATAAAAGCTACTAGTGATAATTTTTTTAAAGCTAATACTAAGACTTTTGATTGTATTTTTATAGATGGTTTGCATAAATACAAACAAGTTAAAAAAGATATTAATAATTCTTTATTATTTTTAAATAAAGGAGGTATAATTTTACTACATGATTGTTTACCCAACAATGTTTTTGACCAAGCTGTTCCAAGATGCCAATATCATTGGAATGGAGATGTTTGGAAGGCAATCGTTGAGTGTAGAACTCATGATGAGCTAGATGTGTATACTTGCTATGCCGATATGGGGATTGGTGTAATCTTTAAAAGAAAAAATACAAATAAACTTTCTATAAATATTCAAAATTATTCAAAATTAAAATTTCACGATTACTTTCATAACTATAAAAAATTTATGAATATCATTTCATATGAAAAATTACTTAAAATTTTGTGATTTATATTAACTTACTCAAATATTTTGAATATTCACAATTTCCGTAAAATTTAATAGCTTTTTGTATTTGGATTTTATTTATCCAACCGTTTGTATAAGAGATTTCCTCTAGGCAAGCAATTTTAAAACCTTGTCTATTTTCGATTGCTGCAACAAATGAACTTGTTTTGTAAAAATCTTCAATTGAACCGGAATCTAGCCAAGCTCCACCACGACCTATTAAATCAGCTGAAAGTTTTTTATTTTTCTTATATTTGTTAATTAAATCTACTATTTCTAATTCTCCTCTTTTAGAAGGTTTTAATTTTTTAGCAAATTTTATAACGTTATTATCAAAAAAATATAAACCAGTTATTGCTAAATCAGACAAAAATTTTTTTGGCTTTTCTTTAATGGTTAAAACTTTTTTTTGTTGATTGATTTTTGCCACTCCATACAATTCAGGTTTACTTACTCTATGTAAGATAATTTTTGCTCCTTTTTTTAATTTAACTGAATTTAAAAGTTGATTACTTAAATTTTGACCATAAAAAAAGTTATCACCAAGAATAAGTGCCACATTATCTTTGCCGATAAATTTTTCACCCAAGATAAATGCATCTGGAAGTCCTCGTGGAGATGATTGTTCTTTATAAGTAATGTTCATGCCAAGATTTTTTCCGTTCGGAAGTAATTTTTTATATTGGTTTAATTCACCTTTATTTACAATTATCAAAACATTTTTTATTTTGGCCAACATTAAAATAGATAAGGGATAATAAATTAATGGTTTATCATAAATAGGTAACAGTTGTTTGTTAACAGCTTTAGTTAACGGGCTCATTCTTGTTCCCATTCCACCAGATAATATTATACCTTTTTTAATCATTTTTTAATCCCAACCTATTTAGAATATCTTTTTTATTTATTTTTTTGTAGTAATTCTTATTATTTAAATACCAAGAAAATGTGTCATACAAACCTTTTTTGAATTTTGTTTTAGGTTTCCATTTTAATTTATTATAAATCTTATTACTATTAAGCGCATATCTTAAATCATGACCAGGTCTATCTTTAATAAATTTTATCTTAACATTCGATCCAATTTTTTTTATTTTTACTTTTGCTATTTTTATTAATTCTTCGCATATTTGAATATTATTAAAATTTTTATTAGATCCTATATTATAAAATTCTCCTACTTTTCCTTTTTTAAAAACTTTAAAAAGTGCTTCGCAATGATCCTTTACAAATATCCATTCCCGAGAGTTTTTTCCTCTTCCGTATAGAGTAAGAGGTCTATTATTTATTATATTAAATATCATTTTGGGAATAAGTTTTTCTGGGTGTTGACGAGGACCAAAATTATTTGAACAATTTGTAATTATAGCATTTATTTTGTAGGTCCTAACATATGAAGATACCAAATGATCTGATGCAGCTTTAGAAGCAGCATATGGTGAGCTAGGTATATATGGATCTTTTTCAACTGACCTACCTTCAATAACATCACCAAAAACTTCGTCAGTTGAAATATGAATCAACTTACTTTTTTTATTTATTTTTGAATATTTACGGAAACTTTCTAACAGATTAAAAACGCCCAAAATATTGCTATTGATAAATTCTCTAGGGCTATCAATTGATCTGTCAACATGTGTTTCAGCCGCAAGATTAAAAATTGCAATAGGATTGTATTTTAAAAAAATTTTACTTATTTTGCTTTCATTATTTATATTAGCTTTTATAAATTTGTATTTTTTAGATTTTTGAAAATTTTTAACATTGTAAAAATTTGAGGCATAATTTACTTTATCAATATTAATAATTTTGTATTTTTTTTTTAACAATAGATCAATTAAGTTACTTCCAATGAAACCCAATCCACCAGTAACGATAATTTTTTGCATGTTTATTTATTACAATAATTAAAAAATAAGTATATATTTATTATTTAAGTCAGAAATATGAATAATTTGGATAATTTAACTTTAGTTATTTTAACTTATAAAACTGGGAAAGAAATACTAGATAATTGTCTATCGTCAATAGATAAAAATATAAAAATAATTGTTGTTGAAAATTCAACATATTTTGAAAACCAAAAGTATTTTGAAGATAAATATAAAAATATTAAAATTATATTAACTGAAAAAAATCTAGGATATGCAGGTGGAAATAATTTTGGTTTAAATATGGTAAAGACAAAATATGCATTAATATTTAATCCCGATATAATTTGTGAAAAAAATTTTTTTTCAAGTATTCAAAAATATTTAGATGGAAAGCTAGATTTTTCAATAATTGGAACAAGTTTTGCTGAACAATCTGATTACCACACAGCTGGTTTTTTTGATAATAAAAAAAATCTTAAAGAAGCAAATTTTTTAAATGAATTTAATCTTTACGATGTCGATTGGGTTTCAGGATGTTCTTTACTTTTAAACTTAAACAATTTTGATGATGAAAAAATTTTTGACGAAAATTTTTTTCTTTTTTTTGAAGAAAATGATTTATGTTTTAGAGTGAAAAGTAAAGGCGGAAAGATATTTATGAGCACTGATTTAAAAATCACACACCTAGGTTTTAAAAGTTCACTAGCTTCATTGGAAAAATATAAATTTGAATTTTCAAAATTAAGAAACTGGCATTATATGTGGTCATTTTACTATTATCATAAAAAAAACTATGGAATGATTACTGCATTAAAAAAATCTTCATCGAGATTATTAAGATATTTTATTAAGTTTATATTTTACTCTCTTATGTTTGATAAAAAAAATAAAATTTTATATTTTTGTAGATTTTCTGGATTGATAAACTCTATATGTAATAAAAAGTCTTCTTTTAGAATTAAAATTTAATGTCCTGGAAATTCAATTAAGTTTTCTACTTTGTGGCCCTGTTTTTTTATACTATCACAACCACCTAAATCAAATAAGTTAATTACAAATATAAATCCTGCAATACTTCCTTTAGATATTTTCACAAGTTTGGCCGCTGCTTCAGCTGTTCCACCAGTTGCAATCAAATCATCAATTATGAGTACAGAATCTTCTTTTTGTATCGAGTCTTTATGTACTTCAATTGTAGCTGTTCCATATTCAAGCTCAAAATCAACGGAGTAAGTGTCTGCTGGCAATTTATTTTTTTTTCTCAACATTATAAAAGGTTTTTTTAATAAATATGATACTGCTGAAGCAAACACAAAACCTCTAGATTCAATTGCTGCAATTTTATTAAATTTAAAATTTTTTGACTTTTCAACAATTTGATTAATACATTCTGTGAATGCTTTTTCGTCTTTAATTAGAGTAGTAATATCTCTAAATAATATTCCTTTTTTGGGATAGTCTGGTATTGATCTAATATATTCTTTTAAATCCATAAATTTTTAAGTTATAAATAATTAAATCATTTTAAATAATATGACAAATAAATTAGCTGTAATTGGTGGAAGCGGCCTTTATGATGTTGAAGAATTTAAAGATAGGGAATTATTAGAAATTAATACACCCTGGGGTAAGCCTTCTGACAAAATTTTAAAAACAACTTATAACAATAAAGAAGTTTATTTTCTTCCAAGACACGGGCGTGGTCACTTTATCAACCCTTCAAATATAAATTTTAGAGCCAATATTGATGCACTCAAACAATTAGGTGCTACTGATATAGTTTCAGTTTCAGCGGTAGGATCATTAAAAGAAGATTTACCACCAGGAAAATTTGTTATTGTTGATCAATTTATAGATAGAACTTTTGCAAGAAATAAAACTTTCTTTGATGATGAGATAGTTGCTCATGTTTCTATGGCACATCCCACATCTAATGCACTAATGAATGCGTGCGAAGAAGCTATTAAAAAAGAAAAAATAGAATATCAAAAAGGAGGAACTTATGTGGTTATGGAAGGTCCTCAATTTTCTACATTAGCAGAGTCCAAATTATATAGATCCTGGAAAGCTGATGTAATTGGAATGACAAATATGCCTGAGGCTAAATTAGCAAGAGAAGCAGAAATTAGATATGCATCAGTTTCAATGGTAACAGACTATGATTGCTGGCATCCAGATCATGAGAATGTAGATGTTCAACAAGTTATAAAAGTTCTTTTAGGAAACGCAGCAAAAGCAAAAAATATGATTAAAAATCTAATAGATAATTTTGAACAACATATTGATCCAAAAGACCCGACAAACAATTGTTTAGATGTAGCAATCATTACTGCGCCTGAAAAAAGAACTCAGAAAACAAAAGATAAACTTAAAACAATAGCTGGTAGAGTTTTAAATAAATGAAAATTGAAGGCAAAGAATATCGAACTATATGGTTTGAAAATAATGTTGTTAAAATTATCGATCAAACAAAACTTCCGCATAAATTTATCATTAAAGATCTAAAAACAGTAAAAGATGCAATTAATGCAATTAAAACTATGGAGGTTAGAGGTGCACCTCTTATTGGAGCTACAGCAGCTTATGGATTAGTTTTAGCTATTATTGAAAATAATGATCAATCATTTTTAAAAAAATCAGCAGAAAATTTAATTAATTCAAGACCAACAGCTATTAATTTAAAGTGGGCAGTTGATAGAATGATAAATAAATTATCAGGAGTTAATAGTAATGAAATTTTAAAAATAGCATTAAATGAAGCAAAAGAAATTTGTGAAGAAGATGTTAAGTTCTGTGAAAATATTGGACTAAATGGTCTTAAAATAATTGAGGAAATTTATAATAAAAAAAAAGATACAGTAAACATTTTAACTCATTGTAACGCTGGATGGCTTGCAACAATTAATTGGGGAACAGCAACTTCTCCAATTTATCATGCACATAAAAAAGGAATACCAGTTCATGTGTGGGCTGATGAAACAAGACCAAGAAACCAAGGAGCTAATTTAACTTCTTATGAATTAAATGAAGAGAACGTATCTAATACTATTATTGCAGACAACACCGGAGGTATTTTAATGCAAAGAGGACAGGTTGATATGTGTATAGTTGGGACAGATAGAACTTTAGCAAATGGTGATGTTTGTAATAAAATTGGAACATATTTAAAAGCACTAGCAGCCAAAGATAATAATGTACCTTTTTATGTAGCATTGCCAAGTTCGACAATTGATTGGGAAATAAAAAATTACAAAGATATACCAATAGAAGAGAGGCAATCAGAAGAACTATCACACATAGAAGGCTTGGACGATAATGGAAATGTAAAAAAAATCCAAATTTATCCAAAAAAAAGTAAAGCAATGAATTTAGCTTTTGATATAACTCCTGCTAAATATGTTACAGGACTTATAACAGAAAAAGGAGTTTGTAAGGCATCTGAAGAAGGTTTAAAAAAAATATTTAAATGAAAAAAAACTTGTATCCAATTATTTTTGTAATTTTAGCTATTTTGGCTTTGTATTTAACAAAATTTGAGTATGGCTCATTTAGTTATGAAAAATCTCTTAAAGCATGCATGATAGCACAAAAAAATTTGTCAAAAAATAAAACTGGGGAAGAAATTAAAAATTTTTGTGAAACAGAAATTAATAAAAAACTTAAAAAATAATGCAAAATTTGAAAGAAGAAGTAATAAAATTTGCTCAAAAACTTAACACCAGTAATCTTTCACCTTTAAGATCCGGAAATGTTTCTGTAAGAACTAACATTAATAATATTGAAGGTTTTTTAATTACTCCATCAGGAATAAAATATGAAGCACTTAAAGAAACAGATATTGTTTTTTTAGAATTAAATAAAGAGTATGATTTTTTAAAAATTTTTAACTCAGGATTGAATCCTTCTTCAGAGTGGCGTTTTCACCAAGATATTTATTTAAAAAAAAAAGAAGCTAAAGCAATCGTTCACGCTCATTCACCTCACGCTACAGCTGTATCGGCACATGGTAAATCAGTTCCTGCCTTCCATTATATGATAGCACTTGCAGGCGGAGAAGACATAAAATGCTCAGAATATGCAACTTTTGGAACTAAAGAACTTTCTCAAAATATTATTAAAGCTTTAGAAAAAAGAAAAGCGTGTTTGATGTCAAACCACGGCCAGGTTGCATTTGGGCAAAATTTAAAACAAGCTTTTGAACTTGCTGAAGAAGTTGAAAACATTTGTCATCAATACATAAATACAATAAAGTTAGGAGAGCCAAAGATTCTTTCATTTACAGAAATGCAAAAAATCTTGGAGAAAATAAAAAGTTATAAAAAAGGATAATTTTTTATGAGTAAAGTGGGGGAGCACGTTACTTTAGACATTATTGGAACTAGCAAAGAATATGAGCCAAAATTCTTTGAGAAGTTAGTTTATAAAATTGCAAAAAAAGCAAAAGTAACGGTACTAGAAATTTCTAAATATAAGTTTGAACCTCAAGGTTTTACTTTGGTAGCTTTATTAGCAGAAAGCCATATCAGTTTTCACACTTTTCCAGAAAAAGGAATTATTAGTTTTGATTTTTTTACATGTGGAAAGATTAGTCCAACAGTTGCGTTAGATATTTTAAAAAAAGAAATTAAACACAAGCGAATTATTAAAAAGGAATTTAATAGGGATACAGTTAGTTATTACGATGATATTTATAGCTCTCCAGGCCTTAAGAAATTTTATATAGTAAAAAATGTTTTAGAAGATTTTACATCAAAAGTAGGTCAACATATTGAAATTTTAGATTTAGAACAATTTGGAAAATCTTTATTTATAGATAATGAACTTCAGGTAGCTGAAAGCGATGAACATTTATATAGCTCCACATTTGTTAACTCTGGCATCAAACTAAATTCTGCAAAAGATAAATCAGCAATAATTGGTGGTGGAGACGGTGGAGTTGCTAGAGAATGTATTTCACAAGGATTTAATCTTATAGATTGGTATGAACTTGACCCTGAAGTAGTGCATGTTTGTGAAAAACATATTTCAAAAATTGGAGAAAAAGCTACTGCTAAAAATTCTGTACAGTGTGTTTGGGGTGATGCATTTGAAAGTATTAAAAAAGTTGAAGATAATAAATATGATAAAATTTTTGTAGATTTGAATGATGATCAATATTGTATTGATCTTGCAGCAAAAAATATAAATTCATTAAAAAGAATTTTAAAACCTAATGGAACAATAACAGCTCAAGTGGGTAGCCAAGATAAAAAACCTAAGCAAGTAGATAATTGGCTTAATTTGTTTGATAAAAGCTTTGGTAATACATCTCTAGATAGAATTTATATACCAAGTTTTGATTGTTCATGGAATTTTGCTTCTTCATTAAATAAATAATTTCTTTTTTAATTTAAATATTTGTGAAATAATTCTCTAAATATATTTGGAGGGATAATGAATATAATCAAAAAATTCAGCTTAGGGTTATTGATAACTTTATTTTTAACAATATCTGCTAATGCTGACAAAATAAAAATAGGAACAGAGGGCGCTTACCCACCTTGGAATTCAAAAGATGCTTCAGGTAAACTTATTGGATTTGAAGTTGAATTAGCATGGGCTCTTTGTAGATACATGGGAAAACAATGTGTAATCGTTGAACAAGATTGGGATGGAATGATTCCAGCACTTATAATGAGAAAGTTCGATGCAATAATGGCAGGGATGTCGATTACTGCAGAAAGACAAAAAGCAATTAGTTTTTCTCAAGGTTATGCAGATGAAGTTGCTTCACTAGCAGTTATGAAAGGTTCTAGTCTTGAAGGCATGGATACTCCTGCTGGAATAAATTTAACAAAGCCTAACGCTGCTGCAAAAAAAGCTTTAAAAACTCTTACAGCTGCCTTAGCTGGAAAAACGGTTTGTGTTCAAACGGCAACAATTCACCAAAACTTTTTAGATTCAGGTGATGTTGGAAAAGTGAATGTAAGAACTTATAAAACACAAGACGAGGTTAACCTAGATTTAGCATCTGGTAGATGTGATGCTGCATTAGCTGCTGCGGTAGCATTTAGTGATTATGCAGAAAAATCAGGTAAACCAGTTGTTTTAGTTGGACCAACTTTTTCAGGTGGTGCATTTGGTAATGGTGTAGGAGTTGGTATCAGACAAGATGATACTGAACTTTTACAAGCTTTTAACAAAGCAATTGATCAAGCGAGAAAGAACGGAGACATTAGTAGAATTGCTACTAAATGGTTCGGTTTCGACGCATCTATGTAATTAATTTTAGATTTGGCGACTATAATATATAGTCGCCAGTCTGTATGGAACTTCTAGCATTTGGAAAAACTGGTTGGGGTGATGAATTATTTATTGCCACTCTAATGACCATTGCTGTTTCAATAACAGCTATGTTTATAGGTTTTCTTTTTGCATTAATATTTACTCCACTTAAATTATCCAAAAATAAATTTTTTAATTTTATTGGAAATTCTTACACAACGGTAATCAGAGGAGTTCCAGAATTACTAGTAATTTATTTATTTTTTTTTGGTGGAAGTGGTGCTGTTATGTATGTAGCGTCTATATTTGGGTACAACGAATATATCGAAATTAATGCATTTATAACTGGATCATTCGCTATCGGTATTATATCTGGTGCATATTCAACAGAAGTTTTTAGAGGAGCTATTCAATCTATAGACAGAGGACAGTTTGAAGCTTCACAAGTTTTAGGACTTAAAAGATTTGTTTATTTTTTTAGAGTAATCATGCCTCAAATGTTAAGATTGGCAATTCCTAATTTGAGTAACGTTTGGCAAATTACTTTAAAAGACACATCACTAATATCAGTTACAGGTTTAGTTGAAATAATGAGACAATCATACATTGCTGCTGGCTCAACTAGAGATCCACTTTTCTTTTATTCATTTGCTGCAGTTTTATATTTATTACTTACATTTTTAAGCATGAAGTTAATTAATAGATTGGAAATTAAATATAGTAGGGGCTTTTGATGGATATAAATTTAATGATAACCAGTTTTCCAAAGTTATTAGATGCTGCCGTCGTAACGTTAAAATTATTATCTCTATCTTTGTTTTTTGGTTTATTTATTGGGTTATTATTTGCAATTTTAAGATTAAGTAAAAATAAAATTATAAATAAATTTGCCTACGGATACTCTTATGTATTTAGAGGTACACCATTGCTTGTTCAAATATTTATTATCTATTTTGGTTTAGGGCAAATAGAATACTTTAGATCAACTTTTTTATGGGTTGTCTTTAAAGAACCTTACTGGTGTGCAATTATAGCTTTTGCTTTAAATACCGGGGCTTATACATCGGAAATATTAAGATCTGCTTTTCAAACAATCAAGCCAGGGTTTATTGAAGCAGGAAAAAGTTTGGGAATATCTAATAAAATAATTTTTTATAAAATTCAAATCCCTATAGCTATCAGGCAATCTCTTCCAGCATACGGCAATGAAATTATATTAATGATGAAAGGAACTTCTCTAGCAAGCACAGTGACATTGATGGATTTGACTGGAGTAGCAAAATATATAATTTCTACAACATTTAAACCTATAGAAGTATTTATTGTTGCTGGTGGTATTTATTTATTTATGACTTTTATAATTCACAATTTAATAAAATTTTTAGAGAAAAAATATGGTTATTCACAATGACCAAATTAACAACAGAGCAATTAGATTATTATAAAAATAAAGGTTATATTTCGCCTGTGTATGCTTTGACTTCTACTGAAGCTAAAGAAATTAGAGATGAAATAGAAAAAATTGAAAAAAATTGGCCAAAAGCTCTAGAAGGAATTAATCGTAACTATGTTCATCTGATTTCACCAGTATTTAATAAAGTTTGTTTAAATAAAAATATTTTAGATGCAGTTGAAAGTATTATTGGTAAAAATATTCTTATTTGTGGTACTACGTTGTTTATAAAAAACCCTAAAGAAAAAGGGTTTGTTAGTTTTCACCAAGATGCAAAATATATAGGTTTAGAACCTCACAATTGGGTTACAGTTTGGGTAGCAATTACTGATGCTAATGAGAATAATGGCTGTATGAGAATGTTATCAGGTTCACACAAAGAAAATTTAAGACATCATGAACAAAAATTTGATGAAAATAATTTATTAACACGTGGACAAACAATTAAAAATGTTTCTCTAGATAAAACTGATCCTGTAATTCTAAAAGCAGGACAAATGTCTTTACATCATCCAAAAATTGTTCACGGTTCAGGTTTAAATTATAGTGATGATAGAAGAATTGGTTTTGTTATTCAAAGTTATATAGGTAGTAATGTTGATCAAGTGCTAGGAAAAATGTATGTTCAGAAAGCAAGAGGAGAAGATAAATATAAATATCATGAGTACTCAAATATTCCGACAGAACTAATGGGAAGAAAAGAAGTTATTTCTCAAAATAAAGCAAATGAAGAATTATCAAAAATTTTTTATTTTGGCTCTGAAAAAATTGGAAAGTATTAATTATGAACTGCAAAATTAAATCCATACATTATTTTCCTGTTAAGTCAGTATCATTTCAAAATATAGAAACATCAAATATTAAAAAAAATCTTGGTATTGCAAATGATAGAATTTTTGCTTTTTCAAGAGGTATAGATTCCAATAAATCAAAACTACTTGAAAAAGATCCCAACCAAAGAAAACTTAACAATTTTTTAACTTTAAAAAATTCGCCTGCTTTAAATAAATATAATTTTTTTTATAAAAATGAAAAATTAACTTTAACATATCAAGAAAAAGAATTAGTAACAATTTCACCAGATAATGAACAAGAACGATTATTACTTACAAATAAATTAACAGAATTAGAAAGTTCTTTAAGCAAACCTATAATTTTATTAAAAAATAAAGATTTTCCTTTTTATGATACTTCACACTCAAATAAAATTTTTAATTCTATGTCTTTAGTAAATCTTAAAAGCGTTGATGATTTTCAAAGTAAAATTAATCAAAAAGTAGAATTTGAAAGATTTAGAGCAAATTTTTATGTCGAAGGGATTGATGCATGGGAAGAACGTAATTGGATTGATAAAATTATAAAAATTAATAACGTATCATTCAAAGTAGAAAAAAATATTCCACGATGTGTTGCTATCAATCTTAAACCAAAAACTGATACAAAAATAAATTTACTTAAATCTTTAAAGGATCAGTATAATCATTTTGATATGGGTATATATTTGACAGCATTAGATGATGGTGACATAAATGTTGGAGATAATGTTAATTTTACATAGA
The DNA here is from genome assembly GCA_902590365.1 of uncultured Pelagibacteraceae bacterium. Taxonomy (GTDB): domain Bacteria; phylum Pseudomonadota; class Alphaproteobacteria; order Pelagibacterales; family Pelagibacteraceae; genus Pelagibacter. Next base: position 14,159 of record CACIWJ010000003.1, on the reverse strand, counting down.
AACTAAAAGAAATTTTTTTAAGTCAACCTGAGATTGAATTTTTTGTTACTATAAAACTATACAAACAACAAAATTTTTAGTTAAATTTTTTTTTTAAAAATAAATTAATAATTAAGGGGAAATATATGAATAGATTTTTTAAATCTTTTACAGTTTTTCTTGTTATCATTTTTAGTATTTCTTCTGTTAGTGCAGCAACACTGACTGATAGATTAAAAGATGGACACAAGTTAAGACTTGGCTTTGGTACTGCTGTGCCATGGGCTTATGCAGGTGATAACGGTGAAGCATTAGGTTTTGTTAACATGATTGCTTTGACTGTTTTAGAAGAAATGGGGATTACAGAACATGAAACTAAAGTTTTTGAATGGTCTGGTTTGATTCCTGGAATCAACGCAAATCGTTCTGATATGATTACTGGCGGTATGTACATTCTAAAAAGTAGATGTGCGAATATTGACTTTTCTGATCCAATAGGTGTTTTTGGTGATGCAATGTTGGTGCCAAAAGGAAATCCAAAAAATATTAATAATTACCAAGATGTTATTGATACAGGAGCTATGCTAGTAACAGGTGCAGGTTTCAATACTGTTGAAGCAGCTAAAAAATTTGGTGTTCCAGATAGCCAAATGTTATTAGTTGAAGGTGAGGTAGGAATACTTGCTGCTATGAAAGCAGGAAGAGCTGACGCTGCTGTTCAAACTTTCTTTGGTGCAAAAGAACATGAAGAAAAAACAGGTGGTAAATTTGAAGTTACTGATCCTAAATTAATGCCTAAAGAAACTGTTAACGTAGTAGGTATTGGTTTTAGAAAAAGTGATAGTGAGTTCAGAGAAGCTTTCAATGTTGCTTTAGCTAAAGTTATGGCTAATCCAGCTAAGATGTTAGAGAGAGCTGGTGAGTACGGGTACGATAAAGCTCAATTACCTCCTTCTGATATGACTACTGAGTGGGCTTGCTCAACTAAGTAGTATTTTTTTATATAATTATTTAATCAGGCGATCAAATAACGGTCGCCTGATTTCATTTAGTTTTAATTGATGGTTACACATTGAGTTATTTTGCATTCTTAGCTGAACATGGAACAACACTGTTACTAGGAACAGTTACAACAGTTAAGGTATTAGTTTGTTCAATTATTCTTTATGTAATTATTTCAATGATTTTTGGATTGATGCGTTTATCCAAGAACCCAATCGTTCAAGGAACAGCGACTGTTTATATAGAATTTTTTAGAGGAACATCTTTATTAGTTCAATTATTTTGGGCGTATTATGTGCTTCCATTTTTTGGTATTTCATTAGAAGCTTTTACAGCAGGTGTAGCAGCACTAGGTTTGAACTTTGGTGCGTATGGAGCTGAAATAGTTAGAGGAGGCATATTAGCAGTTCCCAAAGGACAATGGGAAGCTGCGCATGCACTTAATTTTAGTCCAGCAAAAAGAATTAAAAGAATTATAATTCCACAAATATTTCCAATTATTTTGCCACCAGCTGCAAACCTAACAGTAGAACTTTTAAAAGCGACAGCACTTGTGGCTTTGGTTACTGTTGTTGATTTAACTTTTGAAGCAAAACAAATTAATTCTATTACGTGGCTTTCAGCACAATGTTTTGGAACAGCTTTACTAATTTATTATTTTATGGCGAGGTTTGCGCTTGTACCTTTTTTAAGATGGTTAGAGGTTTTAGCTGCAAAAAAAGTAGGAAGAGGAAAGGCTTAATATGGAAATGGGATTTAAGTGGGATTTTGCTTATGAAATTTTACCACAAATGTTACTGGCAACTTTAAATACTATAATTGCTGCAGGTGTAGGTTATGCAATAGCTTTGGTTGTAGGATTATTTTTTTTACTTGGCCAAAGAACTCCTTATAAAATTATAAATGTAATCAACAGAGAGATAGTTGAATTCATCCGTTCAACGCCACTTTTAATACAATTATTTTTTGTTTACTTTGTATTACCTCAATTTGGCATAAAATTATCAGCATGGTTATGTGGAATGATTACAATTGGTCTACATTTTGGAACTTATCTTTCAGAAGTTTATAGGGGAGCGTTAGAAGGTGTATCAAAAACACAATGGGAAGCTTGTAGAGCGCTAAACTTCTCAACTGTATACACTTATAGAAGAATAGTTTTACCTCAAGCGTTTCCTATAGCTATTCCAGGAATGGGAAATTATTTAGTAGGAATTTTTAAAGATACTCCACTTTTATCAACAATAGGAGTTGCTGAATTATTTCATGCAGCAACAGCAGTAGGTGGTTATAATTATAGATATTTGGAACCTTATACAATGGTTGGTGTAATATTCTTAATTCTTTCTGTTCCAGCTGCTATGTGGGTTAGAAAATTAGAAAGAAGAGTTAATGTTGCTCAAGGAAAAATTAAACAATAACATATTTAAAATATGAAAAATAAAAATTCTGATGAAATTATAGTTAAGTTTGAAGAAGTAACAAAACAATATGGTGATTTAGTAGTTTTAGATAAACTTAATTTAGATATTAAAAAAAATGAAATGGTGTCAATTATTGGACCATCTGGTTCAGGAAAAACAACTGTTTTAAGAGTTTTAATGACTTTAGAAAAAATCAATGGAGGCATCATTCATTTAGATGGTGAACCCCTTACTCATATGGACTCAAGTGGAAAATTAGTTGAAGCAAATGAAAAATATTTGAGAGACAGAAGATCAAAAATTGGAATGGTATTTCAACAATTTAATTTATTTCCACATATGACAGCTCTTCAAAATTGTATTGAAGCTCCTGTGGAAGTTTTAGGAATGAAAAAAGAAGATGCAGAAGAAAGAGCTTTAGAGTTATTAGAATTAGTTGGTTTAACAGATAAGAAAGATCAGCATCCAACTAGACTGTCTGGAGGACAACAACAACGAGTAGCAATTGCAAGAGCTTTAGCTATGAGACCGAAAGTTATGCTGTTAGATGAAATTACATCATCGCTTGATCCAGAAGTAGTAGGAGAGGTATTAAATGTAATCAGATCTTTAAATAAGGAACATAGTCTTACAATGATAATGGTAACTCATCAAATGGGTTTTGCTCGCGAAATTTCTGACCGTGTATGTTTTTTTAATGAAGGAAAAATTTTTGAGCAAGGTCCACCAGATCAATTATTTGGTGATCCAAAAAATGAAAGAACTAAACAATTTCTTCATGCTGTTCTTGATGCAAATTAATAGGCAGTATATTCTTTAATTTCTTTTATTTTTGAACCAGTGTGATTATTTATTTCTAATTTTATTTTGGCTCTATCATCATTAAAAAAATGTATATCTCTGGATACTTTTATAAATTTTTCTCCAAAGTCTGAGTTTTTTTCGTACATCCTTTTTTCGTCTTCAATTAGCCAAAGTTTTGCGTTTATTTCTTTTAATGATTTAAATAATTGATTGAGTTTATCATCAGTTTTGACATTCTTTTTAAATTGATCATTCAAAATGTTATACTCATCATTTATAAACTTTAACTTATCTGTATCTTTGATTTTTTCTTTTTTTATTTCTAAAATTGAAATTTTATCCAAAAGCTCACCAATAGAAACTTCTACAAGAATTTTATTCATAAAATTTAATAGTATGTTAAGTTGTTAAAAATATGTCCAATATTTTAATCATAAAACACGGTTCACTAGGAGATATAGCCCAAGCCAGTGGTGCAATTCAAGATATTTATGAAAATCATAAAGATGACCAGATATATTTATTAACCACAAAACCATATTTTGATTTATTCAAAAAAAATCCATATCTAACAGACGTTATATTGGACAAAAGGCTTTCTAGATTTAATTTGATTTATCTTTTTTCTTTAATGAGGAAGATAAAAAAATTGAATATTAATAAAGTATATGACCTCCAAAACTCCTCAAGAACTTTATTTTATAAAAAAATATTATTTCCAAATACAAATTCTGATAAATGGTCATCCTCAGAATCTACTTTACCACAAGATCTTTCCAAAGAAGAATTTGATAAAAAACCTGTCCTAGATCGTTTTGATCACCAATTAAAAACCTCTGGAATAAATACAAAACATACAATGTTTCCAAATTTTTCCTGGAGCTGCTCTGATATAACTAAAATACAAACTGAATACGATTTAAAAAAATATATAATTTTATTTCCATTTTGTTCACCACATTTGTCATCAAAAAAATGGCCCTATTACAACGAACTAATTAAAATTATCAAAGATAGATATAAAAATGAATATAAAATATTGATTGCCCCAGGACCAAATGAATTAAACGATGCAAAAGAGTTTGATGCAATATCTGTCTTAGATGGTGAAAAAGCTTTGGATATAGCACAGTTATCTTCATTAATTAAAAATAGTTCTTTTGTTATAGCAAATGATACAGGCCCAGCTCATATGGCTGCACATTTAAATGTTAAGGGAATTACATTATTTGGATCACATACAACTGCACATAAGGTTAGTATTGAAAGAGAAAAGTTTAAACCTATTCAAGTAAATGATTTAAAAAAACTTAGCGCACAAAAAGTATTTGAAAAAATAAAATTATAAAATTTTTTTATAGTTTTCTATTATTTTTCCCCAATGAAAATTATAAGAGTTTGCTTTTGCAGCTTTTCCGTACTCTTTATATTTATGATCTTTTAAAAGTTTATCGATACTTGAATATATTTCTTCAAGATTATTTCCATCGCAAATTAAGCCCGTTTTTTCATTTATAATTGCATCCGATGCACCACCATCTTTGCCACCAATAGAAGGTACTCCATATTGAGCAGCTTCTACAAATGCTATTCCAAAACCTTCAACAGATTTGTTGTGAATTACTGAAGGCATAATAAAAATATTTGATTTAGCAACTAAAGCATTTTTTAAATTATCTGAAATATTTTTTAGAAAAACTACCTGATTATTTAAATTTAATTCATTTACGAGTTTTTTTACATTTTCTTCTTCTTCACCATATCCAATACACACATAAATAATACTAGGATATAGTTCTTTTAAATTTCTCAAAGCCATTATAACTTTTTCATGGTTTTTACGTTTATCAAATCTCGAAACAGTAATTAATCTATTTGATTTACCATTAAATAATTTTTCAGCCTCGTCTAAATCTTTCTTCGGTATTTCGTTTGTTGGATCTACCCCTGGATTTATAACAATAATTTTTTCTTCTTGCACACCAAGATCTATTGCAAGATTTTTTGTATAATTAGAATTAGAAATAACATAATCAATATTGTTTAATACATTTAAAACTCTATTATTAAGTCTAGTTCCCTTTTTATGATTAATTTCTTTTGAATGTATTAAACAGATTTTTTTCTTGTTTGATTTTATTAATTCTAAACTTTTCCAGTGATCTGCAATAACACAACTGACATGTTTATTTTTATTTAAAAAGTCATTTATTAAATAAGATTTTCTGAATTTTCTTAATAATTTAGGACCTCCAATTCTTTCAGTAGAAAAGGTATTTTTTTCATCAAAAATTTTGCAATTTTCATGATAGTCAGCAAATACTTTGAGCATATTTAATTTAGATAAAGATTTAGATAAACCCCACATTAAATTTTGCATGCCACCAACTTCAGGAGGAAAGTTTCTTGTTACAACAACGTACATTTTTAATTAATCCACTTAATATTACATCCCATGCTAGGGATTTGTTCTTTTGGACCATTGCCAGTTTTTGATATCATTTTTAAAGCAGTTAAGAGATCGCTATCACCTGATCGAACTGGTTTTAATTCTTTTAATTCTCTCATTCTTCCTCTGTATTGAAGTTCTAATTTTTCATTATATCCAAAAAAATCAGGTGTACATACTGCACTATATTTCTTAGCAACTTCCTGACTTTCATCGTGAAGATATGGAAAACTAAAATTATGATTTTTTGAAAATTCAATCATTTTATCAAAGGAGTCTTCTGGGTAATTTTTTACATCGTTTGAACAAATTGCCACTGAGTTTATTCCATGTTTTTCTAATTCTTTACAATCACTTACAATATCTTGGATTACTGCTTTTACATAAGGACAATGATTGCAAATAAACATAATTAAAGTTCCTTTTTTTCCTTTAATATCTTCTAGAGATAAAATTTTATTAACTGTAGATTTAAGTTTAAAATTTTCGGCTTTTTTACCGAAATCACATATTGGTGTTTTTGTAAGTGTCATGTTAAAACAATATATATTTTATGTTTTATGATTTAAAAGATAAAAAACCAAAAAACTCTGGCGAAAATTGGGTAGCTCCAAATGCTGTTGTAATTGGAGACGTTACTTTGGAAAAAAATTCAAGTATTTGGTTTAATGCAACTTTAAGAGGTGATATCGAAAATATCTCAGTAGGAGAAGGCTCTAATATTCAAGATGGTAGCGTGCTGCATACTGATCCCGGCTACCCTTTAAAAGTTGGAAAAAATGTTACAGTTGGACACCTTGTAATGCTGCATGGTTGTACTATTGGAGATAATACTTTGATAGGAATTGGAGCAGTAATTTTAAATAATGCTAAAATTGGAAAAAATTGCATTATTGGTGCAAAAGCTCTTATAACTGAAAATAAAGAAATACCTGACAATTCTTTAGTTATAGGCGCACCAGGAAAAGTTATTAGACAAGTAACTGAAGAAGAAGTTAAATCAATTACTGAAAACGCAATACACTATCAAAATAATTGGAAAAAATATTCCGAGTCTATATTTTAATTTATGGGTAATCATAAAGATCTTAAAAATATTTCATCTATATATAAAACAGACAAACTAGAACATGGTTATATAGAAATATATGAAAGTTATTTTAATCAAATTAAAGATAAAAAACTTAAAATTTTAGAAATTGGAATTGCAGATGGAAAATCATTATTAACTTGGTCTGATTACTTTGAAAATTCTCAAATTATAGGAATAGATATACATAAAATAGATATAGTAGAAAAAAAGTTAGATAGAAAAAATATAGAAGTACATCAAGGATCTCAAAGCGATAAACAGTTTATTGAAGAAATTATAAAAAAATATACTGATTTTGATATTATAATTGATGATGGCAGTCATATTTCTAAAGATGTTAAAAAAAGCTTTGAGCTACTTTTTCCAGCCTTAAAGGATAATGGATTGTATATTGTTGAAGATATGCAGACTAGCTACAACCATTTTTTTGGTGGTAATCCATTCGATTTAAAATATTCAAATTCACATATGAATTTTTTTAAAAATTTAACAGATAGCTTAAACTATCAAGAAATTGCTAATCCATTTTACTTAAAGAAAAAATATGACTCAAAGATTACAAATATTTCTTTTTATCACAACATGGTTTTTATAAGAAAAGGTAATAATAATATAGCTAGTAAAGAAGTCATAAACCATTCTTATGAGGATATGAAATATTTAGAAAAATCAAATAGAACAGGTAAAAAATTTAAGTATTTTTTAAAATACAAAATTATTTATAAAATTTATACTTTGTTGCTTTTTGTATTCCACACTATTAAAAAAATCCTATTGCTTAGAATTTAAAAAAAGGATAGCCTAATTTATTAATGAAGTTAATAGGAAGAAGACAGTTTTTAAAAAAATCTTTATCAGGTTTGGCCCTAGCTACTTTACCAGTTATTTCTTTTGCACAATCAAATCCTGATGTTGTTGTTATTGGCGCTGGATCAGCAGGTTTAGCTGCAACCGCTGAATTAATGAGAAGAAATATACCAGTTTTATGTATTGAAGGCATGAATAGAATTGGAGGCAGATGTTACACTGATATGACTACATTTGGTTTGCCTGCTGATCATGGTGCTCATTGGCTACATGCTAGAAAAGGTAATGAACTTTATAAATTTGGAAAAGAGAATAAAGATAAATTTAAGATATATAAAGAACCATCTACTTCAGTTGTTTATGATGGAAAAAGTAAAATAAGTGGAAATGAGTTTTGGAATATATACAAAAAAATTAAAAATATTTATTCAGATGGTGGCACAGATGTTCCACTGATGGACTTAATTCCAGAAGGTACAAAAAAAAACAGTTGGTTTGATACAGCTCACGCAGCAATTACTGCGAGAGATTTTGATAATCTTTCTGTAGCTGACGATAGTCTTAACTATGAAGATAATTATTGGGAAAGTGGAAATGCACTTTGTAGAGAAGGATATGGAACATTGCTAGCTTATTATAGAAAAGATGTACCAGTTGATTTAAATACAATTGTAAGTGAAATAAAATGGGGTGGCAAAGGAGTACAAATTGTAACCAATAAAGGAACAATAAATACAAAAGCATGTATTGTGACCACTTCTGTTGGTGTTTTAAGAGCGGAAAAAATTAAATTTACACCAGCCTTGCCTCAAAGAAAATATGAAGCTTTTGAGGGAATAACTATGGGAACTTCTAATCGAGTAATATTGGAATTAAAAAAAAGATTTGTTGGCCAATTTAAAAAAGATACTAATTTTTATTCTAAAATTAACAGTAACGGTGCAAAATCACCTGAGGGTATTGGTTATGGTCTTCTTAGAATGGGTGGAACAAATTTATGTCTTTTTGCTCTTAATGGAGAATTTTCAAGAAATTTAGAAAATGAAGGAAGCCAAGCAATGATTGATTTTGTGGTAAACCAACTTAAATCAAATTTTGGTTCAAAATTTTATGATAAATATTTTGTAAAAGCTTTAGCTACAGGATGGAATAAAAATCCATTTACTTTAGGAGCTTATTCTGGCGCAAAACCAGGAAAATCATCATTAAGACCTAGATTAAAAAGACCTGTAGGAGATAGAATTTTTTTTGCTGGAGAAGCAACCGCCGGTGCATATGGAACAGTTCATGGCGCTAATAGAAGCGGAATAAGAGCTGCAACTGATGTTTTCATATCAGATGCATTAGATTAAATTAAGGAACTAACCAAGTATCTTTATTTGTTTCTAAATTAAATCTAGCTCTTCGATGACCTTTGGCAGCTAAATAAAGCCATTCAATAGATTTTACTTTACACTGGATCACAGTAAAGTTTTTATAGCCTTCTTCACTTTGCTCCATAGTAAATTCAAAATTATCTAATTCAGGTTTTAATCCTGAAGTTGGAATATCAGACTCTGTACCTGGGCCATTATCAACTAAATAACATTTTCTACTAATATGTTGAGTTTTAGACCAAGATTCTTTTGTTACATCATTATTGTGGTTCACTGTGCATTCAACTTTTAATCTGACTTGGATCTTTTCTTCTTTATCATAAAAAAGCATTGCAGCATTTGGATTTTTTTTTAATTTTTCAATTTTATCAGATCTTATATCGCTATGAAATTGAACTAAGCTATTTTTTTGATCAGATTTTCTAAGAACTACAATTCTTCCATCGAAACTAGATTGATCACCACAAATGAATGTCGGTATTCTAAATTGAGAACCTCTGTTAGTCACTGCATCATCAAGCATTAACCAAATCTTTTTTTTGATTTCACTGAAATCTTCATAGTATGCTGGTTGCATACAGTGTTATTTCCTTAATCTTCTAATTAAACTTGATGTGTCCCATCTACTTCCGCCAAGTTTTTGAACATCACCATAATATTGGTCAACAATTTCTGTTATAGGTAGCAATGAGTTATTTTTTTTTGCTTCATCTAGTGCAATTTTTAAATCTTTTCTCATCCAATCTACCGCGAAACCAAATTCGAACTTATCATCAATCATTGTTTTATATCTATTTTCCATCTGCCATGATTGAGCTGCTCCTTTAGATATTACTTCAATAACATCTTCCATATTTAATCCAGCTTTTAAGCCAAAGTTAATACCTTCTGACAATGCTTGAACAAGACCACCTATACAGATTTGGTTAACCATTTTTGCTAATTGACCATTGCCAGCTTTTCCAAGTAATTTCATTTTTTTGCTGTAGCAATCAATTTTATCTTTTGCTTTGTCAAAGTCTGCTTGATCACCACCAATCATAACAGTTAATGCACCATTTTCTGCACCGGCTTGACCACCAGATACTGGAGCATCTAAAGCACCAAAACCATTTTTCTTAGCGTATTCATAAATTTCTCTTGCAATCGTTGCTGAAGCTGTTGTGTTATCTATATAAATAGCACCTTTCTTAATTGTTTTAAAAGCTCCGTTATCACCAAAGGTTACTTCTCTTAAATCATTATCATTTCCAACACAGGTAAAAATATACTCAGCATCTTTAGCAGCATCAGCTGGAGTTTTTGCTAGTTTACCTTTGTATTCAGTTAGCCATTTGTCTGCTTTAGTTGTTGTACGATTATAAACAGTTACATTGTGTCCAGCTTTTGATATATATCCTGCCATTGGATAACCCATGACACCAAGACCGATAAAAGCAACGTTACAAGACATAAAAAATGTTTAATAAATTAAGTTTAAAAGTAATTATATTTGGTTTTATCTTTACATTTTTTTCTAGTTTTGGACAGAGTTTTTTTTTAGGAATCTTTAACACTAGTATAAGAAATGAACTGTCCATTACACATGGACAATTTGGCACAATCTATGCATCGGCAACTTTATTAAGTAGTTTTTTACTTATCTGGGTAGGTAAAAAAATAGATGATATTAATATTTTTAAATTTGCATTTTTTGTTACTTTGCTTTTATCTTTTTCTAGTTTCTTTTTTTCAAAAATTTCGTCTGTAACAATTCTATTTATTGCAATTTTTTTAATGAGATTTTCAGGCCAAGGAATGATGTCTCATACTGCAACAACAACTATCTCACGCTTTTTTACAAAGTCTAGAGGTAAAGCCTTAAGCACAGGATGGTTTGGTTTATCTACTGCAGAATTTATTTTACCTGTGTTGATCATTTATTTATTAACCATAATTGATTGGAGAGATATTTGGTTTTATATATCTATTTTAATTTTACTTTTCTTACCAATTTTATCTTTTATTTTAATAAAAAATCTTAACTTTGATTCTAGAGAGGAATTATCTGTAAATGAAACAAAAGAAAAAAATATAAAAAATTGGAACAGGTTAGAAGTTTTAAAAGACTATAGGTTTTATATTATTTGTATGAACATGCTTGCTATGCCTTGGATTGCAACTGGTGTATTTGTTTATCAATCTTTTATTCTTTCTTCAAAAGGATGGGGACCATACATAATTGCACAATCATTCATGGTTTATTCTATCGCCTCTGTAATAACTTTATTTGTATCAGGTTTTTTGATTGACAAATTTACCAGTAGAAAGCTTTTAGTTTATATGAATATTCCTCTTCTATTATCTGCTGTTGTATTGTTCTATTTTAAAAATCCTATTTCATCTTTTTTCTTTTTAGGTTTAATTGGTATTTCAAATGGATTAGCTAACGTACTTGGATCCTCAACATGGGCTGAAATTTATGGTGTAAAACACATTGGATCAATCAAAGCTTTAACTACTGCTTTAATGGTTTTTGCAACTGCTTTTGGAACTGCATTATTTGGGATTTTAATTGATATGGGTTTAACTATTGAAAATATATCTATTATATCTGGAACCTACATTTTTATATCGATAGTAATGTTGTTTATAATTAAAGGAAAATTAAATCCTATATATCAGCAAAAATAGCTTGATTTTAAATTTTCACAGGTATAAATACCTCGCATGGCCAGAGTAACTGTTGAAGATTGTATTGATAAAGTTGAAAGTCCATATGAGTTGGTTTTAGTAGCAAAAGAGAGAACTACTCAACTAAATGCAGGTGTTGAACCAACTGTAAGTGCTGATAATGATAAAAATACTGTCATTTCTTTAAGGGAGATTGCACAAGAAAATATAAAAGTTCCAGAATTAATTGAAAGTGCCATTTACAAGTTAAGAAAACATGTAGAACAAATAGACGATACATCTTCAGAAGATGAAGAAATTGGAGATGATTTTGAAAATTTATATAAAGGCGAAATTTCAAAAAGTGGTACACCAATATTACCCTCAAAAAGAGCCAGAAAAATTCCTGAAAAAATTCAAGTATCAAAAGATGATTTAGCAGAATTAAAAAATGAAACAAATGAACAGGTAGAAATCAAAGCTGACACTGATGAACAAAATAATGACGTTTCAATAGAACAGTTAAAAGAAGAAGAGAATACAAATTTAGAAAAATCTGAAGACGACTCTGTAAATAATCAATAAAATAAGATAAAAATCTTAAATATGAATAGAAAAGTTTCAGTTGCTCCTATGATGGACTGCACTGATAAGCATGAAAGGTATTTTTTAAGATTAATTAGCAAAAATGTCTTGCTATACACTGAGATGATTGTTTCAGAAGCAATTGATAGAGGTGATAAAAATAAACTACTGTCGTTTAATATAAATGAAAAACCAGTTGCCTTACAATTAGGTGGTTCTTCACCAAAATTGTTAGCTAATGCAGCAAGAGTAGGAGAAGAATTTGGTTATGATGAAATAAATTTAAATCTAGGCTGCCCAAGTAAAAAAGTCGAAAAAAATAAATTTGGAGCTTGCTTAATTAAAGAACCAAACCTAGTTGCCGAATGTTTAAATGAAATGCAAGCCAAAACAAAATTACCTGTAACTGTTAAAACAAGAATTGGTTACAATGATGTAGAAGATTATGAAAGTCTTTTTAATTTTATAAATCTTTTAAAATCTACTGGTGTTAAAACATTTATTATACATGCAAGAAAAGCAGTGTTAGGAAAATTTACCCCAAAACAAAATTTAAATATTCCACCATTAAAGTATGAAATGGTTTATAATTTAAAAAAAGATTTTAGGGACTTAGAAATAATCATTAATGGCGGCATAACATCAACTAATCAAATAAAAGAACATTTGAATAAAGTAGATGGTGTAATGCTTGGAAGATCTATTTATCATTCACCCTATATTTTAGCTGATATTGAAAAGGAAATTTTTAATAATAAAAATGTTCTTTCAAGAGAAGAAATAATTAAAAAATTAGTTCCTTATGTTAAAGACGAAATTAAAAAAGGAACAAGAATGAATCAAATTATGAGACATACCCTAGGTTTATTTCATGGACAAACAGGTTCAAGTTTCTGGAAAAGATATTTAAGTGAAAATATGTGTGTTAGAGATGCAGATGTTAAAAAAATTGACCATATTATGGATAAAGTTAAATTAGCTCCTCAGGCACATACAGCGACTCAAATTGATTAATTTAATTTTATCAAACGAATATTCATTCTTTATATTACTCATGGTGCTAACTGCTTTTCCAGTTGGTTTTCTTGCTGGATTGTTTGGAATTGGTGGAGGACTTATTACTGTTCCTTTTCTATTTTTTATCTTTGAAAGTTTAAACATAAACCAAGAGTACTTGATGCACTTAGCTGTTGGAACTTCATTTTCAATAATCGTTCCTACCTCTATAATTTCTGTTCTAACTCATAAAAAAAATGGATCAGTTGATTTTGGTGTGATCAAAAATTATGCAATTTTTGTAATAATAGGTGTACTATCAGGAACTATTTTTGCTGCTATTTTGCATACCAAATCTCTTTTGCTGTTTTTTACTACAATCGTTTATTTGTGTGGAGCTTATTTATTAAACATTAAAGATAAAACAGATAATTTTAAAGTGAATTTTAATCTAATTCCAAGGATTATACTTGGTTTTGTTTCAGGATTCGTTTCATCTACTATGGGGATAGGAGGAGCAATTATGAATGTTCCTATTTTAAAATATTTTGGCTATCCAATTAATAAAGCTATAGGTAGTGCAGCTGCTATTGGTTCAGTAATTTCTTTATTTGGTGCATTAGGTTTTTTAATAACTGGTTCATTTTTAAAAGCTGATTTGCCATTAAGTGTAGGATTTATAAATATACCTGCGTTTTTAATATTTATACCAATAACAATGTTCATGGCGAGAATAGGAGCAAATACAGTTCATAAACTTGATAAATCAAAATTACAGAGATTTTTTGGAATTTTTCTATATGTAGTTGGAACTATCTTTTTATATAGATATCTTAATATTTAATTATAAATTAAATTTTTTGGTCGTACTCGCCAATTTTTCCAGATTTTTTCAATAAATTATCTATAAAATTAAAAATTTCTTTTTTTCTTTTGTCTGATGTAGGGCTTTCAGTAACAACTACAAGTGACGGCTTGTTTGAAGAAGCTCT
>CACIWJ010000002.1 GCA_902590365.1 uncultured Pelagibacteraceae bacterium | reverse complement strand
TCTGCTTGGTGAGGATCTAAAGAAGTTGTTTCAGTATCAACCGCAAATTCTCCTTTTTCTTCAGCTTCTTTAATCCATAAATCAAGTTCTTTAATACTATTTATTAATTTATATTTTTTTGTATCTATTTTTATTTTGTCTTTATCTTCTAAATTATTTTTTTCTTTAGAATAATTTGGTTCACCATATATTGAAATTACACTGCTTAATAATCTATTAAATTCCATTTCTCTTAAAAAATTAAACAACTTATCTTTATCAATGTTCTTCAAAATGAAGTCTTCCAAACTATCCTTGACTGGAACGTCTTTCTTCAAAGTAACTAACTTTTTACTAACTATAGCTTTATCTTTATTTTCTATAATAGTTTCCCTCCTTTTGTTTTGTTTTATTTCCCCTGCTTTTTCTAATAGTTTTTCTAATGTGCCATATTTGTTTATCAACTCTGCTGCTGTTTTAACTCCTATACCTGGTACACCAGGAACATTATCACTACTATCACCAGCAAGCGATTGAACATCAATGACTTTATTTGGCTTAACTCCAAATTTATTCTTTACATCATCTTCTGAAATAAATTTATTTTTCATAGGATCATAAATTCGAACATCTTTTTTATATAGTTGCATTAAGTCTTTATCAGAAGAAACAATTGTTACTTTTGCTCCAGCTAATAGTATTTGTTCAACATAAGTAGCTATAAGATCGTCAGCTTCATAATTTAATAATTCTATTGATGGTAAATTAAATGCTAAAACGGATTTTCTTATAAAATCAAATTGAGGTATAAGATCTTCAGGCGCGTCTGAACGATTTGCTTTATAATCACTATAAATTTCATTTCGAAAATTTTTTCTCGCTGAGTCAAATATAACTGCAAAATGTGTTGGCTTTTGCAAATTTTCACTTGATTTAGAGTCCTCCAATAATTTAAACAACATATTACAAAAACCGCTTACGGCACCAGTTGGCATGCCATCGCTTTTTCTAGTTAATGGAGGAAGTGCATAATATGCTCTGAATATATATCCAGAGCCATCTATTAAGTAAAAATGATCAGTTTTTTTTATTTTGTTCATTAAAATGTTAACTTAATTTATACGAATGTTATAAATGTATAAATCATTATGGAAAAAAAAAACGTTTTATCGGTAAAAAACCTAAATAAAATTTATTCTAAAAATAAATCACAACCTATTAATGCACTTAATAATTTAAACTTAGAGGTGAAAGAGGGTGAAATATTTGGTCTTTTAGGTCCTAACGGAGCCGGAAAATCTACATTCATTAATATATTAGCTGGCACTGTTGTGAAAACATCGGGTGAAGTTAATGTTTGGGGATTCGATTTAGACAAAAATCCAAGACAAGTAAGAGCTTCGATAGGAATAGTTCCACAAGAGGTTAATTTAGATCCTTTTTTTAACCCTAGAAAACTTCTTGAATTACATGCGGGAATGTATGGTATCAAAAAAGAAGATAGAATTACTAATGATATTCTTAAATTAGTATCACTTGAAAAAAATTCTGACAGTTACGCGAGGAGTTTATCTGGTGGGATGAAAAGAAGACTTCTTATTGCTAAAGCATTAGTTCATCAACCACCTATTCTTATACTAGATGAACCTACAGCTGGCGTAGATATAGAACTAAGACAAAATCTATGGGAAAACGTTAAACATTTAAATAAGCAAGGAGTTACAATTATTTTAACAACACATTATCTAATGGAAGCTGAAGAAATGTGTAACAGAATTGGTATCATTAGCAAAGGTAATTTAGTTGCCTTAGATAGTACTAAAAATTTAATAGAAAAAATTCAAACTAAAAAAGTTATATTTTCACTTAATAAAGAAATAAATATTGAAAAAATAAAGATGAATTCTTTAAAAATTATTTCAAAAGACAAAAATAAACTAACTATTTCTTATGAAAAAAGTAAATTAAAAATAGATGAAATAATTTCTTACTTATTAAAACAAGATACAAAAATTTTGGATATTTCTACAGAAGATGCTGATATTGAAGATGTTTATATAGAATTAATAAAAAACTAGATTAATTGAATTTAAAATAGTAAAATATATTAATGGAAAATGTTAAAGTTATACAAAATCAAAAGTTAGTTAAATCTTTAATAACAGTAATTTTAGGCTCTATAATTCTTACAATTTCTGCAAAAATAAAAATACCCTTTTACCCAGTACCAATGACAATGCAAACTTTTGTGGTATTATTATTAGGAGTCAGTTTTGGTTATAAAATTGCAGTAACTACAGTTGGATTATATCTTTTAGAAGGAATTTTAGGACTTCCAGTATTTTCCAATTCTCCCGAAAAAGGAATTGGAATAGTTTATTTTACAGGTCCAACAATGGGTTATTTAATAGGTTTTTTATTTGCATCTTTTTTTGCAGGCTATTTAAACTTTAGAACAAATATTTTTTTAATCTTTTTAAAACTTATTTTTTCAGTTTCATTTATTTATATTTTTGGAATAATTTGGCTAGGAACTTTAATAGGTTGGGATAAACCTGTGATTCAATTAGGTGCTACACCTTTCTTATTAGCAGAATTATTAAAAATTCTACTATTAACTTTTTTAGCAAAAAAAATTTTAGGTTTTAGAAAATTTATCTAGGTGATCTTTTAGACAAAATTCGTTGTAAAGTTCTTCTGTGCATTTTTAATCTTCTTGCAGTTTCAGAAACATTTCTATTACAAAGTTCAAAAACTCTATGTATATGTTCCCACTTAATTCTATCTGCCGACATTGGATTTTCAGGTGGTTGAGCTTTTTTATTAGGATCAGCAAGTAAAGCTTTCTCAACATCATCAGCATCAGCTGGCTTTGCAAGATAATCTATTGCTCCTTGTTTGATTGCTGCAACTGCAGTTGGAATGTTTCCATATCCAGTTAACATTATTATTTTACAATTTGAATTAGAAACTTGAAGCTCTTTAACAACTTCAAGACCATTTCCATCAGCCAGTCTTAAATCTACTACTGCAAAAGCCGGTTTCTTTGACTTAATTAAATCAATTCCTTTTTTTACACCCTCTGCTTGTGAAACTGAAAATCCTTTTTTTTCCATTGCTCTCGCGAGCCTATCTCTAAAAGGATTATCATCATCTACAATTAAAAGTGATTTATCCTCTAAATTACTTATTTTTTGCAAGTTATTATGCATAAATACAATATAGGGTTGCTATGCTGATATTTCAACAGGCCATAAAAAATACTTATAATAAATACTTTACATTACTGGCCATTTCTCATAATCAGTGATTAATTAACAAATTTGCATATTAGATATGTAAATTTTTTTTGTTAAATTTTTTTTGAGGGGCTAAAAAATGAAAAAATTTAAAAGTGTTGATGAACTTGTAAATCAACTCAAGCCTTCTAATCCAGTTTACTGTGTTAGAAAGCACACTCTGGAAAAAGCGTCAAAGTTCTTTCAAAAGAACTTTAAAGGAAAAATTCTTTACGCTGTAAAAACTAATCCAAATGAATTTGTTTTAAAAACTCTCTTTAATTCAGGTATTAATAATTTCGATATAGCTTCAATAAAAGAAATAGAAACCATTAAAAAAATTGCACCAAAAGCTAGTTGTCATTACATGAATACAGTTAAAAGCAAAGAAAATATAAGCGAAGCTTATTTTAAATATGGAATAAAATCTTTTTCACTAGACACAAAAGATGAATTAATAAAAATTATTAATGCAACTAAAAATGCAAAAGATTTAAATTTATTTGTAAGAATTTCAGTATCTAACGAACATGCAGAAATTGACTTATCTAAAAAATTTGGTGCACAACCAAATGAAGCGGTTGGTCTATTGAGGCTTACTAAACAATATGCAAAAAAAATTGGATTAAGTTTTCATGTCGGCTCTCAATGTATGCATCCAATTTCTTATGAAAAAGGAATTACCGAAATTGGTACTATAATTAAAAAAACTAAAATTTCTCCTGATTACATAAATGTTGGGGGTGGTTTTCCATCAATTTACCCAGATTTAATTCCACAATCTTTGAAAAAATATTTTGAAGAAATTAAGAAAAATATTGCAAGTTTAAAACTTGAGAAAAAAACCGAAATTGTTTGTGAACCTGGCAGAGCTTTAGTGGCAGAAAGTGGTTCTACAGTTGTAAAAGTAATTTTAAGAAAAAAACAAAAACTTTATATAAATGATGGAACTTATGGATCTTTATTTGATGGTGGTGTTCCAAATTTAGTTTACCCTTCAAAAGTTATTACAAATGGAAGAATAATTTCAAAAAAAATGACAGCTTTTGATTTTTATGGTCCAACTTGTGATAGTATGGATTATATGAAAGGTCCTTTTGTTCTTCCAAATAATATTAAAGAAGGTGATTATATTGAATTAGGACAATTGGGTGGTTATGGTTTAACATTTAGAACTCAATTTAATGGATTTTATTCTAATGATATTTATGAGGTCGAAGATAAACCTATAATGTCTATGTATGATAATGACATAAGTAGTGAGTTTCTTGTTGCCTAAATGTCAGATAAAAAAAATCTAGGACATAATCGTAAAAAAGATTTTCTAAATAAGCCTGTCGAACATATTGATATTACTTCTTTTGATTCAAGAAATATTATTTCATCAATGGAAAAAATGTCATTTGTTGCTAGAGAAACAGCAAATGCAGCAAATATATTTAATGAAATGATAAAAGACAAAGATTGTACAGTTTTTTTAACATTAGCAGGTTCAACATCTGCGGCAGGGTGCATGGATGTATATAGAGATATGGTTAAATACAACATGGTCGATGCAATAGTTGCTACTGGAGCATCAATTATTGATATGGATTTCTTTGAAGCACTCGGATTTAAACACTATCAAGGTTCTCAATTTCAAAATGATACTGAATTAAGAAAAAATTATATTGATAGAATTTATGACACTTATATTGATGAAGATGAATTACAAATGTGTGATAAAACCATATGTGATATTGCGGACAAGTTAGAGCCCAAAAGTTATACATCAAGAGAATTTATTAAAGAAATTGGAAAATATTTAAAAACAAATTCTAAAAAAAAAGGTTCATTAATTGAAACTGCCTATGAAAATAATGTACCAATTTTTTGCCCTGCTTTTACTGACTCAAGTGCTGGATTTGGACTAGTTATACATCAAGAAAAAAATCCAAAAAAACATATTACAATAGATTCGATTAGAGAATTTCGTGAACTAACTGAAATTAAAATTAAATCAAAAGGTTCTGGTCTAATAATGATTGGAGGAGGTGTTCCTAAAAACTTTATTCAAGATACTGTAATTTGTGCTGAACTTTTAGGAAAGGATGTGGAAATGCACAAATATGCTATTCAGATAACAGTTGCAGACTCAAGAGATGGTGCCTGTAGTAGTTCAACTTTAAAAGAAGCAAGCTCGTGGGGTAAAGTTGATGTGACTAAAGAACAAATGGTTTTTGCAGAAGCAACAAGTGTATTACCTTTAATAGCAAGCGACGCATATCATAGAGGTGAGTGGAAAAGCAGAAGTAGAAAAAATTTTTCAAAAATATTTGGATAAAAATTGAATTACTTATCAAATAAATTAGGATTTTTAGGAATTGATAATAAGTTTAGCTTTAAAGAAAAGGCTGTTGTAATCCCATTTGGTCTTGAAAAAACAGTTAGTTATGGTAGTGGCACTAAAAATGGACCGAAAGAAATCATTAAAGCATCTCACCAAGTAGAATTATATGATGAAGAATTAAATTGTGAACCATATAAAAAAATTGGGATCAAAACTTTAAAACCATTCAAAATTAACAAAAATATAAAAATAGCACTTAAAAAAATTTCAGACATTAATTCAAAAATATTAGATAAAAAATTATTTCCTATAACTTTTGGAGGAGAACACTCAATAACCCCAGGATGCATTGCTCCATTTGCTAAGAAATTTAAAAAAATTTGTTTATTGCACTTTGACGCGCATGCAGATTTGAGAGAAAGCTATAATGGTGAAAAATTCTCACATGCATCTGCAATTAAAAGATGCCTGGATCATAAAAATGTGTCTGTAATATCCTTTGGTATCAGAAATATTTCTAGTAGCGAAATTCCATTTTTAAAAAAAAATTCTAAAAGAATAAATATTTTTTGGGCTAAAGATAAGGCTAAATGGAATTTAACAAAATTCAAAAAATTAATTAAGAATAAAACTGTATATTTAACTTTTGATGTTGATGGTTTCGATTCGAGTATAATGCCAGCAACTGGTACTCCAGAACCAGGTGGTTTACTATGGGATGAAACTTTAGATATAATTAAAATAGCATCTAAAAACTCAAATATAGTTGGGGCTGATATTAATGAACTTGCTCCTATCAAAGGTTTTAATTCTTACAATTTTTTAGTAGCTAAATTAGCTTACAAAATATTATCTTATAAATTTCTGTTTAAGCAGCTTTAAAAGTTCCTAATAATAATCGGAAAGGTATTAACATAATTAAGGCTACTAAAATTTTAACACTTAAATCCCCTAAGGATAATGAAATCCAAGGCACCTCTGTTCCATAAAAAGAAATAGAAAAAAATATAAATGTATCAAAAGTTGAACCAACAAAAGATGATGCTAATGGAGCGACAAACCATTTTTTTTGTCTTAATTTATCAAATATTTGCACATCTAATAGTTGAGCAACAATAAATGCTGTGCCTGATCCAATAGCGATTCTTATTGAAATTAAATCTGAAAAATTTGTTGAAAAAAAAAATGTAAATAAAACTCCTATTCCAAAACCAAAATATACTATTTTTTTAGCTGCTGCTTTACCATAAGATCTATTTGCTAAATCAGTTATTAAAAATGCTATGGGATAACTGAAAGCTCCATAAGTCAATATTTTTTCAAAACCATAATATTTAATTGGAAATTGAACTAGATAATTTGAAACTAAAACAATTACTCCCATTAAAAATGAGAGTAAAAGAAATAAACGATTCATTATGCAGATTTACTAAGCAATACCTTTTTAATTTTTTTTAGTCTTATAGATAAGTTTTTTGCTTTTGATGATTTAATAAACTGATCAAAACTTCCCTTTTTATCAACAGATCTTACTCCTGCGTTTGATACAGTTAATCTTAAATTTTTTTTTAAAATATCGCTCTTAAATTTTACTTTTTTAAGATTTGGTAAAAATCTTCTTTTGGTTTTATTGTTAGCATGACTAACTTTATGACCTTTAAGAGGTATTTTTCCAGTTAATTCACATTTTTTTGACATAAAAAATACGATTGTATAAGCGCTCTAAAGTTACCAGTCAAGATCATTTTTTAATACCTACAAGTTCTGAAATGTTCTTAACACTATGATTTTTTGTAATTTCAATTAGTTCTTTAGTAATTTTATAAGCAATATTTGGACCTTGATAAACCATCCCAGTATATAGTTGAACTAGGTTTGCGCCATTAATTATTTTCTCATATGCACTTTTTCCTGAGTCAACTCCACCAACTCCAATTATTTTTATTTTACTTCTCAAAATTTTAAAAAATTTATTAATTAACAAATTAGATTTAACTTCTAGAGGCTTGCCTGATAAACCACCTTTCTCTAGTTTATTTATATTTTTTAAATTTTCTCTACTACTATCTGTAGAATTTGAAATTATTACAGATGAAATATTATATTTTAAAAGTAATTCAGAAATTTTTTCTACGTCATTATCATGAATATCTGGTGAAATTTTAACAATGATAGGTATATTTGATTTTAAAATTTTTTTCTCTTTTTCAATTTCACTTAAAAGTTCACTAAGTTCATTTGAATTATGAAAACTCCTTAAATTTTCTGTATTTGGAGATGAAATATTTACCGTTAAATAATCAGCTAAATTATAAAATTTTCGCAAACCAATTAAATAATCTTCAACTCTATTTTTTGTGTCTTTATTGGGTCCAATATTAATTCCAAATAATCCATTGGGTGGATTAGATTTTATTCTAGAACTAACTTTATTCACCCCTGAATTGTTAAAACCCAATCTATTTATTAAGGCTTCATCCTCTTCTAAACGAAAAACTCTTGGTTTCGGATTTCCATACTGCTTTAAAGGAGTAATAGTCCCTACCTCAACAAAACCAAAACCAAGTTTATAGAAGGAATTGTAAACTTCCGCATCTTTATCAAAACCCGCAGCAAGACCTATTGGATTAGAAATTTTTTTTCCAAATATTTCTGTTTCTAACAGGCTATTTGCTGGAATTTTATTATTTGGAATATAATTATATTTTAAAGCTTTAATAGCCAAGTTATGAGCAAATTCAGGGTCGAGCTTAAATATTATTGATCTTAATTTATTAAACATTACTTGATTTTATTTTTAATCAATTCTTTTGTTTCACTTGTTCCAAAGAAACTTATAAAAAAACCCATCCTTGGGCCATTTTCATCTCCAAAAACTACTTCATAAATTAGTTTAAACCAGTCTCTTAAATTTTCTTTATAACCATTATCTTTGCCAACTGCATATATTTTTGTTTGAATGTCTTCAGGATTCATTTGATCAGTACACTCATCAAGAGTTTTAACTAATGCTTCAAGCGCTAATTTTTCCTCTTTATTTGGTTTTCTATATTTTTTGTTTTTTTTAATAACATCAATATAATACTTTATTGCATAACTTATTAAACTATCAAATATAGGATGATCTTTCTCAGAAATATCTGCTTTATATTTTTTTACAAATTTCCATAAAAGATCTTTACTATCTGAATTGCTAGCTTCTACTAAATTAAGTAACATCGAAAAACTCATTATATTATTTTCTTTTGGAATCTTTCCATTATGCACATGCCAAACAGGATTCATTAGCATTTGTAATTCATCTTGTGTTTTAGCTTTTTCTATAAAATCTAAATACTCATCAACTGCTTTTGGTACAATTTGTTTATAAAGTTTTTTAGCTCTCTTTGGATTTTGATACATAAATAAAGATAAACTTTCTGGTGAAGCATATTTTAACCACTGATCAATAGTAATACCATTACCTTTCGATTTGGATATTTTTTCTCCTTTTTCATCTAAAAAAAGTTCATAAGAAAATCCTGATGGATTAGTTTTACCAAGTAACTTTATAATTTTTGTTGATAAAATTGCACTTTCAATTAAATCTTTACCATACATCTCAAAATCAACATCAATAGCATACCACCTCATAGCCCAATCAACCTTCCATTGAAGTTTGCAATTTCCATCTAAAATACTTTTTTCAAGTTTTTTTCCATTATTATCAAAAATTATTTTTGAATTTTTCTCATCAATTTCAAGTACTGGTATTTCTAATACTTTACCACTATCTGGACAAATCGGTAAAAAAGGTGAATATGTTTTTTGTCTTTCTTTTCCTATAGTTGGAATAATTATATTCATTATATTTTTATAATTTTTTAAAATTAATTTTAAAGTCTCATTAAAATAACCAGATTTATAAAGTTGAGTAGAACTTTTAAATGAATATATAAAATTAAATTCATCTAAAAATTTTTTTAGCATCTCATTATTATGTTCACCAAAACTACTATATTTATCAAATGGATCTGGTACTGATGTTAGAGGTTTATGAAGATTTTCTTCTAGTTTTTGAGAATTTGGAATATTTTCAGGAATTTTCCTTAGTCCATCCATATCATCAGAAAAAGTAACTATTTCTTTTGGAATATCTGTTATTTTATTTAGGGCATTAACAATCATTGAAGTCCTCGCTACTTCACCAAAAGTTCCAATATGAGGTAACCCACTTGGACCATATCCCGTTTGCAGAACAATTTTTCCTTTCTTTTCTATAAAAGATTTTCTCTCTCTAAGAAGCTTTTTTGCTTCTACAAAAGGCCAAGCATTAGTTTTATCTAAAATTACTTTATCAATCACAAACTTTTTAAAAAATTCATATATTTGGTTGTTTTATCAATTCTTATAGTGTTGAAATTTATTTACCATAAAATAATGTTTAAACAAAATGCCCAATTATAAAACAGTTTTTTTCACTCTAGGAATGTTGCAAATAATACTTGGAATATTCATGATAATTCCAATTATTATTCAATATGTTTATGGTGAATTTGATTCTTCTTTTGTTATTGCTTCAATCATTACACTAATTTTTGGAATTTTATTTGTAATATCAAATTTAGATTATGATAAAAAAATAAATCTTCATCAAGCATTTTTACTTACATCTTTATCTTGGATTACTATTGCGATTTTTGGAGCTCTTCCACTTTTTTTCTCTAAACTAAACTTATCTTTTACAGATGCATTTTTTGAAAGTATGTCGGGTATAACTACAACTGGATCAACTATTATTATAAATTTAGAAAATGCACCTAAAAGCATTTTACTTTGGAGAGCATTACTTCAGTGGTTAGGAGGAATTGGAATTATTGTAATGGCCATAACTTTAATGCCAATTATGAATGTAGGTGGTATGTTATTATTCAAAGTTTTAAACACGGACTCTACAAATGAAATATTGCCTTCATCAAAAGAGATTTCTATAAAATTGATTATTATATATGTAATTTTAACTTTACTTTGTGGTTTTTCATATAAATTTTTTGGTATGAATATTTTTGATAGTCTAACTCATTCTATGACAACTATCGCTACTGGTGGTTTTTCAAATTATAATGAATCAATAGGATATTTTAATAATGTTAAAATAGAGTTGACGGCAATTTTTTTCATAATATTAGGAAGTATACCTTTCATAGCTTATATAAAATTTATGAGTGGAAATAAAAAAATATTTTTATCAGATTCTCAAATTAAAACTTTTATAAAGTTAATAATATTATCAATAGTAATTCTTTTTTGTTATTTATTAATAAAAGATAATAATTTTTCATTATCCGATATTAGATCCGTTAGCTTTAATGTTATATCTATTTTAACAGGAACAGGTTATGTAACACAAGGATTTGATAAGTGGGGTAGTTTTCCATTATTTTACTTTTTGATATTAATGTTTATAGGTGGATGTGCTGGATCAACTACTTGCGGTGTAAAAATTTTTAGAATTCAGATACTATATAAATTTATAATAAATCAATTAAAAAAAGTAATTTACCCAAGAGGAATTTTCATTATCAAATATGAAAATAATACTGTAAATGACAAATTCTTAGCCTCAATTATTTCCTTTATTTATCTCTATATAATTATTTTTTTCATATTAACAGCGTTGTTATCACTTACTGGACTTGATTTTGTTACATCGATATCTGGTGCTGCAACTTCTATTTCAAATGTAGGACCTGGTTTAGGATCTGCTATAGGTCCAAATGGTAATTTTTATCAACTTCCTGATGTTTCAAAATGGATTTTAAGTACAGGGATGATTTTAGGAAGATTGGAATTATTTGCTATACTGGTATTATTCTTACCATCTTTTTGGAGAAGCTAATTATGATAGAATTTAAAAAACAATCTTTGTCAGAAACTTTCGCTGTATATTTTGATATAAGAATGCTTAGAATTTTATTACTTGGAGCTATTTCAGGTTTTCCATGGGTTTTAATAGGTAGCAGTTTAAGCTTATGGCTTAAAGAAGAAGGCTTAAGCAGATCAACTATCGGTTGGGCTGGGCTAATATTTAGTGTTTATGCTT
The DNA here is from genome assembly GCA_902590365.1 of uncultured Pelagibacteraceae bacterium. Taxonomy (GTDB): domain Bacteria; phylum Pseudomonadota; class Alphaproteobacteria; order Pelagibacterales; family Pelagibacteraceae; genus Pelagibacter. The sequence goes on along the minus strand of CACIWJ010000002.1, from coordinate 50,856 downwards.
TTAACTACTTATGGGCCCCGTTAATAGACAGGCTTCAAATACCATTTTTAACAAAAAAAATAGGTCATAGAAGAAGCTGGATAATTTTAATGCAAATTGCAATTTTAATTAGCTTAGCCATATGGAGTTTTATTAATCCAACTGAAAATTTAGCATTGTTAATTACAGTTGGCTTAATTATTGCAGTAGCATCTGCTACGCAAGATATAACCGTAGATGCATTAAGAATTGAACAAATTGGAGAAAATGAAAGTAAATCAATGGCAGCTGGTGCTGCAATGGCAGTAGTTGGTTGGTGGAGTGGTTATAAATTAGGTGGTGTAGTAGCTTTATTTACAGCAGAATATTTGGAGAATATTGGTGTAATAAATTATTGGCAATCAACTTTTTTAATTTTAGGGATAATAGTTATTTTAATGAACATTGGTTTAATGTTTGTTCACGAACCTATCTCAATAGATAGACAGCTAAAACAAAAAGAGACAGATAATTTAATAGAAAACAAACTTGGATCAAAAAATATCATAACTAGCTTAACTGCTTGGATTACAAGCACTTTGGGTGGTCCAATAATTAGCTTCTTTAAAAAAAATGGTTTTTCAATTGCAATAGGAATTTTAGGTTTTGTTTTTTTATTTAAAATTGGAGAAGCTTTTCTAGGACGAATGTCGATAGTTTTTTACAAGGAAATAGGATTTTCTAAAGGTGATATAGCAATTTATTCTAAAACTTTGGGATGGATCACAACAGTTATTTTTACATTATTAGGTGGGTTATTTGTAATTAGATCTGGAGTTTTGAAAGCAATGTTTCTTGCTGGAATATTAATGGCTGGAACAAACTTACTATTTACTGCCTTAGCATGGACAGGAAAGTCTGAATTATTATTTGCAGTTGCCGTTATATTTGATGATATAGCTGCTGCATTTGCAACAGTTGCATTTGTGGCGTTTATTTCGCTTTTAATTGATAGAACTTATACTGCAACCCAATATGCATTACTTGCTTCAATAGGAACAGCGGGAAGAACAACTCTTGCATCATCATCCGGTGCTTTAGTTGATTGGTTAAATGGTGATTGGGGAATATTTTTTATTTTAACAGCTATAATGGTTATTCCTTCTTTAATTTTATTATGGATAATAAAAGACAAATTAAATCTTCGTGAAAAATAATTTTTACAATAAAAATACATATATAAATTTATATGAGAAGCCATCTTATAAATCAAAAATAAGCTCTCAAATTATTTATGGTGAAAAATTTAAAATTTTATCTAAAAAAAAAGGGTGGTTAAAAATTAAAACAGCTTTTGACAAATATGTTGGCTACACTAAAAATATAAAATATTCGAATAAATTTACGCCAACACATAAAATAAATGTTCAAAAAACAAATATTTTTAGTTTTCCAAAAAATTCTAATAAATATATACAAAGAAAAAAATTACCATTTGCTAGTAGAATTGAAATTTTAAAAAAATATAAAAATTTTATTATGTTTGAAAAAAATAAATGGATTTATTTAAAAGATATAAAAAAAAATAACTTTAAAGAAAAAAACTTTATAAAAATTTTAAATCTATTTATTAATTGTAAATATAAGTGGGGTGGAAAAACATTTGATGGAATAGATTGCTCTGCATTAGTGCAGATGTATTATCTTTATAATAATAAGTATTTTCCAAGAGATACGAAAGACCAAATTAAAATTAGAAAAGGACAAAAAAATTTAAATAATTTAAAAAAAGGGAATATAATTTACTGGAAAGGACATGTGGCTGTGTGTATTAATTCAAAAAAATTAATCCATGCTTATGGCCCCAGGAAAAAAGTTTTAACAATGAATATTAAAAATACAATTGAAATTATTGAAAAAACAGCAAACCTTAAAGTAAGAAAAATTACCAAAATTTAAAATGGATCTTGAACAAAAGTTAAAAATTTTAGTTAATAAATTAAGTGCTGGTAATTTTGATGAAGTAATATTTGAAGCAACTTATTTAAATAAAAAACATCCTAAGCTAGAAGTATTTTATAATTTATTATCTTTAGGATACCAAGGAAAAGGTGAGTATGAAAAATCAATTGATCTTTTAGAAAATGCGTTAAAAAAAAGCAAAAATAATATTAACTTTTTAAATAATTTAGGCTTAAGTTATTATAAAAAAAAAGAGTACGATCCTGCAGAAAAATACTTTCAGAAAGTTTTAGAAATAAAACCAAATTATATAAATACACTTAATAATCTAGCTGCTTTATATGAAGAAATTAATCATGTTGAAAAATCTGAGGATTTACTAAAAAAATCAATAAAAATAAATTCTGAAGTAATTGAAACAAATTATAATCTTGCTTCATTACTACAATCCATAGGTAAATTTGATGAAGCAAAAATTTATTATAAAAAAATATTAAAACTTGATGAAAATTTCACCAAAGCTGACCGAGGTATTGCAATGCTAGAAAAGTATAATTCTAGCAATGATCATATAAAAACAATGGAAAAAAAAATAAAAGACGAAAAATTACACAAAAGTAATATTATTGATTTAAGTTTTGCGCTAGGAAAAGTTTATGAAGACATAAAGGATTACGAAAAATCTTTTTTTTATATTGAAAAAGCAAATAAATTAAAAAAAAGTCTTTTAAATTATGATATTGAAAATGATAAAAAACTTTTCCAAAAAATAAAAAATTTCTATCAGAACAATACATTACAAAAACTTCCTTTAACTCAAAATGAAAAAAAAATTATATTTATTTTAGGTATGCCTAGAACTGGCACTTCACTGGTTGAACAGATAATTTCAAGTCATTCAGAAGTTTATGGAGGAGGTGAAATTTTATTATTATCAAATTATTTTCAAAAATTTTTTAGCCAAGTCGAAAATAAAAATGATTTAGAAAATTTATTTAATAAATTTAAAAGTGATTATTTAAATTTTTTAAACAAAATGTGCAATGCCAACATCATTACCGATAAGGCACCACTTAACTTTAGATGGATAGGTTTTATCAAATCTATTTTTCCAAATTCAATAATTATTCATTGTTCAAGAGACTCATTTGAAAACAGTTGGTCAATTTATAAAAATGAATTTGAAGGGGGTATGTTTTTTTCAAACGACATTAAGGATATTGTAGATTATTATAAGATTTACCAAGATTTAATGGATTTTTGGAAGAAAAATTTAAAGAATCAAATTTTTGATCTTAAATATGAAGATCTAATTAATAATCCAGAACAAAAAATAAATGAATTAATAAAATTTTGTGATCTTAATTGGCAGCAAAACTGTTTAGAATTTTATAAAAACAAAAAAATAATTAAAACTGTAAGCTTTAACCAAGCTAGAAAGCCTATCTATAAAGACTCTATAAAAGGAGCATCAAACTTTAAAAAATACCTTAAAAACCTTGATTCAGAATTAAAAAACTAATTTCTTCCAAAATCAGGTAAATCCACATCTTGTTTCAACTGAATAATTTTTTTTCTAACTTTTTTGGTAAGAGTTAATTTTTTAATTATTTTATTGCTATTTTTAATACTAATATCTTTTTTAAAAGCATTAAGATTTTTAATAAATAAATTAATTGCCGATATAATATTTTTTTGATTACTTAAAAAAACATCTCTCCACATAATCTCATTACTTGCTGCAATACGTGAAAAATCTCGCAATCCACCAGCACTAAATTTTATAAAATTTGATTTTCTTTTTTTTTCAAAATCTAGTGCTGTTTTTACTATATTATAAGCAATTAAGTGAGGCAGATGACTAGTTATTGCAAATATATGATCATGTGTTTCGGAATTCATCATAACAATTTTACATCCAATTTTTTTCCAAAATTTATTTAGTTTTTTTAAATGTTCTTTATTTGAATTTTTTTCCTTAATGAGCACACACCATTTGTTTTTAAATAAATTAGAATGACCAAATTCTGGGCCACTTACTTCAGATCCAGCAATTGGATGACTCGGTGTCCAAAAAACTCCTTTTTTAAGTTTCTTTCTTATTTTTTGTAATATTAAATTTTTTGTCGAACCAACATCTGTAATTATAGTTTTTTTGTTTAAGAATTTGTTAATTTTTTTTAAAGCCTCTTCGTAATTGCTTAAATGTGTACAAAAAATTATCATATCCATCTTTGGAATTTCATTTTTAAAATCTTTAATTATCTGACATTTAAGATTCAATCTTTTAATTTTAGAAATATTATTTTTTGATTTTTCTAAAATGAAAATTTTTTTAGCTACTTTTTTTTTATGTACAGCTCTTAAAACTGAAGAGCCAATTAATCCACAGCCTATAATTAAAATTCTATTCATTATCTTAAAATATTTTTTATTTCTTTAATAAATTTTTTATTCTGAGCAACAGAACCAATAGTCATTCTTAGTTTATTTTTCATTTTATAGTTCTCCATAGATCTCAAAATTATACCTTTATTTTCTAATTTTTTTGCCACATAATTAGCAGATTTTTTGCAACTATCAAAATCTAACAAAAAGAAATTCGCTGCAATTTTATTAGTTTTAATATTTTTATTTTCTAAAAATTTTTTAATCTTTACTGACCAATTTAGATTGTGTTTAACAGATTTTTTTAAAAATTTATAATCTTTTAAAGACTCAATCGCAGACAACTGGGCAATTTTATTAACATTAAATGGTGGTTTAATTTTGTATAATTCATCTATTATTTTTTTTGATCCATACCCCCATCCTACTCTTAAAGATGCTAGTCCGTATACTTTGGAAAAAGTTCTTAAAATAAAAACATTATTATTATTTTTAAACAGTTTTAAACCAGATACATAATCTTTTTGTGTCATATATTCAAAGTAAGCATCATCTATAACTAAAAGAATTTTTTTATTTAATTTTTTTCTAAGATTTTTCAATTCTTTAAAATTTAAATAAGTTCCCGTTGGATTATTTGGATTTGCTAAAAAAACAATTTTTGTTTTATTAGATATTTTTGAAATAATATCATCAACACAAATTTTAAAATTTTTTTCTTTAGAAAAAATTATTTTAGCGCCAACTATTTTTGCATATATTCTATACATTAAAAAACTATATTTAGGCAATATAACTTCATCATTTTTATTAAGAAATAATTGACAGATCATTTGTATAATTTCGTCAGATCCTGATCCGCAAATAATTTTGTTAAAATCACATCTAAAATTTTTTGCGATTTGACTTCTTAATTCTTTACATTTACTGTCTGGATATTTTTCAATATTTATATTTTTTAAGTTTAATTTTTTTACTCGTGAACTCACTCCTAAAGCAGACTCATTGGCTGATAATTTAATTAAGTTTTTAATTTTGCCTAATGTAGACTTACCCGGCCTATAGCTTTCTATGTTAATTTTCCTGAATTTTAATTGTGTCATTTTGGTATTTATTTAATCTTTATAAATAAATTAATAAACTTTAATAGCAAAATTAACGTGATTTTTTTAAATTTGACATTTTAAAAATGATTTAGTACATAAAAAGAGCGCTGATTTAACTGAATTGCGAGCGCTTTAAAAAAACCGCTAAATAAGTTTTTTTACCTCACAATTCAAAATGAAAGAAAAATGAACAAAACTGAAAAGGTAAAAAATTTAATTATTGATAAACCATTAAAGTTAGATTGTGGAAAAACTATTGTTAATTTTCCATTGGCTTATGAAACATATGGTCAACTCAACGAAAAAAGGGACAATGCTATTTTAGCATTTCATGCACTAACTGGGGATCAATTTGCGGCTGAGATAAATCCCATAACTAAAAAAGAAGGCTGGTGGAGCAACGCTTTGGGTCCCGGAAAAGCTATCGATACAAACAAATATTTTGTAATTTGTGCAAATGTAATTGGTGGATGTATGGGATCTTATGGTCCTAGCAATATCAATCCGGAAAACAGTAAACCATTTGGAACTAATTTTCCGGTTATCACTATTAACGATATGGTTAATGCCCAGTATCATCTATTAGAATTCTTTAAAATTGACAAATTATTTTCAGTAGTTGGTGGTTCAATGGGAGGTATGCAAGTACTACAATTCGTTTCTAATTTTCCAAATAAATCAAGAACTGCCATTCCAATAGCTTGTACAGCTAGTCACTCGGCGCAAAATATTGCTTTAAATGAACTTGGAAGACAATCAATAATGGCAGATCACAATTGGTCAAATGGGTTTTATGAAGAAAATAAAAAATTACCTGATAAAGGTTTAGCAGTTGCAAGAATGGCTGCTCATATTACATATTTATCTAAAAAAGGTTTACAAGAAAAATTTGGAAGAAAACTTCAAGAAAGAGATGATCTAAAATTTAGTTTTGACGCTGATTTCCAAATTGAGAGTTATCTTAGATATCAAGGATCAGTATTTGTAGATCGATTTGACGCAAATAGCTATTTATATATAACAAGGGCGATGGATTATTTCGATCTAACAAAACAGTTCAATGGTAACCTTTCAAAAGCATTTGAAAAAAGTGAAACAAAATTTTTTATAATTTCTTTTACTTCTGATTGGCTATACCCAACATCTGAAAATCGTGACATAGTAATTGCATTAAATGCTATTGGAAAAGATGTAGGTTTTGCAGAAATAACATCAGATAAAGGTCATGATTCATTTTTACTAGATGTTCCTGATTTTTTAAATGCTATAAAAAATTTTTTAAATACTTCTTATAATAAAAAAATATGAAAAAAGAATTTAATATAATAGCCAAGCTAATTAAAAAAAATTCAAAAGTTTTAGACGTAGGTTGTGGAGATGGTCAACTAATGAAATATATTTATGAAAATATTACTAAAGATATTAGAGGTTTAGAAATATCAAAAAATAATGTTCAAAAATGTATTGAAAAAGGACTAACAGTAATTGAAGGAGATGCTGAAAAGGACTTAAAACAATTTCCTATATCGTCGTTTGACTACGTAATTTTGAGTCAAACACTACAGGCATTTTTAGATCCAGAAAATGTAATAAACGAATTGCTAAGAATCGGCAAAAAAGCAATTGTTACAATTCCAAATTTTGGATACTGGAAAGTTAGAATGCATCTATTACTCAAAGGTACTATGCCAGTTACAAGCAATTTGCCTAATGAATGGTATAACACTCCTAATCTTCATATGTGCACAATTAAAGATTTTAAAAATTATTGTAATAAAAAAAAGATAAAAATAAATAGTTCAAACCTAAATTTTCAAAATATTTTTTCTGAACTTGGAATTTTTCTAATAGAAAAATAATATGAAAGTAGAAATAATTAAATGTCTTAAAGATAATTACTCATATGTAATTATAGATGAAAAATATAATCATGCATGTGTTGTAGATCCAAGCGAAGCAGAACCGATAATTAATTTTGTAGAAAGCAAAAATATTAAACTAAAATTCGTATTAAATACACACCATCATTATGATCATGTTGGAGGAAATAATGATTTAAAAAAAAAATATAAAATTAAAATTGTTGGTTTTAAAAATGACAAACAAAGAATCCCTAACATAGATATATTATTAGAAAACAACGAAATTTGGAAAAGTGAAAATTTTGAAGCAAAAATAATTCATATACCTGGTCACACCTCTGGCCATATTTGTTTTTATTTTATTAAAGAAAAAATTGCATTTACTGGAGATACTCTTTTTTCATTAGGTTGTGGAAGAATTTTTGAGGGAACTTATGAACAGATGTATAACTCTTTAAATAAATTAAAAAAACTACCACCTGATACTAAAATTTATTGTGGACATGAGTATACTCTTCAAAATTCATTATTTTGTTCCAAATATGATAAAAATAATAAAAATTTAAAAAAAAAAATTATTGAAATAAAACGTAAAGTAGAAAAAAATTTACCTACAATACCATCTACTCTAAAAGAAGAATTAACGTACAACATTTTTTTAAGAGCCAAAAATTTAAAAGACTTTTCAAAATTAAGAGATTTAAAGGATAATTTCTAACTTATTCAACTTGACTATAGTAAGACTGGAACTATATTTCAGCTTATAAAAAATAAGGATTTACAATGTCATTTGCAGTAATACAAACAGGTGGAAAACAGTACAAAGTTAAAGCTGGAGAAATACTGAAAATTGAAAAATTAGATAATTTAAAAGTTAATTCAAAAATTGAATTTAAAGAAGTTTTAGCTTACGGAGATGATAAAACAGCTGAAATAGGCGCTCCAAAAATTGATGGTGCAAAAGTTGAAGCAAACTTAGTTAAAAATGGAAAAAATAGAACAATTTTAATTTTTAAAAAAAGAAGAAGAAAAAATTCTAGAAGAAAAAATGGTCATAGACAGGATTTTTCATTAATAAAAATTAATAAAATATTCTCTAAAGATGGAAAAATATTATCAGAAGCGTCAAAGGCTCCTAAAGTAACAAAATCAGTTGAAAAAAAAGAGGAATTAAAATCTAAATAAACTAGGTAAGTTATGGCAACAAAAAAAGCAGGTGGATCATCGAGAAATGGAAGAGACAGTGCCGGTCGAAGACTTGGTGTAAAAAAATACGGCGGCCAAAAAGTAATCCCTGGAAATATAATAGTAAGACAAAGAGGAACAAAAATCTTTCCTGGCGAACATGTTGGTATGGGTAAAGATCATTCAATTTTTTCAAAAATTGAAGGGACTGTTGAGTTTAAAAAAACAAAGTCTGATAGAACATTTGTTTCTGTAAAACCCAATTAATATATACAACATAAAAAAAATTGTTGTATTATGAAATTTTTAGATCAAGTAAAAATATTTATTAAAGCTGGTGATGGTGGTTCTGGCTCTCCAAGTTTTAGAAGAGAAAAGTTTATTGAATTTGGAGGTCCTGATGGAGGAGATGGTGGAAGAGGTGGTTCAATAATTCTTAGATCAGAAAGAAATTTAAATACTTTAATAGATTATAGATATCAACAACATTTTAAAGCAAAAAAAGGCGATGACGGTAAAGGTAAAAATAAAACTGGAAGAGGTGGAGGCAGTTTATATTTAAAAGTTCCAATAGGTACACAAGTTTTTGAAGAAGATAACAAAACATTAATTTTTGATTTTAAAGAAGAAAATGAAGAATTTGTCGCTGCAACTGGAGGAAAAGGCGGTTTAGGAAATACAAGATTTAAATCTTCAACGAATAGAGCACCCAAAAAGTTCACAAAAGGAATAAAGGGAGAAGAGTTTTGGATTTGGCTACAATTAAAAACAATCGCAGACATTGGAATTATAGGTCAGCCAAATGCTGGAAAATCAAGTTTGTTAGCATCAATAACAAGCGCAACACCAAAAATTGCAAATTATAAGTTTACAACTATAAATCCCAATTTAGGAGTGGCTTTGTATGACGATAAAGAAATTACTTTAGCAGACATACCAGGATTAATTGAAGGAGCTCATTCTGGAAGCGGCCTTGGAATTAAATTTTTAAAACATATAGAAAGGTGTAAAACTTTATTGCATTTAATAGATGTAAATGAAGATAATTTAATAAATATATACAAACAAATAAGAAACGAACTAAAAAAATATAGTAAAGAATTAGTTAAAAAAAATGAACTTATAGTGTTTAATAAAATCGACTTAATTGATAAAAAAATATTAAATGAAAAAATTAAAAAATTTGAAAACAAAATAAAAAAAAAGGTTTTAACTCTATCCACTTTAAACAAATCTTCTGTTTCAAAAATAAAATCAAAATTAATTAATTATGTATCTTAAAAACTCCAAAATTATAGTTATAAAAATTGGATCTTCACTTTTAATTGATAACAAAATGAAAGTAAGACAAAAATGGCTATTTGAATTCGCTAAAGATATTAAAGATCTTATTAATCAAAATAAAAAAATAATTATTGTAAGCTCTGGCGCTATTGCACTTGGATGTAAAAAGTTAAATCTAAACAAAAAAAATCTGAAACTCGATAAAAGTCAAGCTGTAGCATCTATAGGTCAAATAGAATTGATGAATTTATTTAAAAAAACTTTTAATAGTAAAAAAATAAATCTTTCACAAATATTACTTACTTTAGAAGATACGGAACAAAGAAGAAGAGCAATTAATGCAAAAAGAACAATCAATAACTTATTTGATTTAGGTTTTGTTCCAATAGTAAATGAAAATGATAGCATTGCGACTTCTGAAATAAAATATGGTGATAATGATCGACTGGCATCAAGAGTTGCTCAAATTTCTGGTGCAGATTGTCTTATATTACTCTCTGATGTTGATGGACTTTATACAAAAAATCCTAAAATCTATAAAGATGCATTATTAATAAAAGAAATTAAAAATATAAATACCGAAATTGAAAAAGTTGCGAGTAAAAGTATTAGTGCTTATGGCACAGGTGGTATGAAAACTAAAATAGATGCTGCAAAAGTTTGCCAGCTGTCAGGTTGTAAAATGGCTATTGCTAACGGTTTATCTTTAAGGCCTATAAAACAAATATTAAAAAAAAATAATTGTACTTGGTTTTTAACAAAAGTTTCAAAACTAGATGCCAGAAAAAAATGGATTATTAGTTCTATTTCTCCAAAAGGTGAGTTAATTATTGATGATGGTGCTATAGGAGCACTTAGACAAGGTAAAAGTTTATTAGCAGCAGGAATAAAAAAAGTTAATGGAAAATTTAATAAAGGTGACCATATAAAAATATTAGATAAAAATATGAAAGAATATGCAAGAGGGTTGAGTTCCTTTACGGCCGATGAAATTTCAAAGATTAAAGGGCAACATTCAAATAAAATTGGAGAATTACTTGGATATATAACAAAATCGGAAGTTGTTCATAAAGATGATATGGTTGAGGTTTAATGAAACAATATTTAAATTTATTAGGAAAAAAATCTAAAAAAGCCTTTTTAGATAAAATCAATACAAAAACTAAAAACAAAGTATTAGATAATTTTGCTTCTCTAATTAATAAAAAAAGAAAATTAATTATTCTTCAAAATAAAAAGGACATTAAAAATGCTTCTAAAAAAAAAATAAAAGAAAATTTAATTAGTAGATTAATGCTAGATTCAAAAAAAATTGATCAAATGATAAATTCAATTAAAACCATTTCAAAATTTAAAGATCCTACAAATATTTCTTTAAGCAAATGGGTCAGACCTAATGGTTTAAAAATAAAAAAAGTTACAATACCAATTGGTATAATTGGAGTTATTTATGAAAGTAGACCCAATGTTACCTCTGATGTGTCCAGCCTTTGTTTTAAATCTGGTAATTGTGTTATTTTAAGAGGCGGGTCAGAATCTTATTTTACAAATAAAATATTAGTAAATTTGTTCAGAAAATCTCTTAAAAAAAATAAAGTAGATGAAAATTATGTACAATTTATTGATACAAAAAACAGAAAAGCTGTTGATTTTATGCTTTCTAAAATGAAAAACTATATCGATATAATTATACCTAGAGGTGGAAAAAATTTAGTCAAAAAAGTACAAAAGCTTTCAAATGTGCCTGTTATCGGACATTTGGAAGGAATTTGTCATACTTATGTAGATAAAGATGCAAATTTGAACATGGCTGTAAAAGTTTTAATAAATGCAAAATTACGCAATACGGCTATATGTGGAGCAACCGAAACAATTTTGTTGCATAAAAAAATTATTAAAAAATTTGCTAAACCAATAATAAAATCTTTAGAAATTAATAACTGTCAAGTTTTTGCAGATAGAAATATAAGAAAAATATATAAGGGAAAATCAAAATTAGCTTCTAAAAAAGATTGGTCGACAGAATATCTTTCTTCAAAAGTATCTATAAAAACAGTTAACAATATTCAAGAAGCTATAAATCATATTAATGAATATGGAACCATGCATACGGATGCAATAATTACTAAAAATAAGAATAATGCAAAAATATTTCTAAATGATGTAAAAAGTTCTATAGCAGTTCATAATGCATCAACACAGTTTGCAGATGGGGGAGAGCTTGGATTTGGTGGTGAAGTAGGAATTTCTACTAATAAATTGCCACCAAGAGGCCCCGTAGGATTAAATCAACTTGTATCGTATAAATATAAAATAGTAGGAACGGGCCAAATAAGAAAATAAATTGAAAAAAATTGAAAAAAATAAAATTGGAATATTAGGAGGAACTTTTGATCCTGCTCATATGGGTCATATAAAAATTTCTAAAGAAGCCAAAAAAAAATTTAACTTAAACGAAATTTTTTGGATAATCACAAAAAAAAATCCTTTTAAAAAAAAAAGTTTTTTTAGTTTAAAAAAAAGAATTAATCATGCAAAAAAAATAAATATTAATAATAAATTTATAAAAATTTATTTTTTTGAAGATAAAATCAAATCGAACAAAACTATTGATTTAATGAAATTTTTAAAAAATCGTTATAAAAAAACTGAATTTTTTTTTATAATGGGAGCTGACAATTTAATTAATTTCCATAAATGGAAAAATTGGAATAAAATTGCTGAAATTTCTAAAATCTTAGTATTTGATAGATTAAATTATAAGTCTAAATCTTTAAAATCTATTTCTTTTAAAAAATTAAATAAAAAAAGGTTGCAATTTATTAACTTTAAAAAAGTTAATATTTCATCTTCTCAATTAAGGAAAATTTGATAATCTAAAATTAATTAATGGATAAAATTTCTAACCTAAAAACAATAATCCTAAATACCCTAGATTCGAACAAAGCACTTGATATTGTGAGTATTGATTTGACAGGTAAAAGTTCAATTGCTGATTATATGATAGTTGCTAGTGGAACTTCATCTAGACATATTCAAGCATTATCTGAGCAGGTTCTAGAAAAAATAAAATTAAATGGTGTGAAAAATTGTAAAATTGAGGGTACCAATAGCATTGATTGGAAATTGATAGATGGTATAGATATTATTGTTCATATTTTTAATCCTGAAAAAAGAAAGTTTTACGAACTAGAAAAAATGTGGTCAGAACTGATTCCTAAGGAAAAAATTTTGATATGAAAAATATATTCTCAACTTTTTTGGTAATTATTTTATCATTAAATATTTCTAAACATGTATCCGCTGCAAACGATGATGATATTTATAAAAAAATTGATTTGTTTAGTGAAGTATTAGACAAAATTAATAAGGAGTATGTTGAGGATATTAATCAAAGCGAAGTTATGGATGCTGCAATTAATGGAGTATTACAATCATTAGACCCATATTCTGCTTATATGTCTCCAGAATCTTTTCAAAATATGCAGACTGAAACAAGTGGAGAGTTTGGAGGATTGGGTATTGAAGTTAGTATGGAAGCTGGTGTGGTAAAAGTAATTTCACCTATAGATGGATCGCCTGCTGATGAAGTTGGTGTTAAGGCTGGAGATTACATTGTAAAAATTAATGAACATCAAGTTCAAGGAAAAACTTTAACAGAGGCTGTTGATCTTATGAGAGGTCCAGTTGGTTCAGATATTGAAATAACTGTTAGAAGAAAAGGAGTTAAAAAAGCAATAGTTTTTAAAATAACTAGAGAAATTATAAAAATACAATCTGTTAAATCAAAAAAAATTAATGATAATATTGGATACATAAGATTAACAGCTTTTAATGAAAACAGCAGTACCCAAATTAAGAAAAAAGTAAATGAGTTTACTAAAGATAAAAAAATTAAAGGATATATTTTGGATCTGAGAAATAATCCTGGAGGACTATTATCACAAGCAATTAAAATTTCAGATTTCTTTTTAACAAATGGAGAAATAGTATCTACAAAATCAAGAAAAGAATCAGAAAATAGAAGATGGTTTGCAAATAAAGGAGATATAATTAATGGCAAAGTCCTAATAGTATTAATTAATTATGGATCAGCATCCGCTTCTGAAATAGTGGCTGGAGCGCTCAAAGATAACAAAAGAGCTATTCTGTTAGGAGAAAATACCTATGGTAAAGGATCTGTACAATCAATAATACATTTAAAAAATAATGGCGCTATAAGACTAACAATTTCAAAATACTATCTACCTTCTGGAAAATCAATTTCAGAAGTTGGAATTACACCAGATATAGAAGTTGCAGAAAGTGATGATGAATTTCGAATAAATACTGAAAAAGATAACCAGCTTAATTTTGCAATTAAACTACTAAATGGGTAACAATGAAAGAAAATTTTGAGAAGCTACCTTTAAGAAATGGGGTTGGTGTTATTATTTTAAATTCTCAAAATAAAGTTTTTGTTGCTCGAAGAATTGATAACCCAAAAAATTACTGGCAAATGCCACAAGGTGGTGTGGAAAATGGTGAAGATTATTATAAAGCTGCATTAAGAGAATTAGAAGAAGAAACAAACATTAAAAGTATATCTTTAATTAAAGAAATAGAAGGTTTTACTTCTTATAATCTACCAAATAATTTATTGGGTATAATTTGGAAAGGTAAGTATAAAGGCCAAAAACAAAAATGGTTTATAATGAAATTCACAGGAAAAGATAGTGAAATAAATATTAATACAAAAAAACCAGAATTTCTTGACTGGCGATGGGCCGACTTAGAAACAATCGCTGATACTGTTGTTGATTTTAAACTAAAAGTTTATGAACAATTAATAATTGAAGTAAAAAAAATTATACCTAATTAGAATTTATTGATTTTAATACATCAATTTTTTGCGATATTAAAAATCTTCTTTGATCTTCAATGTTTTCATCTGACAATTCTTTTTCAGCATTTTGAATAGATTCATTTACGTAATTTTTATCTATTTTATCTAGACTAAATATAGAGCTTGTTAATACTGATAAAGAATTATCTTTAAATTCTACGATACCGTCTTCAACATAAAATTTTTCTTCTTTATTTTTTGAAAAAATTTTTATAATTCCTGGTTTTAAAAAAGATATTATAGAAATATGATCTTTTAGAATTCCCATTTCACCTTCAAAAGCTGGTATTACTACCTCGGTTACATCTTCTTTTGATAGAAAAGATTTTTCAGGATTTACTATTTCAACTTTAAACTCTTCGCTCATTAAGCAGCGTCTTTCGCCATTTTTTCTGCTTTTTCTATTGCCTCTTCAATAGTGCCAACCATATAAAATGCAGCTTCAGGTAAATGATCGTATTCACCTTTGCATATTGCATCAAAACCTTTAATTGTAGCCTCAAGATCAACTAATTTTCCTGGTGACCCAGTAAAAACCTCAGCTACAAAAAAGGGTTGTGATAAAAATCTTTGGATTTTTCTTGCCCTTGCAACAGTTAACTTATCTTCTTCGGATAATTCATCCATTCCTAAAATTGCTATAATATCTTGAAGAGATTTATAAGTTTGTAAAATTTTTTGAACTTCTCTAGCAACTCTATAATGTTCATCACCAACAATTCTTGGATCCAGTATTCTTGAAGTTGAGTCTAATGGGTCGACAGCTGGATAAATTCCAAGTTCTGCAATTTGTCTAGATAATACGGTAGTAGCATCTAAATGTGAAAATGAAGTTGCTGGCGCAGGATCAGTTAAGTCGTCAGCAGGAACATATATTGCCTGTACAGATGTAATTGAACCTTTATTTGTTGTAGTAATTCTTTCTTGAAGATTTCCCATATCAGTCGCTAATGTCGGTTGGTATCCAACTGCTGAAGGAATTCTTCCAAGTAAAGCAGAAACTTCAGATCCTGCTTGCGTAAATCTAAATATATTATCTACGAAAAACAGTACATCTTGACCTTCCTGGTCTCTAAAATATTCAGCAACTGTTAAACCCGATAATGCTACTCTGGCTCTTGCACCCGGTGGTTCATTCATTTGACCATAAACTAATGCAGCTTTAGAACCTTCACCATCTGGCTTAATAACACCTGACTCGATCATTTCGTGGTATAGGTCATTACCTTCTCTAGTTCTTTCTCCTACTCCTGCAAAAACCGAAAATCCTCCGTGCGCTTTTGCAACGTTATTAATTAATTCCATAATTAATACTGTCTTACCTACTCCTGCACCACCAAACAAACCTATTTTACCACCCTTTGCATAAGGAGCCAATAAATCTACTACTTTTATTCCTGTTACCAAAATTTCTGTTTCAGTTGATTGATCATTAAATTCTGGTGCTGCTCTATGGATAGGCCAACTTTCTTTTGTTTTAACTTCACCCTTTTCATCAATAGGTTCACCAATCACATTTACAATTCTTCCTAACGTTTCTGGTCCAACTGGAACCTTTATAGGTGCCCCTGTATCAGTTACCTCATCTCCTCTTTTTAATCCCTCTGTAGCATCCATAGCAATTGTTCTAACGCTGGTCTCTCCCAAATGCTGAGCAACTTCTAAAACTAATCTATTTTCACCATTTTTACATTCTAGTGCTGTTAAAATTTCTGGTAGCTCACCATCAAATTTTACATCTACTACAGCTCCAATAATTTGTGTAATTTTTCCTTTTTTCATAATTATAAACTTTCCGCTCCTGATATAATTTCAATTAATTCTTTAGTAATTGCTGCTTGTCGACTTCTATTATACTGAATAGTAAGTTTTTCAACCATTTCACCAGCATTTCTAGTTGCATTATCCATTGCACTCATTCTTGAACCTTGTTCACTAGCTGAATTCTCTAACATCGCTTTAAAAATTTGAGTCGAAATATTTTTTGGTAATAAATTACTCAATATTTCATCTTCCTCTGGTTCAAATTCATAATTATCTTCTGAAGTAGAACCTTCTGACTCAGATGATTTTAAAGGAATTATTTGTTGTTCTTGAGGTATTTGGGTTATCACATTTTTAAATTTATTATAAAAAATCGTACATACATCAAATTCTTTTTTTAAAAAACTTTCAATTATTATTTTTCCAACTTTTTCTGCATCAAAATAATTTGCATTTTTTGACTCTTTAAAAGATATTTTTTCAACAATTTTATCACTATATAATCTTTTTAATTGATCGTATCCTTTTGATCCTACAGTAATAATTTTTAGCGTTTTACCTTCTCCTAATACTTTTCCAAAATAATTCTTGGCTTTTTTAATAATATTTGAATTAAAACCACCACAAAGACCCCTGTCAGAAGTTAATACAACACATAAATGTATTTTGTCTTGCCCAGTTCCCGCTAACAATTTAGGTGCATTTTCTTTGTCAGATATTCCATCAGCTAGATTTAAAATAATATTATTCATTTTTTCTGAATATGGTCTTCCTTTTTCAGCATTTTCTTGTGCTCTCTTAAGCTTAGCCGCTGCTACCATTTTCATCGCCTTAGTAATCTTCTGAGTAGATTTTACACTCACTATTCTTTTTTTTAAATCATCTAAACTTGCCATATTCTTTTAATTAAGATTTTTTTTAAGTTCATTTATTATTTCAACCAACAATTTCTCAGTATCTTCTTCAAGTTTTCCAGAGGCTGAAATAGATTCAACAATTTCTGGTTTTTCAGATTTACATTTTTCAATGATTTTTGACTCAAACTGAGCAATATCTTTAAGCTCAATATCATCTAAATAACCTCTTACTCCACAAAATACGGAAATAACCTGTTCTGCTACCGTCATTGGTGAAAATTGTTTTTGTTTTAAAAGTTCAGTTAGTTTTGATCCTCGATTTAAAAGTTTTTGTGTAGATGCATCTAAATCTGATCCAAACTGTGCAAATGCAGCCATTTCTCTATATTGAGCAAGTTCTAATTTCATAGATCCTGAAACTTTTTTCATTGCTTTTGTTTGTGCTGCTGAACCAACCCTTGATACAGATAAACCAACGTTAATTGCAGGTCTAATACCTTGATTAAATAAATTGGTCTCAAGAAATATTTGCCCATCTGTAATTGAAATAACATTTGTTGGTATATAAGCAGAAACATCTCCCGCTTGTGTTTCAATAATCGGTAATGCCGTTAGAGATCCGCCACCATGTTCATCACTTAACTTTGCAGCTCTTTCTAATAGTCTACTATGTAAATAAAATACATCACCAGGATATGCTTCTCTTCCAGGAGGTCTCCTTAACAATAAAGACATTTGCCGATAAGCTACTGCTTGTTTTGATAAATCATCATATATAATTAAAGCGTGCATTCCATTATCTCTAAAGTATTCACCCATTGTACATCCGGTATAAGGCGCTAAAAATTGAAGTGGTGCAGCATCAGATGCTGTAGCAGCCACAATAGTTGTATAATCCATTGCCCCTGCTTCCTCTAATGTTTTTTGAATTTGCCTTACTGTTGATCTTTTCTGACCTATCGCAACATAAATACAATATAATTTTTGTTTTTCATCTCCTGACTCATTTATTTTTTTTTGATTTATAATTGTATCAACTGCAACCGCAGTTTTACCAGTTTGTCTATCCCCAATAATTAATTCCCGTTGTCCTCTTCCAATTGGAACCAAACTATCAATTGCTTTAAGTCCAGACTGCATTGGTTCGCTGACTGATTTTCTTGGAATTATTCCAGGAGCTTTAACTTCTACCCTGCTTTTTTTTACTCCTTTTTCTAAAACACCTTTTCCATCTATAGGATTTCCTAAACCATCAACTACTCTTCCTAATAATTCTTTTCCTACTGGTGTATCAACAATGGCTCCAGTTCTTTTTACTGTATCACCTTCTTTAATAGCTCTATCATCACCAAAAATTACAACACCAACATTTTCACTTTCAAGGTTTAGAGCCATACCTTTTGAACCATCTGAAAATTCAACCATTTCTCCAGCTTGAACGTTATCTAAACCATATACTCTAGCAATACCATCTCCTACAGACAAAACCTGACCAACTTCTGTTACCTCTGCTTTGTCACCAAATTTTTTAATTTGTTCTTTTAATATTTTTGTTACTTCTGAAGGGTTAATTTCCATTTATGCCTCGATCATTTTATTTTCAATTTTTTGCAATTTATTTCTTATTGAAGTATCTATCATTGTACTACCTACTTGAATTATAAGTCCTCCGATTAAACTTGGATCATTTTTAAAATTTAATTTTATTTTAGAATCAAAAGATTTTGTTAAATCCTCTTTAATTCTATTAATTTCATTCTCGCTCATTTCTTTTGCCACAACTAATTCAGCTTTTATTTCACCTCTTTTTTTTGAACAAGTTTCAGTAAAATCTTTAAGTATTTTTTCCACATAAAAAAATCTTCTTTTTGATATTAAAAAACATAAAAATTTTGTTAGTAATTGATTAAGTTTAAATTGTTCTGAAATTTTGACTATTGTTCTTTGTTGGTCTTCTTTGGTGTTAGTTGGATTTTTTATAAAATAATTTAAATCTTTACTTTTTGAAATCAAATTAATTAATGCAAAAGATTGATCCTCAATTTCTTTAGTTGAATTGCTTTCTTCCGCAAGTTCAAATAAAGCAAGTGAATACCTACTAACAGATGTCCCAGAAAAATCTTTATTTTTACTCAACTTATTTCCCTTATTTGTATTTGAAGAACTTGTAAAATTTTAAATTTAATTAGCATATGACTCAAACCTCTTCAAGCTCCACATTGTCATAAAAGTTTAATTTTTGCTGATTAATTAAAGTTTATTGGATCAACATCAACCGTCAGTTTTATTCCACTCGAAAATTTGAATTTTGAGATAATTTTTGCCAGAGAATTTTGGACATTAAGCGATTTTTTTCCTCTTACTAAAAGTCTTACCCTAAATTTTCTCTTTAATCTAAATATCGGAGCATTAACTGGGCCCAAAACTTTACCATCAATAAATTTTTCTATAAAATTTTTCAATTTAACTGAATCCTTTTCAACTTTTTTTTCATCAGTTCCTGTAACTATAAGTGATATAAATCTTTGAAAGGGTGGAAGATTATTAGATCTTCTTAATTCAAGTTCTTTTTCTAAAAATATATCTGGATTGCTATTTGTAATATCATTTATCATATTTCTATTTAAGTTATAGGTTTGAAAATAAACTGTTGCTGGCTTTCCAGTTCTTCCAGCCCTACCTGCAAGTTGATGGTATAATTGTAAATTTTTCTCTGTGCCTCTCAAATCATGACCTTGAGAAGTTAAATCTATATCAACAACAATGATGCAGTTTAAATTAGGAAAGTGAAAACCTTTAGATATAAGCTGTGTTCCAACTAAAATTTGAATTTGGTTATCAACAATTTTTTTTAATATATCTTTAGAATTTTTTTTGTTCATTGTATCACTAGAAAAAATTGATATTTTTTTTAAAGGAAAATTTTTTTTTACCTCATCATAAATTCTTTCAACTCCAGGTCCACAAAAAATAAATTCACACATTTCGCCTATTGAACATTGCTTAGAGAGTTGAGATTTATATCCACAATAATGACATAACAAAATATTTTTGTTTTTATGATAAACCAAATTAATTGAACAATTTGGACAGGAAAAACTTTTTAAACATTTTTTACATAATGCATGAGGTGAAAATCCTCTTCTATTTAAAAAAAAGAGAACTTGATCATTCTTTTTAAGATGAATATTTACTTTCTCTATAATTTCTTTTGAAATCCATGATTGAGATGGCAATTTAATTTTATTTAAATTTATTATTTCATAATTTGGCAATGAAGCATTTTTATATCTTTTATGTAGTTTAGAAGTTGCATATTTACCTTTTTTAATATTATGAAAAGTTTCTATCGATGGAACTGCTGTAACTAAATTAATTGGTATATTTTCAAATGATGCTCTTGATACTGCCATATCTCTAGCATTATAAATTATTCCTTCGTCTTGTTTATATGATTGATCATGTTCTTCATCCACAATTATTAAACCCAAATTTTTAAAAGGCAAAAATAATGATGATCTTGCTCCAATCACTACATTAATTTTATTATTTACAACTCCACTCCAAATAATCTGTTTATTTTTTTTAGTTATTCCAGAATGCCAAATAGCAGGTTTAAAACCAAAAAAATCAATAAATTTTTTTTCAAACTGACTCGTTAAACCAATTTCAGGTAATAATATTAATCCTTGAAATCCATTTTTTAATATTTTTCTAAGGGCTTCGAAATAAACTATAGTTTTTCCTGATCCAGTAACTCCTTGAAGTACGTGAACTTTAAACTTTTGATTAGAAAAATTCATATTTTTTAAATTTTCTTTTTGTTGCAAAGTTAATTTAAATTCTTGATTTTTAACTTTATTATTAAAGTTCTCATAATTTTTTTTTGGTAGTTCCTCTATTACTTTACTACTTAATAATAGTAATTTTAATGCCATTCCTTTTGGAATCATGTTGTATTCTGAAAACCAGTTTAAAAACTTTATTAAATTTTTATTTAGACTTGGAATGTTAAATTTTTTAATTACTTGTTTGGTTACGAAGTTCTTATTTATATTCTTTTCAAATTCATCCCAAACAACACCTGTAGCTTTTGATTTTCCAAAAGGTACTTCTACATAATCTCCCAGCTTTAATTTTATATTGGTGTCATAAGTAAATGGATGGTTGAAAATATTTGGCAAAAGAATCGGTACTCTCATATTTGTATATTATGAAAATAATTTAAGAGTGTATTGCTCTTTTATCTATCGATAATGCGGCTTCTTTTACTGCCTCAGAAAAAGTAGGATGTGCATGACATGTCCTTGCTACATCTTCTGAACTTGCACCAAATTCCATAGCTACAGCTACTTCTCCTATAATTTCACCAACATGTGGGCCTATCATGTGTACACCTAAGATTTTGTCTGTTTTTTCATCAGCAAGAATTTTTACAAATCCTTCAGGTTCATTAATTGCCTTAGCTCTAGAATTTGCAATAAATGGGAATTTTCCTACTTTATACTTAATACCTAATGATTTTAGTTGTTCTTCTGTTTTTCCAACTGTAGCAACTTCTGGAGATGTGTAAATAACTCCTGGAATAACATCATAATTAACATGACCGGATTGACCGGATATTAATTCGGCTACTGCAATTCCTTCTTCCTCTGCCTTATGTGCCAACATTGGACCCTCAATTACATCACCTATTGCATAAATATTTTTAATATTAGTTTCAAAATTTTTATTTACTTTAATTCTTTTTTTTTCATCTAATAAAACTCCAACAGAATCTAGCTTTAAATTCTTGGTATTTGGCTTTCTCCCTACTGAAATTAATACAACATCACATTCTAAATCTTTTTTCTTTCCATCTTTATCCATCAGAAAAACCTTTGCTGATGTTTTGTTATTTTTAATTGATTCTACTTTTGTTTGCATATGAAAACTAATTCCTTGTTTTGTTAAAATCTTCATAAATTCTTTAGATATCTCTTTATCCATCCCTGGAGTAATATGATCCAAAAATTCAATAACATGGACTTCAGACCCTAGTCTAGACCATACCGAGCCCATTTCTAAGCCGATATAACCACCACCTACAACAATCATTTTTTTTGGAACAGAATTAAGTGACAAAGCTCCCGTTGAAGATAAAACAATTTTCTCATCAAATTTTACATTTGGTAAAGAAACAGGCTCAGATCCTGTGCTAATAATAATTTTTTGAGCCTCTAAAATAGTTTCTTTTTTTTTATCATCAATTATTGATATTTGATTAGGTGACTTAAAACTTCCTGTACCTTTAAAATAGGTAACTTTATTTTTTTTAAATAAAAATTCTACACCTTTAGTCAAAACAGTAACTGCCTTGTCTTTATTTTTCATCATCTTTTCTATATTAAGTTTTAGTTGTCCTGTTTCTATTCCAAGATTTGAGAAATTTTTTGCTTTATGAAAATTTTCAGAAAGATTTAATAAATTTTTTGATGGTATACAGCCAACATTCAAGCAAGTTCCTCCCAAGGATCCTCTGGACTCTACACATGCAGTCTTAAAACCTAATTGGGCAAGTCTAATAGCGCAAACATATCCTCCAGGACCTCCTCCTATTACAACTACATTAAATTTTTCAGACATTTAAATTTCTAAAAATAACTTTCCTGGATTTTCTAAGTTTTCCTTAACAGTCTTTAAAAAAGAAACTGATTCCTTACCATCAATTATTCTATGATCATAAGATAATGCTAAATACATTATAGGTCTTATTTTAATTTCTCCATCTACTACAGTAGGCCTTTCAACAATATTGTGCATCCCTAACACACCAGATTGAGGTAAATTTAATATTGGAGTTGATAACATTGATCCATAAACCCCACCATTACTAATTGTAAAAGTTCCACCTTGTAGATCTTCAATATTTAATTTTCCATCTCTAGCTTTTTCAGAAATAGTTTTTATATTTTTTTCAATATCAGCAAACGAAAGTTCATCTGCATTTTTCAATACAGGAACTACTAAACCTTTATCTGTTCCAACTGCAAAGCTAATATTATAATAATTTTTATATACTATTTCATCACCACTTATTTCTGCATTTACTGCTGGAAAAGATCTCAAAGCTACAATACAAGCTTTTACAAAGAAGGACATAAAACCTAATTTCGTTCCATATCTTTTTTTAAAATCTTCCTGATTTTCTTTTCTCATTTCATTAATACTAGTCATATCAACTTCATTAAAAGTTGTTAGTATTGCAGCATTTTGCTGAGCTTGTTTTAATCTCTTTGCTATTGTTTGCCTTAGTCTGCTCATTTTAATTCTTTCCTCTTCGCCAAATTTAATTTTTCTCTCATTTGGTTTTGGAGTAGCAGACATCAAATTTAATAAATCTCCTTTTGATATTCTTCCATCCTTACCCGTGCCTTCAACTGACTTCACATCGATATTCTTTTCAGCAACTATTTTTCTTACAGATGGTGAAAGAGTTGAAGATTTTATTGGTTTTTTTGTATCTTTTTTATCTTCAATTTCCTCGGTTAAAACTAAAGGCTCATCATCTGTAGATAAAACTAATGGCTCCTCATCTGCAGCTGGAACTAATGGCTCCTCATCTTTTTTCTCTTTTTCTAAATTTACAGAGTCGTTAATTTTTATATCTGGTTCTATTTTTTTAATTTCTGTTTCAGTATTTTTTCCATTACCTTGAATTGATCCTAAAACTGTTCCAACTTTAACTACATCTCCATCTTTAAACTTAATATCGCCTACTGTTCCACTTATTGGTGATGGAACTTCTAGGTTAACTTTATCAGTTTCTAATTCCACAACAGCCTCATCAGCTTCAACTGTATCGCCTACATTTTTTAACCATTTGGCAACTGTTGCTTCTGTTATACTTTCTCCTAGAACTGGAACTAAAATTTTTTCATTCATATTTATTTAAATACTTTATCTATTATATCATTTTGCTGCGCTAAATGTCTTTTTGAATATCCTGTAGCTGGTGATGCTGCTGGATTTCTTCCTATATACATGATTTCTTTATTTTTAGCTCCAATATAATTTAATGTCCATTGAATATAATCACGCACTAAAAGCCAAGCGCCCATATTCTTTGGTTCTTCTTGACACCAATAAAATTTTGCATTTTGAGCATATTTTTTTATCTCCTTAACTAAAGGTTTGGCTGGAAAAGGGTAAAGTTGTTCTATTCTAAACATCACCACATCATCTTTTTTTAATTTTTCTCTAGCTGCTAAAAGATCAAAATATATTTTGCCAGAACATAAGATTACTTTTCTAATTTCTTTAGCTTTCTTAAGCTTTATAAAACTACTTTCTTTTGGATCAATAGCATGGTCCCAAAGAACTCTATGAAAAGAATTCTTTTTACCAAAATCCTCTAAATTCGATACACAAAGTTTGTTTCTTAATAATGATTTAGGTGTCATAATAACTAGTGGTTTTCTAAAATCTCTGTGTATCTGACGTCTTAAAGCATGAAAATAATTTGCTGGGGTAGTACAATTCATGACCTGTAGATTGTCTTGTGCACATAATTGAAGAAATCTTTCTAATCTTCCAGACGAATGTTCTGGACCTTGTCCCTCGTAACCATGAGGTAAAAGCATTACAAGTCCACTAGCCCTAGACCATTTTCTTTCACCTGATGCAATAAACTGATCTATAATTATTTGAGCACCATTAGCAAAATCTCCAAATTGTGCTTCCCAAATAGTTAATGTGCTTGGTTCAACTAAACTGTAACCATACTCAAATCCTAAAACTGCGAGTTCAGACAAAAAACTATCAACAACTTCAAATTTTTTTTGATTATTTGAAATATTATTTAAAGGAATATAACGAGAATTATCTATTTGATTTCTTAAAACAGAATGTCTCTGACTAAAAGTCCCTCTTCCAGAATCCTGGCCAACTAATCTTACTGGAAATCCTTCTTCGAGAAGAGAGCCAAATGCTAATGCTTCTGCTGTAGACCAATCTATTCCTTTTTTTTTTATAACAGATTGTCTCCTAGATTCTAAAATTTTAGAGATTGTTTTATGAATATTAATTTCAGGAGGTATATTATTTATTTTTTCAGAAATTCTAATAACTTTATTTAGATCTACTCCACTTTTTCCTCTTTTATCTTTTCCTTTTTCTGGTTTATATCTTGACCATGTTCCTTCATACCATTCAATTTTAGGTTTATAGTCTTTTGCAGTTTTATATTGTTCATCTAGTAGATTTGAAAAATCTTTTTTCATTTTATCAAATTCTTCTTGATTAATAATTTGATCTTTAATTAGTTTGGCTCCATATACATTTAGTGTTGATGAGTGCTGTCTAATTTTTTTGTACATTAATGGTTGAGTAAATGATGGTTCATCACCTTCATTATGACCAAATCTACGATAACAAATCATATCGATAACAACATCTTTATTAAATTTTTGTCTAAACTCTATTGCAATTTTTGCACAATGCACGACAGATTCTGGATCATCTCCATTGCAGTGTAAAATTGGAGCATCAACCACTTTCCCTAAATCAGATGGATAAGGACTCGATCTTGCAAATCTTGGGCTTGTTGTGAATCCAATTTGATTATTAACTATAATATGAATCGTTCCACCGGTATTATGTCCTGGTAAACCTGACATAGCAAAACATTCTGCTACTACCCCTTGCCCTGCAAACGCAGCATCACCATGAATTAGTATTGGTATTACTTTATTTCTTTTTAAATCCTTATGAAAAAATTGTTTTGCTCTTGTTTGCCCAAGAACAACGGGATCTACTGCTTCTAGATGTGATGGATTATCAGTTAAACTAACATGAACAGAATTACCATCAAACTCTCTATTTGATGATGCGCCTAAATGATATTTAACATCTCCTGCTGATTCTTCTGGAGTATTAGAAAACTCTCCAGCAAATTCATTAAAAATTCTTTTATAAGATTTTTGCAATACATTAGCTAAAACATTTAATCTTCCACGATGTGGCATTCCAATTTTAATTTCTTTTACTTCTATTTGACCCCCACGTTTTATTATTTGTTCAAGTGCAGGAATTAAAGATTCAGCCCCATCTAAACCAAATCTTTTTGTTCCAACAAATTTTTTTGCAAGAAATTTTTCAAATCCTTCAGCTTGAATAATTTTATTTAATATTGCTTTTTTTCCATCATCAGTAAATTGAAGTTCATTTTCTTTTTTTTCCATTCTATTTCTAAACCAAACTTTTTCAGTTGGATCTGAAATATGCATATACTCTACGCCAATTGTAGAGCAGTAAATTTTTCTTAACTTGGGAAGTATTTCATTAATCGATGCATAACCGTCAACATCCATATAAGAACCTAAAAATATTTTTTTATCATAATCTTCTTTTTTAAAACCGTGATCTTTTGGGTGTAAATCATGAATATATTCTCTATTCATCATTCCGAGAGGATCTAAATTTGCAATCAAATGTCCTCTGATTCTGTATGCTCTAATTAATGAAATTGTTTTTATTGATTCATTTTTACTAGCCTCAGAATCCTGATTATTTTTTTTTGCTGAAGTTTTAATATTTATTTTTTTTTTTTTAGGTTGCCATGTTGGACCTTCAATCTCTTTTATTACAGATTGAATATCATCATCTAATGTTTCAAAATATTTTTTCCAACTCTCAGGTAAATTTGGGTCATTTTCAATAAATCGAATATACATATCCTCTATAAAGGCACTATTTGACTTATTTAAAAAAGAGGTTTTTTCCTGTTCCAAATTTTTTGATGAACTCATTAATTTATTACTCTTAATTATAGTATTTGTATCTGATATTTTAAAGCGACAATTTATTATATAAAGTTTTGCCAATATCTGCTGGGGATTTTGCTATAGTAATACCTGCGTTCTCCATAATTTTAATCTTATCATCTGCACCGCCTTTACCTCCAGATATTATGGCTCCAGCATGCCCCATTCTCCTTCCTGGAGGTGCTGTAACCCCAGCAATAAATCCAACCATAGGTTTTTTAATTTTATGATTTTTAACAAATTCAGATGCTTCTTCTTCAGCGGAACCACCTATTTCACCAATCATTAATATAGATTCTGTGTCAGGATCTTTTAGAAATAAATCAAGACAATCTATAAAATTAGTTCCGTTAATAGGATCGCCTCCAATACCTATGCATGTTGATTGTCCCAGACCATTTTCCGTTGTTTGTGCAACGGCTTCGTAAGTTAAAGTTCCAGATCTAGAAACTATACCGACAGATCCTTTTTTATGAATATTACCTGGCATAATTCCAATTTTACATTCATCAGGTGTAATTATACCTGGGCAGTTTGGACCAATTAATCTTGATTTAGATTTTGATAAATATTTTTTAACTTTTAGCATATCAAGAACTGGAATTCCTTCAGTTATACAAACAATAAGATCTATGTTGGCATCTATAGCTTCTAATATAGCACTTGCTGCAAATTTAGCTGGAACATAAATCATAGTAGCATTTGCATCCGTAGCATTTTTAGCTTCGAGAACTGTATTAAAAACAGGTCTATCAAGATGAGTTTGACCTCCTTTTTTTGGTGTTACTCCACCAACTAAATTTGTTCCGTATTTGATTGATTGTTCTGAGTGAAATGTGCCATGTGAACCTGTAAATCCTTGACAAATAACCCTTGTATTTTTGTTAACTAATACAGACATTTTATCTTATTTCTTCAACAATTTTTTTTGCAGCATCAGATAAATCAGACGCCGAAATTATTTTTAAACCTGAACTATCTAAAATTTTTTGACCCTGTTCAAAGTTAGTGCCAGCCAATCTAACTACTAATGGTACATGAATTTTAGTTTCTTTAGCTGCATCCACTACTCCTTGAGCAAGAACATCACATTTCATAATACCCCCAAAAATATTTATTAAAATTCCTTTTACATTTTTGTCTGACAAAATTATTTTAAAAGCTGCAGAAACTTTTTCTTTTGATGCTCCACCACCTACATCCAAAAAGTTAGCTGGTTCTTCACCATATAATTTAATTATATCCATTGTTGCCATAGCTAGCCCTGCACCATTTACCATACAACCAATACTTCCATCTAATTTAATATAAGCTAAATCATGTTTACTAGCTTCTATTTCTGTTGAATCTTCTTCGTTTAAATCTCTAAGATCACTAATTTCTTTATGTTTAAACAATGCATTATCATCAAAATTAATTTTTGCATCTAAACAAACTATTCTATTTTCTTTAGTCAAAATTAATGGATTTATTTCGACCATGCTAGCATCGGTACTAACAAACATTTTATAAATAGATTTAATTAATTTAATAGCATCATTTTTATTTTTATTATTTAGATTAAATATTTTTATAATTTTTTCGCAATTAGCATCTGAAATTTCATTTTCAAAATCTACTTTAGTTGTAATTATTTTATTAGGTATTTTTTTTGCAACTTCCTCTATATCCATTCCTCCTTGATCACTTGAAATAAATGCTATTTTTGAACTTGCTCTATCTACTAAACAAGAAAGATAGAATTCTTTAGATATATTGGAAGAAACTTCAACGTATAATCTTTTAACTTCTCTGCCCTTAGGCCCTGTTTGATGAGTTATTAAATTTTTACCTAGCAATTCTTTAGCTGCAGTACTTAGCTCTGCAATCGTATTTAAAATTTTTACTCCTCCCGCTTTTCCTCTACCTCCAGCATGAATCTGTGCTTTTAAAACGAATTTTTCTGTCTTTAATGATTTTGCTTTTTCTACTAATTCTTCGACTGTAAATGCAAATACTCCTTCAGGAACAACTGCACCATATTTTTTTAAAATTTGCTTAGCTTGGTGCTCGTGAATATTCATTATTATTTAGAAAGATCCTTATCGATTTTTGAGGCTGCATCCCATAATTTTTTAACTGCCTCTATTGAATGCATAAATTGATTTTTTTCCTTTTCGTCTAGATTTATTTCTTCTATTTTTTCTACACCCTCTTTTCCAATTATAACTGGAACTCCGGCAAAAATATTTTTTACACCATATTCTCCATCCAGATGAACAGCGCAAGGAAGTAATTTTTTCTGATCTTTTAAATATGCTTCAGCCATTTGAACACCTGATGCTGCTGGTGCGTAAAAAGCAGAACCTTTTTCTAAGTATTTGACAATTTCAGCACCTCCATCTCTAGTTCTTTGATTAATTTCTTCTAACCTTTCTGATGATAGTTTTCCTTCTTTAACTAAATCTAATAATGGTTTTCCTGAAACTTTTGTAAATCTTGGCAATGGAACCATGGTATCTCCATGGCCACCCATAACCATTGCTTCTATTTCTTTTACTGGAACTTTAAGTTCAAGTGATAAAAATAATTTAAATCTCGAGCTATCTAATATTCCCGCCATTCCGACAACTTTATTTTTTGGAAGCCCAGAATATTTATGAAATGCCATAACCATAACATCCAATGGATTGGTAATACATATTACAAAAGCATTCGGTGCATTTTTTTTTATACCTTCAGCTACCTGTTTAATGATTTCTAAATTTATTCCTAGTAAATCATCTCTACTCATTCCTGGTTTTCTTGGCACGCCTGCAGTTATAATAATTACATCTGAATTTTTTATGTCTTCATAATTATCTGTTCCAGATAATTTGACATTAAATCCATCAACAGATGATGATTGGGCTATGTCTAAAGCTTTTCCTTTGGCAACACCACTTGCAACATCAAATAAAACAACTTCATCAACTAGCTCTTTTAAACCAATTAAATGAGCTAATGTTCCACCTATTTGACCTGCTCCAATTAAAGATATTTTTTTCATATTTTTTTCTTATTTCATTGTTGGCATTACAAATTCTGCATCAGATCTTATTCCAGAAGGCCATCTTGATGTTATTGTTTTTAATTTTGTATAAAATCTCACTCCCTCTACTCCATGCATCGCACTGTCTCCAAATAAAGATCTTTTCCATCCACCAAAACTATGAAAGGCCATTGGAACAGGTATTGGAACGTTAATTCCAACCATACCTACCTGAATTTTGCTAGCAAATGTTCTTCCAGCATCTCCATCTCTTGTATAAATACTAACGCCATTCCCATACTCGTGTTCATTAATTAACTTTGTTGCCTCTTCAAAAGTCTTAGCTCTCACAACTGACAAAACTGGTCCAAATATTTCTTCTTTATAAATTCTCATATCTTTTTTAACATTATCAAACAAACATCCCCCTATAAAAAAACCATTTTCATAACCTTGAAGCTTTAAGTTTCTTCCATCAACAACTAAATTAGCTCCTTCTTTAACACCTAAATCAACATATCCTTTTACTTTTTTTAGATGTTCTTTTGTTACTAGCGGGCCCATTTCAGAATTTTTATCCATACCAGGACCTACTTTTAATGCTTCTACTTTTTTTGATAAACGCGAAACAAGCTCATCACCTATGCTTCCTACAGCTACAGCTACAGATTGTGCCATGCATCTTTCGCCTGCAGATCCATAAGCTGCACCCATCAAACCATTAACTGCACCATCAATGTCACAATCAGGCATAACAACTAAATGATTTTTTGCACCTCCTAATGCCTGTACTCTTTTTTCATTCTTAGCTGCATTTTCATAAATATATTTTGCAATAGGTGTTGAGCCCACGAAACTCACTGCTTTAATATCTTTATTTTCTAAAATTGCATCAACAGACTCTTTGTCACCATTAATCACATTGAATACTCCATCTGGCAATCCCGCTTCTTTTAAAAGTTGTGCTAATTTTATTGAACACGATGGATCTTTTTCAGAAGGTTTTAAAATAAATGTATTTCCACATGCAATTGCAATTGGAAACATCCACATAGGGACCATAGCTGGAAAATTAAATGGTGTTATCCCAGCAACAACTCCTAATGGTTGTCGCATAGACCAGCTATCAACATTTGTTCCAACATTTTCTGAAAATTCTCCTTTAAGAACTTGTGGAATTCCACATGCAAATTCAACAACTTCTAATCCTCTAGTTAAAGATCCTTTTGCATCCTCATAAACCTTTCCATGTTCAGAAACAATTAGTTCAGTAAGTTCTTCAGAGTTTTTTTCAATTAGTTCCTTAAATTTAAACATAACTCTAGCTCTTTGAAGTGCTGGTTTCACTGACCAAGATTCAAATGCCTCTTTGGCGATACTAACTGCTTTATTAAGATCTGATTTATTTGCTAAAATTACTTCTGATTTTTGTTCTCCTGTGGCAGGATTAAAAACTTTTCCTTTTTTATCAGATGAGCCTGAAAATAGCTCACCACCAACAAAATGCTGTATTAAATTCATGGCTAAAATTGTTTAAATAAGTAATTAGCTTGTTGCAAGCATTTTTTTTATAGATGCAATTGCTTTTGCTGGATTAAGTCCTTTTGGACATGCATTTGTACAATTCATAATAGTATGGCACCTATAAAGTTTTAATTCATCTGCAACTTTCTTTAACCTTTCTTTTCTTTCTTCATCTCTGCTATCTATTATCCATCTGTAAGCTTGAAGTAGCACAGCAGGTCCAAGATATTTATCGCCGTTCCACCAATAGCTAGGACAAGAAGTTGAGCAACAAGCACACATTATACACTCATAAAGACCATCAAGTTTTGACCTGTCTTCTATAGATTGCAAATTTTCTTTATCATCATTTTTTTTTGAATTTTTTAGCCAAGGTTCTACGGACTCGTATTGTTTATACAATGTACTTAAATCTCCTATTAAATCTTTTTGAACTTTTAAATGAGGCAAAGGATAAATATTAATATCTCCTTTAATCTCTTTATGAGGCTTAGTACATGCTAACCCATTCTTTCCATCCATATTCATTGCACATGAACCACAAACACCGTGGGCACAAGACCTTCTGTAGGCGATTGATGAATCTATTTCATTTTTAATTTTATTTAGCAGATCTAATACTTTTGATGGACAGTTATCCATATCTACCTCATATGTATCTATACGGGGATTTTCATCATTTGAAGGGTCCCATCTATAAATATTAACCTTTCTAATATTTTTTGAACCAGTCTTATCTTTATAATATTTACCTTTTTGAACTTTTGAGTTTGGAGGTAGATTTATTTGAACCATTAATAAACCCTTTCTTGTGGAGGAAAGTATTGCACATCATTCGACAGCGTTGATCTATGTACATCTCTATAAGAAATTTTTGTTTTACTTCCTTCGCACCAAGATAATGTATGTTTCATAAAATTATTATCATCTCTTTTAGGATGATCTTCTCTTGCATGTGCTCCTCTGCTTTCTTTTCTTTCATAAGCAGAGTCTAATGTAACTATTGCTTGCCTAATTAAGTTATCAAATTCTAAAGTTTCAACTAAATCAGTATTAAAAATTAAAGATTTATCTTTTACAGATATTGACTCCATTCCCTCATATGGTTTTCTAATTTCTTCAACACCCTCTTTTAAAGTTTTTTCTGTCCTAAACACTGCACATTTTGATTGCATAGTTTTTTGCATTTCTAATCTTAGATCTGCAGTTCTATTATCGCCATTACTATTTCTTAATTTTTCGAATCTTTCCAAACATTTATCTGTTTCAGAATTTGAGATTTTTTCATGCGGAGTGCCAGGTTTTACCAATTCTGCAGCTCTTTTTGCTGCAGCTCTTCCAAAAACTACAAGATCAATCAATGAATTTGATCCTAATCTATTAGCACCGTGCACGGAAACACACGCTGCCTCTCCTATTGCCATAATACCAGGTACAATTTTTTCAGATCCATTTACTGTCATAACTTCAGCTTTATAGTTAGTTGGTATACCACCCATATTATAATGTACTGTAGGTACAACTGGTATTGGCTCTTTAGTAACATCAACATCTGCAAACAACCTGGAAGACTCTGAGATTCCTGGAAGTCTTTCTTCAATTACTTTTGGATCTAAATGATTTAAATGAAGATGAACATGATCCTTTTCTTTTCCAACTCCTCTTCCTTCATTTATTTCTAAAGCTATTGATCTACTTACCACATCTCTCGATGCAAGGTCTTTTGCTTTTGGAGCGTAGCGCTCCATAAATCTTTCTCCTTTAGAATTTAATAGATAACCTCCTTCACCCCTAACACCTTCAGATATTAAGGTCCCATGACCATAAATACCAGTTGGATGAAATTGAACAAATTCCATGTCTTGCAATGGTAGTCCAGCTCTTAAAACCATAGCATTACCGTCACCAGTACATGTATGAGCAGATGTTGATGAATAATATGTTTTACCATATCCACCTGTTGCTATTATTGTTATATGAGCTCTAAATCTGTGAATAGTTCCATCATTCAAATTCCAGGCTATCAAACCTTTGCACTCCCCATTTTTCATCAATAAATCTAATGCAAAATACTCTATAAAAAACTCTGTATTATGTTTTAATGCTTGACCATACATTGTGTGTAATATTGCATGACCTGTTCTATCGGCTGCTGCACAAGTTCTTTGCACAGTTTCATTTCCATAATTTTTTGTCATTCCCCCAAATGGTCTTTGATAAATTTTTCCATCCTTTGTTCTACTAAAAGGAACTCCATATCTTTCTAATTCAAGAACAGCTCTTGGTGCCTCTTTGCATAAGTACTCAATACAATCTTGGTCACCTAACCAGTCTGATCCTTTAACTGTATCATACATGTGCCACCTCCAATCATCTTCACCCATATTTCCTAAAGCTGCGGAAATACCTCCCTGCGCTGCTGAAGTATGGCTTCGAGTTGGAAAAACCTTTGATATACATGCAGTTTTTAATCCTGCCTCACTTAGACCAACCGCGGCTCTTAATCCGGCACCTCCGGCACCTAAGACAACCACATCATATTCATGTTCTATAATTTTATACGAATTCATAAACTTAATTTAAATAATAATAATAATGTTGATATAGGTATTATTATAGCAAATAAATAGAGTAATCTGTTTGCGACATATTTTAATTTTTCGCTCTCTATATAGTCTTCAAAAACCTCACTAATACTTAATGAAGAGTAAAAATAAGCAAAAATAATGAATAATGAAAATAAAAATTTTGTTGGTTGACTTGTAAAAAATAATAATACTTCATCGTAAGATTTATCGTAGTAAGATACCAGGTTAAATAAAAACCATAGCATTAAAGGCATAAGTATAACTGAACTTATTTTTAAAAATATCCACTTCTTGGTAGCATTAATCATAAAATTAAATTTCTTCCTAAAATAAAAACAAAAATTGTTAGAATAAATGATCCAAAAATAACTAAAAGACCTGTTATTTTAGAAGTTTTTAATTCAAATCCTAATCCTAAATCCCAAAATAAATGTCTGATTTCACTTAAAATTTGAAAAGAAAAAGACCAAACTGTACCCATAATTAAAAATTTTCCAAAAAATGTCTCAAAAAATTTTTGAATTAATTCATAATTAATATCTCCTAAGAGTAAAAGTGCTGTCCAAAGGCAAATTAAGGTTATTAAAATTATATTTATAATACCAGTTATTCTATGAGAAATAGAAATTAGAGAAGAAATATGCCAATTATAAATTTGAATATGAGGTGATAAAGGATTGTTTTCTTTCATTATTTATTTTTTAAATATGCTTCAGCTATTTCTACAGAATTTAATGCTGCACCTCTTAGCAAATTGTCAGATACACACCAAAGATTAATTGTATTTTTATTGCTATTATCTTTTCTAATTCTAGAAATAAAAGTTTCATTTTTTCCCTCAGCTTCAACTGGGGTAATATATCCTCCATTTTTTCTTTCATCTAAAACTTTACACCCTTCAGCATTATTTAAGACCTCATGAATTTTTTCTAAAGTAAATGGTTTTTCAAATTCTATATTCAATGACTCTGCATGAGAAACCATTACGGGAATTCTTACACACGTAGCTGTTAATTCAATACTTTTATCTAAAATTTTTTTTGTCTCATCTACCATTTTTATTTCTTCTTTGGTATATCCATCGTTTACAAACATATCAATATGTGGAATTGCATTAAATGCAATCTGTTTAGTAAAATTTCTCGAAGTAATTTTTTTATTTTCTAACGAAAGTTTAGTTTGTTCTACCAATTCATCCATTGGGGCTTTGCCTGCACCAGATGTAGATTGATAAGTAGAAATAACTACTCTTTTAATTTTAAATAAATCATGTAAAGGTTTTAAAACTATAACAAGTTGAGCTGTCGAGCAATTTGGATTTGCAATTATATTTTTTTTTATATCTTTCAGATCATGTGAATTAACTTGAGGTACAATTAAAGGTACATCTTGATCCATTCTAAAATGACTTGAATTATCTATAACAACAGAATGTTTTGCTGCAAGAGGAACATATTTTTCAGAAATTTTTCCACCCGCAGAAAAAAAAGTTATTTTTGCTTTTGAAAAATCAAAAGTTTCTAAATTTTCAACTTCTATTTCTTTATCTTTAAATTTTAATTTTGATCCTGCACTTTTAGAAGATGCAACAAAATATAAATTATCTATAGGAAAGTTTTTTTTTTCTAAAACTTCTATAATTTTTCTTCCAACATTTCCTGTTGCTCCTACTATTGCTACATCCATGATGATTTAGTTATACTAAATGAAAGGCAAATCGCAAACTTTTCCCTCAAAAGTACTATCATTTATTGATATTTTAAATGTTTGTGAAACTTCCCAATAAGGTTTTTCCAGCATTGCAATTCCTATTACTTTTTCAAAGTGTGGTGAGTAAGTTCCTGATCTTAGTTCACCTATTTTTAAATTTTTATCGTTAAATAGCTCAATGGATTTTGACATATTAATTTCTTTTGCTTCAATCATTACTCCCATCAATTTCTTTGTAATACCTTTTTTTTTAACTTCTTTTAATTTTTCTTTTCCAAGAAAATTTATATTAGCTTCTAAATTAACATATTTATCTAGTCCACATTCTAGCGGATTGTCATCATTATCCATATCATTACCATATGATAGTAAAGCACTTTCAATTCTCTCAATTAAATTTGGGCATCCAGCCTTTACATTAAGCTCTTTCCCAGCCTCAAACAATTTATCATATAAAGCAAGTCCAGATTTAGTATTTTCAACATAAATTTCATAACCACCTTGTTTCGACCATCCTGATCTTGCTATCAAATGTTTTGCGCCAGCAAACTCAAAATAATCAAAACCAAAAAACTTCATTTCGGTAATCTTTTTTCCAAATATTTTTTCCATAAGTTCAAAAGATTTTGGTCCTTGTACTGCTAAAATATCAACATTTGGTTCAAAAATTTTAACTTTAAAATTTTTTCCAATTGCTAATCCTTTTGCAAACAAAATTACATCTGAGTCAGCTATAGAAATCCACCATCGATCTTCATCTAGTTTTAATATTACAGGGTCGTTTATTAAACCTGCCTTATCGTCTATTATTGGACAATAATAACATCTTCCTACTTTTGATTTTGAAAGATCTCTGCAAGTCATAAGTTGAACTAATTCTGCTGAGTCTTTTCCTGAAATTTCAACCTGTCTTTCAGCAGCAACATCCCAAACTTGCACATTTTCTTTTAAATGAAAGTATGAGTCTTCTAAAGAACTAAACCCTGCTGGTAAAAGCATATGATTGTAAATTGTGTAAGCAGTTACTCCTTGCTTTTCAATTCTTGAAGAATACGGTGTGCTTCTTAATCTTCTTGATTTTGCAATAAAATATTTTTTCATTTTTTATTTTCAATTAAAAACTCTTTAACTAGTTTTCTCATTTCAAAAGCTTTTTCAAAAATAATCATATGCCCACAATTTTGTATTACCTTAGTTTTGGAATTTTTAATTAATTCTGACATATTGTTTCCTACTTTTAGTGGTACCATTTTGTCCAAATCTCCAAATATACATAATGTTGGGCAACTAATTTTTTTTAAAGAATCTTTTCCAGTTTTGTAATTGTTACAAGCGTTTAAGTCTACTGATAAAATTTCTCTTATTTCTCTAGAAGAATTAATAATTTTTTTTACAGGATTTCCACCAATAAATGCCTTAGAGCCTTCGTAACCCCATTTCATCATAAGTAAAACAGCCTTTTCATCTCCTGCTTCTGCTAAATCAATTAGATCTTGATTAACTGGCATTTTGTATGAACCGGCAACTAAAACTAAACTTGATATTAAGTTTGAATATCTTGATGCAAAATCTATACCTACGAGGCATCCTTGGGAATGTCCTACAATGCTAATTTTTGAAATATTTATTTTTTCCATTAAGGATTTTATCCAGTTCGATATCTCTTCAATAGATTTTAATGCTGGCCCTTCAGAATTTCCATGTCCAGGGAGATCAACAGATAAAACATTAAAACCTTGAGAGGCATAAAATTGCTCGTGAAGAGACCAAACAATATGTGTTAATCCGCTACCATGCATTAACAAAATTGATGGCTTTTCTTTTTCAAAATCTAGGCCGCCCGTTGAGAC
Source organism: uncultured Pelagibacteraceae bacterium (assembly GCA_902590365.1). Lineage (GTDB taxonomy): Bacteria > Pseudomonadota > Alphaproteobacteria > Pelagibacterales > Pelagibacteraceae > Pelagibacter. Next base: position 13,120 of record CACIWJ010000002.1, on the reverse strand, counting down.
GAACACTTTTTTTTCGTTAACGTCTAAATTCAGGTTAGCTCCTTAGCCTTTTTTCTTAATTCAAATTTTTGTATTTTTCCTGTTGATGTTTTTGGAAGTTCACAAAACTCAACTTTTTTGGGAACTTTAAAGTTTGCAAGAGTTTCTTTACAAAAAGAAATAAGTTCCTTTTCTGTAACTGGCTTATCTTTAACCATTTCAATAAATGCGCAAGGCACCTCACCCCATTTTTCATCAGGTTTTGCTACTACTGCTGCAATAGATACAGAGGGATGTTTTGCTAATGTGTTTTCTATTTCAATTGATGATATATTTTCACCACCAGAAATAATTATATCTTTAGATCTATCCTGTATTTTTACATAACCATCGGGATGCATTACTGCTAAATCTCCTGTATGAAACCAGCCGCCCTTCATTGCTTTATCAGTAGCATCTTTATCTTTAAAGTACCCTTTCATTACTACATTTCCTCTTATCATTATTTCACCTATTGTTTTTCCATCTTTAGGAACTTCTTTCATCGACTCGGGGTTCATAATTGTTACTCCTTCTGTATTAGGATATCTCACACCTTGTCTAGCTTTAATCTCGTTTTGTTTTTCTTCTTCTAATTCGTCCCATGAATCGTTCCATGCGCATTGTGTTACATGTCCATACGTTTCGGTTAAACCATAAACATGCATTACTTCAAAACCAAGACTCTTCATTTTTTTAAAAATAATACTAGGTGGTGGAGCTCCAGCAGTTAATACATAAACTTTATGTTTTAGTTTTTTTCGATCACTTTCAGGTGCCCCAGTGATCATATTTAATACAATAGGTGCTCCTCCAAAATGAGTTACATTGTATTTATCAATTAATTCAAATATTTTTTTAATATCAATGTTTCGAAGACAAATCGTTCGTCCATTGAGCATCGGAATAGTCCAAGGATAACACCAACCATTACAATGAAACATTGGTACAATTGTTAAAAAATTTAATCTATTAGGCATATTCCAAGCAGTGGCACTTCCTGTGGACATTAAATATGATCCTCTATGGTGATAAACAACTCCCTTTGGATTTCCTGTCGTTCCAGAAGTATAACTTAATGAAATAGCTTGCCATTCATCTTCTGGCATTTTCCAAATATAATTTTCATCACCTGTATTTAAAAACTCTTCATACTCTAAATCACCAATTTTTTCTAATTTTGATTGATCAGCAAATTTATCGTTAATATCAATTATAGTAATTTTTTTTTTTAATGTACTCAGTGCTTTTTTAACTTCTATATGAAGTTGTCTATCTACAACTAACACCTTGGCATCACTATGATCTAAAATGTAGGCAATAGTCTTTGCATCCAATCTAATATTAATTGTATTTAGAACTCCTCCAGTCATAGGAACTGAGTAATGCGCTTCAAAAATTTCTGGAGTATTAAAAGCTAGGAACGACACTGTATCTCCTTTGCCAATGCCAATTTTTTTTAAAGCACTAGCAAACTTAACACATCTTTTATAAACCTCACTCCATGTATATTTCCTGTCCTCATAAATTATAGCTTCATAATTTGGATAAATATCTTTTGCTCGTTGTAAAAAAGAAAGTGGAGTTAATGGAACAAAGTTTGCATTATTCTTATCTAAATTTGTATCGTAATGACTCATAATTAGTTAAATTTAAAATCCATTATATACTTACTTCCAGTAGTTGCAGATAAATAATGACTTTCTACTCTTGGCAAAACTCTATTGAAATAAAAATTAGCAGTTTGTATTTTATCCTCATAAAAAACTTTATTATTGGAATAGTCTTTATAACTAACCTCTAATACTTTAAGCCAAGAATATCCAACTGCTACATATCCTAGAACTTTTAAATAGTCGTTTGATGCAGCATTTGCATCATCCTTTGAACTTTTTATCTTTTCTTTAATCCATTTTGAAAAAATATTTAATTTTTCTATATATATTTTAAACTTTTCTACGAATGGTTTTAAATTTTTATCACTTTGATCTAAATCGCTTATCATCATATTGATATATTTTTCTATTATATCTCCATTCTTATTTACTAGTTTTCTAAAAACTAGGTCAATTGCTTGGATAGAATTAGTGCCTTCATAAATAGGTGTAATTCTATTATCTCTATACAGTTGTTCAATTCCTTGATCCTTGGTATATCCGTACCCACCATAAATTTGCATAGCATCGCTTGTTATTTCCATCCCCATGTCTGAAAATAAAGATTTAACAACTGGAGTCATCAACGAAACCAAATCTACTGCATCTTGCTTAATTTTTGGATCTTTATGATATAAACTTACTTCAGTTTGCTGGGATAACCAGAAGCATAAAGCTCTCTCACCCTCAATAATTGACTTCATAGTTAATAAAGATTTTCTAATATCTGCATGCTCAATAATAAAATCTGCTGTTCCATTTTGAGAATTATTTTTATTACTTTTTCCCTGCTTCCTTTCCTTTGCGTAGCTTAATGAATTTTGGTAAGCAATTTCTGATATTCCTAAACCTTGAATACCTACAACAATTCTCTCTAAATTCATCATTGTAAACATTTGACTTAATCCTTTATTTTTTGGTCCAATCATATAGCCCGTCGCTTCATCAAAATTAAGTACACAAGTGGCTGAACCTTTTATTCCCATTTTCGTTTCTATAGAACCTGTTGATATTCCATTCCTAGGTCCAATTGTTCCATCTTCTTTTACAATAAATTTTGGAACTAAAAATAAACTTATTCCTTTTGTTCCTGCAGGTGAGTCAGATGCCCTAGCGATTACTAGATGAATAATATTCTCTGTTAAATCATGATCACCTGATGTTATAAACATTTTTTGTCCAGTTAGTTTATAGGTACCATCAGGTTGTTCTATAGCTTTTGTTTTAAGTAGTCCTAAGTCTGTTCCACAAACTGGTTCAGTTAAACACATAGTCCCACTCCATTTACCCTCAACCATTTTTGGAAGATATTTATCTTTTATTTCATCAGTTGCGTGATGATGAATGCAGTTGTAAGCACCTAAAGTTAATTCACTATATAATTTAAAAGCTAAACTTGAAGATGATATCATTTCATCAAAAAATGCACTTACAGTTCTTGGCATGCCTTGTCCACCATACTTTGGATCACAAGATAATGATGTCCATCCATCATCGATAAATTTTTTATAAGCTTCTTTATATCCTGGGGGAGTTCTGACTATTCCATTCTCTAAAACTGTAGGATTTTCGTCACCAGTTTTTGCAAGTGGAAGTATTAAATTTTGATTAATTTTAGCTGCTTCTTCCAATATATTTTTTACAAGATCAGTAGTTACATCTTTATACTTATCAATTTCTTGATAGTTTTTATTATCTCTAAGCTTATCATAAAGAAAAAGCATATCCTCTACTGGGGCATTGTAAGTTGGCATAATTTTATTTTATTTGAATTATATAATTATTTCAATTTTGAAATAATCGCATCTCCCATTTCTTTGGTAGATACTTCTTTTTTCCCTTTTTCAGCTATATCCTTTGTTCTTAGACCTTCATTAAGTACATCTTGTACTGCCTTTTCCAAATCGTCTGCTTCTTTATCCAGGTCTAAAGAGTATCTTAACGCCATAGCAAAACTTAAAATTGTTGCAATTGGGTTCGCCAATCCTTTTCCAGCAATATCAGGAGCTGAGCCATGTATAGGTTCATACATTGCTCTCATTTCACCATCTTTATTTTTTGCACCAAGTGATGCAGAGGGTAAAAGACCTAATGAACCTGTTAACATGGATGCTTGATCCGACAAAATATCACCAAATAAATTATCAGTAACAATTACATCAAATTGCTTAGGATTTCTTAATAACTGCATAGCACAATTATCAGCAAGCATATGATTTAATTCTACTTCCTTATATTCCTTCTCATGTAATGCCTGAACTTCTTCTTTCCAAAGTTGGCCAGCTTCCATTACATTTGATTTTTCACATGATGTAACTTTATTTGATCTTTTTTTTGCTAAATCAAAAGCAACTCTAGCTACCCTTATTATCTCACTACTGGTATAGGAATGAGTGTTAATTCCTTTTCTTTCTCCGTTGTCTATAGGTTTAATCCCTCTAGGTTCACCAAAATATATTCCTCCTGTAAGTTCTCTAACAATCATTATATCTAAACCAGAAACTATTTCTGGTTTAAGAGTTGATGCATCAACTAATTGTTTAAAACATATTGCTGGTCTTAAGTTTGCAAATAACTTTAATTCTTTTCTAAGTTTTAATAATGCTCTTTCTGGTTTTTTTGAAAATTCAAGACCATCCCATTTTGGCCCCCCAACCGCACCTAACATTACTACTTCACTTTCTAGAGCTTTATAAAAAACTTCATCGGTTATTGGAGTTCCATGTTTATCATAAGATGCACCTCCTGCTAAATCTTCATCCATTTCAAAATCTAAGGATCGTTTTGAATTAAACCATTTAATAACTTTTTTTACCTCATGGATAACTTCTGGTCCAATTCCATCGCCAGGTAAAAGTAATACTTTTCTTTTTTTTACCTTAATCATTAAATATCCATGGTTTACTTGATTTTAAATCTTTTTCAAAAATCTCAATTTTTGTTTTTTGCTCAAGAGATAAAGCAATATCATCTAAACCTTCTATTAAACATTTTTTTTTAAATTGATCAATTTCAAATTTTATTTCTTTATTTCCAAAAAGAATCTTTTGGTCTTCTAAAACTATACTTATTTCCTCTTTTCTTACAGAATAATTAGATAATTCTTTTATTTCTTCTTCAGAAATAGTTATTGGTAAAATTCCATTCTTAAAACAATTATTATAAAAAATATCTGCATAACTTGAGCTGATTACACAAGTAATTCCAAAATCTAAAAGAGCCCAAGGTGCATGTTCTCTTGAAGATCCGCAACCAAAATTTTTTCCTGTTATTAAAATATTTGATTTATTAAATGGTTCTTTATTTAATATAAAATCTTCAATTTTTTTTCCATTATCGTCATATCTCATTTCAAAAAAAAGATTTTTTCCTAGTCCAGTTCTTTTTATTGTTTTTAAAAATTGTTTTGGAATTATCATATCTGTATCAACGTTAACAATTGGAAGATAAGCTGGAATACCCTTTAATGTTGTAAATTTTTTCATTTAATTTCTGTATTTTCTAACATCGTCTAATGTTCCTGATATAGCCGCAGCTGCGGCCATTGCTGGGCTCACTAAATGTGTTCTACCGCCTCTTCCTTGACGACCTTCAAAATTTCTGTTTGAGGTCGATGCACATCTTTCTTCAGGTTTTAATTTATCTGCATTCATCGCTAAACACATGGAACAGCCTGGTTCTCTCCAATCAAAACCTGAATCTTTAAATATTTTATCTAATCCTTCTTGTTCAGCTTGTTCTTTAACTAATCCAGAACCAGGCACAACCATTGCATAAACATGGTTTGCTACTTTTCTATTTTTTAGAATTTTAGCTGCATCTCTTAAATCCTCAATTCTTCCATTGGTACAGCTTCCTATAAATACTTTATCTATCTTTATTTCTTTAATAGCAGTATCAGGTTTTAAGCCCATATACTTTAATGATCTTTCAATTGAATTTTTTTTATCTTCATTTGTCTCATATTTTGGATTTGGAACTTTGCCATCAATAGAAACAACATCTTGCGGTGAAGTTCCCCATGTAACCATAGGCAATATATCTTTTCCATCTAAAGTTATTTCCTTGTCAAAATTTGCATCACTATCAGATTTTAAACTACTCCAATAATCCATAGCTTTATCCCAATTATCTTTTTTAGGAGACATTGGTTTATCTTTTAAATATTTAAAAATTTTTTCATCTGGCTGAATTAAACCTGCTCTTGCACCACCTTCAATTGTCATATTACAAATTGTCATTCTTTGCTCAACACTTAATGAAGATATTACATTTCCAGCATACTCAATTACATATCCTGTTCCGCCGGCTGTTCCTATTTTCCCAATTATTTGTAATATTACATCTTTAGATGTTACTCCAACAGAAAGTTTTCCATTAACATTAATTCTAAAATTTTTAGATTTTTTTTGTACTAATGTTTGGGTTGCTAATACATGCTCAACCTCTGACGTTCCAATACCAAAGGCTAATGATCCAAAAGCTCCATGAGTTGCTGTATGACTATCTCCACAAACTATAATTGTTCCAGGTTGAGTAAATCCTTGTTCAGGTCCAATTATATGAACAATACCTTGACGTTTATCATTCATACCAAATAATTGTACTCCAAATTCTTTACAATTTTTTTCTAATGTATCTACTTGTAGTTTTGATTCCTTGTCAGAAATTCCTTTAGATCTATCAGTTGTAGGTACATTGTGATCTGCTACAGCTAATGTTAGTTTTGGTTGTCTAACTTTTCTGTTTGAATTTCTTAAACCCTCAAAAGCTTGTGGGCTTGTAACTTCGTGAATTAAGTGTCTATCAACAAAAAGTAATGATGTACCATCGTTTTGTTGGTGAACAAGATGTTCATTCCATATTTTATCGTATATTGTTTTAGGCATTTAGAAAAAAATTATTTTTTCTTTTTTGAACTTTCTTTTTTTTCTTCAGCTTTTGGAGCTTCAGTTTTTGGAACCTCAGCTTTTGGAGCTTCAGTTTTTGGAACCTCAGCTTTTGGAGCTTCAGTAGTTGCTTTCTCTACTACAGGAGGAGCAACATTTTCTTCAGTAACTTGTTCTGGTTTAGTATCTATCTCAATACCAATTTTCTTTTTTATTTTTTCAGCAATTCTTGCTGATTTACCAGTTCTATCTCTTAAATAATAAAGTTTAGCTTTTCTTACTTTACCTGATCTTATAACCTTTATTGAGTCAACTATTGAACTATAAAGTGCAAATGTTCTTTCAACTCCCTCTCCAAAAGATATTTTTCTAACCGTAAAAGATGAATTGATATCTCTATTTTTTTTTGCAATACAAACTCCTTCAAAATACTGAATTCTGTCCCTTTTTCCTTCTGTGATTCTGACGCCAACTTTAACAATATCTCCTGTAGAAAAATTTGGCAGTTTTTTTTCTGCAGCTATTTTTTTAACATTAGCCTGATTAATTTCTTCAATTGTTTTCATTTTTAAGTTAGTCAAATTAATTTTTTTTATTATATTTTTGCCATAAATCTGGCCTACGGTCGCGTGTTATAGCCTCAGATTGGAGTAAACGCCAGTCTTTAATTTTAGCATGATCTCCTGACAAAAGGACATTGGGCACACTTTTTTTCTCCCAAATTTGAGGTTTTGTGTATTGAGGATACTCTAAAAGTCCATTTTCAAAGCTTTCTTCTGCAACTGAATTTTCATTACCAATAACTCCTGGAATTAATCTTAAAATCGCGTCTAAGAAAACGTAAGATGCTGTTTCACCACCAGATAAAACAAAATCACCAATACTAATTTCCTCAATATTTCTTGAGTCTATAACTCTTTGATCAATTCCCTCAAAGTGTCCACAAATTATATTTATGATTTTTTCTTGCGAAAATTTTTTAGCACATTCATGATTAAATACTTTTCCTCTTGGTGTTAAAAATATTATTTTTTCACCTTTTTTTGTATTTTTATCCAATGCATTGCCAATCACATCTGGCTTAATTAACATACCTGATCCACCACCATACGGCGTATCATCAACAGTTTTATGTTTGTCTTCTGCATAATCTCTTAAGTTTACTTTTTGTAAATTCCATATTTTTTTTTCTAATGCCTTTCCATATAAGCCTTCACTAAAAGGCCCTGGAAATAAATCTGGATAGAGAGTGAAAACAGTAGCAACAAACATATTTATTTTTTCTCTTCTGCCTTAGGAGCTTCTTTTGGTGCATCTGCTTTTTTCTCTTCTGCCTTAGGAGCTTCTTTTGGTGCATCTGCTTTTTTCTCTTCTGCCTTAGGAGCTTCTTTTGGTGCATCTGCTTTTTTCTCTTCTGCCTTAGGAGCTTCTTTTGGTGCATCTGCTTTTTTCTCTTCTGCCTTAGGAGCTTCCTCTTTAGCTTCTTTCTTCCTATCTTTTTTTGGAATAGCTTTTAAAGGATTATTTCCTTTTTCTGGCATCGGCATTAATTGATTTTCTCCAAGAATTCTTGCCACACGAAGCGTTGGTTGTGCTCCTTGACCTAGCCAATATTTAATTCTTTCTGGCTGCAAACCAATTCTTTCTTTTTTTTCTTTTGGTAATAGAGGATTAAAAAAACCTAATTTTTCAATAAATCTTCCATCCCTTGCAAATCTACTGTCAGCCACTACTATTTTGTACACTGGCCTTTTCTTTGTTCCTCCCATTGATAGTCTCAGTTTTAACATTTTTCTCCTTTTTTTATTTTAATTGATTAAAAAGTTCTGGCGGAATTCCTTTGTCTGCCATTCCTTTCATATTTCCTTTCGACATCTTTTTCATCATTTCAGACATCATTTTAAATTGTTTTAACAATTTATTGATAGTGGCAATATTTGTACCTGAGCCATTAGCAATTCTTTTTTTTCTTGAGCCGTCAATAATTTTTGGATTTTCTCTTTCTTTTTTTGTCATAGATAGAATGACAGCTTCATTTTCTGTAATAATTTTTTCATCTATTCCTGAATTTTCCATTTGTGATTTAATTTTCGATACGCCTGGTAAAAAAGACATAACACCTTCAATTCCTCCCATTTTTTTCATTTGACGTAATTGCGATAAATAATCCTCTAAAGAAAACTGACCTTTTTTTAAATTTTCTTCAGTTTTTTTTAAATTTTCTTCACTTAAATCTTGAGATGCTTTTTCAACGAGAGATACAATATCTCCCATTCCTAAAATTCTGTTCGCTATTCTATCTGGGTGAAAAACTTCTAAATTATCAATTTTTTCTCCAATACCTAAAAATTTTATAGGAACATTTGAAACATACTTCATACTTACTGCGGCACCACCTCTTGCATCACCATCAGCTCTAGTCAAAATAATTCCTGAAAGATTAACCGTATTTTTAAATTCTTTTGCTACTTCTGCAGCAACTTGACCTGTAAGAGAGTCTGCTACTAAAAAGGTTTCAGCTGGTTTAATTATATTTTCTATTTGTTTAATTTCACTCATCATTTGAAGGTCAATTTGAGTTCTTCCTGCTGTATCAAATAATATTATTTCTGCACCATTAAGGTTTGCTGCACTAATTGCTCTTCTACAAATATCCACTGGCAATTGCCCTTCAATTATTGGTAATGTTAAAATATTATTTTGATCGCCAAGTGATTTAAGCTGCTCCTGAGCAGCAGGTCTATAGACGTCAAGACTGACCATCATAATTTTCTTTTTTTTGTTTTTTTCTAAAAACTTTGCTAATTTTGCAGTTGTAGTTGTTTTTCCAGAACCTTGAAGTCCAACCAACATCATAGGAACTGGTGGAACTGCGTTTAAATTTATATCTTCATTTTTTTCACCAAGCAATTTTACTAGTTCATCATAAACTATTTTAACCACCATTTGCCCTGGTGAAGTGGACCTAATTATTTCTTGGCCTAAAACTTTTGGTTTAACATTTTCAATGAATTGTTTTGCAACATCCAATGAAACATCTCCTTCTAAAAGAGCTTGCCTAATACCTCTTAGTCCTTCATCAACTTGCTTTTCGTCAAGTGACGGTGCTTTTTTTAGAGAAGAAAAAACTTCTTCAAATTTATTTGCCAAATTTTCAAACATATTTTTACCCAGCAGCCATCGCACCAGTGGGCGAACCCTCGCTGACTGGTGTCGATCTCTTTGTTGCCAAAGACACCGCAAATTGCTTATTTTGCGGAAACTGCGATAAACTATAATAGAGCTTCAAAAAGTCAATAAATAAGTTAAGTATTATTATATGGAATTCAAAGCTTTTAAAATGGACGGCCTAGGAAATGACTTTGTAATCATTGATCAAAGACATAATCATATTGAATTAACAAATGATCAAATAAAAAAAATATGTAATAGAAACTTTATTGGCTGTGATCAACTTATATTTATAAAAAAAAATGAAAAAACAGATGCTGGTATAGAATTTTATAATTCAGATGGAGGTACATCTGGTGCCTGTGGAAATGGAACTAGATGTGTAGCTTATTTATTATCAAAAGAAATGAATAAAGATAAGATTATGCTAGAAACTGAGTCTGGAAATTTAGAGTCAAAAATTTTAGGAGAAAAATTGGTAGAAACAAAAATTGGCTCAGCAAAAACTAAATGGAATGAAATTCCTTTAATAAAAGAGCTTAATACTAATAATTTAAATTACAAAATTATTGATAAAAATAATAAAGAACATTTTGGAGGCACTGCAGTAAATGTTGGAAATCCACATATTGTTTTTTTTATTAATAATATAGAAGATTTTAATTTAGAAAAAATTGGACCAGAAATTGAAAATGATAAATTGTTTCCTAAAAAATGTAATGTCACTTTAGCAAAAATAATTGATGAGAATCACATTAAAGTTAAAGTATGGGAGAGAGGTGCTGGCCTAACAAAAGCCTGTGGGACAGCAGCATGTGCAACTGCCTATGCTGCAAAAATTAATGGTAAAGTAAATAATAAAACTCAAATAGAATTTGAACTAGGAAAGCTATCAATATACATAGATGAAAGTGAAAATATTTCAATGAGTGGGCCTGTTTCTAGTATAAATCAAATCAAAATTAAAATTTAATGGGTATTTTTGAAAAATTTAAATTAGGTTTTAAAAAAAGTGCTTCTACTTTTACATCTGGTCTTAAAGAAATAATTATAAAAAAAGAAATAGATGATAAGACACTTAATGAAATTGAAGATTTTTTAATTCAGTCTGATGTAGGTGTCGTAGCATCTGCAGAAATTAGAAATATAATTGCAGAAAAAAAAATTGATCCTAATAAAAATAAAGTTGATGAAATTAATTCAATTCTTAAAACTTATATAATTAATTTAATGTCACCATTGGAAAATGAGAATTTCTTTAAAAATAAAAGTGATTTGAATGCTATTCTTGTTTCAGGAGTGAATGGAGTAGGAAAAACTACAACAATAGGAAAAATAGGAAAAATATTAAAATCAAATGGTAACAAAGTTATTTTTTCAGCATCAGATACTTTTAGAGCTGCAGCCATTGAGCAATTAGAAAATTGGGCTAAAAAAATAGATGTAGAAATTATCAAATCAACACAAGGTTCTGATCCTGCATCTGTTGCATATAAAGCTGTTGATGAAGCTATAAAAAAACAATTTACACATGTCTTAATAGATACTGCTGGAAGATTACAAAATAAAAAAAATTTAATGGAAGAATATAAAAAAATTGCAAATGTAACAAAAAAAATCGATCCTAATGCTCCTCACGAAGTATTATTAGTTTTGGATGCAACTTCTGGACAAAATGTAATTAATCAAGTTGAAGAGTTTAATAAGATAATTTCAATTACAGGATTAATTATGACTAAACTAGATGGAACTGCAAAAGGTGGAATTTTAATTGCTATTGCAAAAAAATATAAATTACCAATTATTGCTTTGGGTTTGGGCGAAAAAGAAGATGACTTAGAAATTTTTAAAGCAGAACAATTTGCAAAAGCTTTTACTCAATTTAATTAATATCAATAGTTTTTATAAAATTTCTGATAGATTGAACTAGATCTTCATTATAATCCATCATGTGGTCATCATTATCATTAAAGTATTTATATTTAGGACTATTTACAATTTCATAAATTTTTAAACCCATTTCAAAAGGAACAATAGTATCTTTCGCTCCATGCATAATTAAAATTGGTGAATTAATTTGATCTAATTTTCCTATTGTTTCATATTTATCTTTTAAAATAAGTTTAACAGGTAAATAAGGATAATATTTTTTAGCAAGCTTAACCATCGATGTAAATGGTGACTCTAAAATTATTCCAGAAAAATTAAATTCTTTAGCTAAATCAACTGCAATTGCAGTACCGAGTGACTCTCCATATAAAATTATTTCGCTGTCTTTTATATTGTTTAAATTAAGCCAGTATTTTACTGCCCTTGCATCTTTGTACAATCCTTTTTCACTTGGTTTTCCATCATTTCCACTAAAACCTCTGTATGCAAAAATTAAATAATTTAAATCAAGCTTAGAAAGTTCATTTAATTTATAAATTCTATTATCAATTTTACCAGCATTTCCATGAAAAAAGAGCAATGTTTTATATTTTGGATTTTTTTTAAAATGCCACGCAACTAATTTTTGATCAGAAGGTATATATATTTTTTCGATCTTATGATTTAGTGATGCATCATCTAAATAATTATTTTCACCAGGGTGATAAAGTAATTTTCTTTGGTAAAAAAATAAAAAAATTAATATAAAAAAATATACTACTAGTAAGACTAAAAAAATATTAAAAAAACTACTAGATTTCATTAATTAAAAAATGACTATTTTTTATCAAAAAAAGCTTCGTACACCATCATAACGATTGCAATACCCATCAATATATAAACAGGTAGAACATCCCAAAACGTAATCATCATTGATCTTGTAAGTGTTGTTGCAAGACCAACTAAAAAAAATATTGCAAAAGATAAACCTATAATTGTCGTTATTTTATTCATTGAATTCCTTGCTTTCTTTTTCCAGCCACCTAGCAATCCCTAAAAATCTAAGATCGTCATATTTATCACCAATTAACTGAACACCTAAAGGTAAATTATTTTCACCTTGAAGTAAAGGAAGAGAAATACAAGGTGTTCCCATAAAAGACCAACATTTATTAAATTCAGCTGTACCTGTACTTTTTAAACCTTTGGGTGCAACACCTGGGCTAGATGGTGATAATACTCCATGGTAATCCTCAAAAACCTCTTTGTAAGACTCATAACTTCTTTTCATAAAATCGATTGCTTCAGCATATTCTTTTGAGGAATATTTATTTCCATTAGCGATAGCTTTTTGCATATAATTTGAAAGTTTTTTTTTATTTTTTTTATAATATTCACTAAAATTATTAGCTAAATCAGTTTCATGAATTATTTGATGATATTTATTAATATCTTTAAAATAAGATGGTGTATCAAAAACTTCTATATTTTTTTTAAATGACTTAATAAAATATTCAA
>CACIWJ010000001.1 GCA_902590365.1 uncultured Pelagibacteraceae bacterium | reverse complement strand
ATAAATTTTATTTTAGATAGTATTTTAGCAGTTTTATAATCTATACCATGGCCTGCATGAACTTCAATTCCTATAGAAGTAGCATAATTTACACATTTAATAAAATTTTTTAGATCGTTTTTAAAATTTTTGTTAGCTTTAATTTTTCTAGATATTTTTCCAGTATGAAATTCAACACATTTTACATTTAAAATTTTTGATATTGTTATATTTTTAATATTTGGATCTATAAATAAACTTGTTCTAATTTTATTTTTATTTAATACTCTAACAAAATTTTTTAATTTATTTATATTTTTTTTTAAATTTAAACCTCCTTCTGTGGTGATTTCATTTCTTTTTTCTGGAACAATACACACATTTTTTGGTTTATTTTTCAATGCAATTTTAATCATTTTGTTAATTGGTGCGACTTCAAGATTTAACGGTATAAACTTTATTTTCGATAAAAGTTTCAAATCTTTATCATTTATATGTCTTCTATCTTCTCTTAAATGAATGGTTATTAAATCAGCACCACATTTCATTGCAAACTTAGCGGCAGACAAAATATTTGGATGATTTTCAGCTCTTGCATTTCTAAGAGTTGCTATATGATCAATGTTAATACCAAGTCTCTTCATTTGAGATATCTACTACCAGGACTGCTAATAGGAATTTTTTTCAAAGAAAGCGGCAATTTTTTTTTTTTATATGTAGGTATGTCAATTTTTAACTGTGAAATTATTGTTTTATTTTTAATCTTAAGTGTTTTTTTATTTGATCTATTAATAATACAAGCAAAACCAATATTTTTAGCTTTTGCTTTTTTAATTAATTTTACACATTCTAAACTTGATTTTCCTGTTGTAATAACGTCTTCTATTACTAAAACCTTCGAATTTTTTTTTATAAAAAAACCTCTTCTTAATCGAAACTTTCCTTTTACTCTTTCACAAAAAATAGTTTCTTTTCCAAGAAGTCTTCCAATTTCATAGCCAATAATTATACCTCCCATGGCTGGCGCTAGTATTAGATCTATTTTTTTAAATTTTTTTTTAATCTTTTTGCTTAATGAAAGACATATTTTTTTAGATAAGTATGGAAAACTTAAAAGTTTTGCACATTGGACATATTTAGATGAGTGTAATCCTGATGATAAAATAAAGTGTCCTTCAAGAAGTGCCTTAGTTCTTTTTAAAACCGCCAAAGAGTCTTTTAAAGAAAGCATATTTTTTATTTTTATGTCTTATTATTTTAAAATTATATTCTTTTTGTTTTAACTCACTGATTAGTTTTGTAAAGTTTTTCAAATCATGAATTATTAAATTAAATCTAAAATTGATGTTTTTTTCTGTTTTTTCTGTCATTTCCACACTTGAAATATTAACATGATTTTCACCAATCATAGATGTGACTTCACCTAGTCGACCAGGTTGGTCTGGTAGAGAAATCCACAGCGTAGTATTATATTTTTTTAATTTAAGTGTTTTTTTATTTTCTCTATATTGCCAATATCTTCTTATTGATGCTCTGGCTTTTCCAGTTTTTGTAGATGATAACCAATGTAATGATGGTGAAACATTTTTTGACGCAATAATTTTTACCACATCACCATTTGCCAAAGTTGATTGGAGTGGACTTTCTTTTCCATTAATTTCACAGGCTATTGCTGTATCACCTATTTGTGTATGCACAGCGTAAGCAAAATCTATAGGTGTTGCATCCTTTGGTAATTTAATTATTGATCCTTTAGGTGTAAAACAAAATACATTTTCTTGAAACATTTGAAGTTTTGTATATTCATAAAAATCTTCAGGGTTTTCATTCTTGTCAATAATTTCAACTAAATCGGCCAACCAGTCATACTCTTTCCAAGTTAAAGAGTTGAACTTTTCTGATGATTTATATTTCCAATGAGCAGCTATACCTCTTTGAGCAAATTCATGCATTTGCATAGTTCGTAATTGAATTTCAATAGGTCTTTTATTTGGTCCAATAATTGCTGTATGTAAAGATTGATATTTATTTATTTTTGGTGATGATATGTAGTCTTTAAATCTTCCTGGGATGCAATTCCACTTACTATGAAAAACTCCTAATGCTTTATAACAAGAAGTTATATCATCAACTATAATTCTAAATCCAATAATATCAGTGATTTGTTCTAATGAAATTCTTTTTTGTTGTACTTTTCTCCAAAGAGAAAAAGGAGTTTTTTCTCTTCCAAAAATTTTTGCATTTATATTATTTTCTTTGAGTAAATTAGAAAGTTTATCAGAAACAGCATTAAAACTTATTAAGTTATTATCTTTAATAAGATCTAAACGATCTTTTATTAATTTTCTAGCTTTTGAATTTAATACATCAAAAGATAAATCTTCCAGCTCATCTCTAATTCTATTCATTCCCATCCTGTCAGCAAGAGGTGAATAAATTTCCATTGTTTCTTTTGCGATGCGTTTTCTTTTTTCAACATTATCGATGGAATTAATTGTTCTCATATTATGTAATCGATCAGCAATTTTTACTAATAAAACCCTAATATCTTTTGATGTTGCTAAAATTAATTTTCTAAAATTTTCAGCTTTAGAATTTGATAAAGCTTGATTTTCAAAAACAGAAATCTTTGTCACACCTTCTACTAAGTCTGCTACTTCTTGACCAAATTCATTCTTAATTGTTTGGTATGTAGCGTGAGTGTCTTCAATAGTATCATGTAATAAACCAGTAGCTATTGTTGCACTGTCTAATTTTAATTCTGTAAGAATGTTGGCTACTGCAACTGGGTGAATAACATATGGATCACCTGAGTCTCTTTTTTGATTTTCATGGGCTTTAATAGCAAAGAGGTATGCTTTATTTAAAGTTTCCGGGTTAAGAAACTTGTTATAAGATTTTACTTTATTTATTAGATCGTCAGATTTTAACATTATTTATTTATATATGAATTTAGATAAGTTTAATAGTTCTTAGATTATTTGGTCCTAAGTTAATTAATAAATCACTTATTTTCTTATTTTTTTTTGGATATATCCAGTTTTTTGATATTTCAAATAATGGTAAAAGCACAAAATTTCTTTGATGTAGCCGTGGATGAGGAATGTAAATAAAATCATTTTTATTTTTAATTTTAAAAACTTTTTGATCATAATCTAAAATATCAATATCACACACTCTAGGAGCATTTTTGAATGATTTTTTTCTTCCAAGCATAAATTCAATTTGTTTAACAAAAATAAACAAATCTAAGGGTTTTAATATAGTCTTTCCCTCAATTACAATGTTTAAAAAAAAGGGATCTTTATAATTGGGATAAGATTTTGTTTTATAAAAACTTGAGGTTTTAACAATTGTAAATTTATTATTTTGTTGAAGTAAAAATTTTGCAAATTCTATATTTTTTTTTTTATTTCCTAAATTGGATCCCAATCCTAAATAAATTTTTTTAGCTTGTTTTTCTAACATATCTAGCTTTATCTCTATCCCAATCTCTATTTTTTTTTGTTTGTCGCTTGTCGTATTGTTTTTTACCTTTTGCTACTGCAATCTCAATTTTTGCTTTACCTTTTTTAAAATAAATTTTGGTTGGTATTAGAGTAAAACCTTCTTTATTAATTTTGCCAATTAATTTGTTTATTTCTGTTTTATTTAATAAAAGTTTCCTATCCTCTCTTGGATTATGATTTGAATAGCTTGCTTCTTTATATGTTGGTATATGTGAATTTACTAAAATAATTTCACCATCTTTTTCTATAGCATAAGACTCGGCAATATTTACTTTGCCACTTCTTATAGATTTAATTTCAGATCCTTTTAATACAATTCCTGCTTCGTATAATTTTTCAAAAAAAAAATTAAAACTAGCTTTTCTATTAATAGATATAATTTTTAAACCAGAACTGGCTTTTTTTTTCATTAACTTAAAATTTTAGCTGATGATAAAGCTTTTTTAACTTCTTCCTGTGTTTCCTTTTTAATTTTAACTAAAGGTAATCTAATTTCATCATTACATAATCCTAAAAGTTTCGCAGCATATTTTGCTGGTGCTGGATTACTTTCTATAAACAAAGCTTTATGTAATGGTTGTAGCATTTGATCAATTCTTTCAGCTTCTTTTATTTCATTATCAGATTTTGATTTTGAATATTTTTGAAAATCAGAACATAATTTAGGTGCAATATTAGCTGTTACAGAAATTATTCCTACACCACCTCTTTTATTAAACTCAAAAGCAAGACCATCTTCACCTGTAAGCTGAATAAATTCTGGTCCTAATTTTTTAATTGTTTGATCAATTCTATTAAGATCTCCTGTTGCATCTTTAACTCCAACAATATTTTTAAGTTCAAATAATCTTGACATTGTATCTACAGACATATCAATCACACATCTACTTGGAATATTGTAAATTATAATTGGAAGATTTGTATTATCATTTATTGCCTTATAGTGTTGATACAAACCCTCTTGAGTGGGTTTATTATAATATGGTGTCACCACTAATGCTCCATCAGCTCCTACTTTTTCAGCATGTTTGGTTAAAGAAATAGCTTCCTCTGTTGAGTTAGATCCAGTCCCAGCAATAACAGGAACTTTACCATTAGACTCTTTTATACATATTTCTATAACTTTTTGATGCTCATCATGATTTAAAGTTGGAGACTCTCCTGTAGTACCAGCTGGAACAAGACCATTAGTCCCATTTTTTAAATGAAAATGAATAATCTTGATATAAGCTTCTGTATCGAGCTTATTATCTTTAAACGGTGTGATTAAAGCTACATTTGAACCTTTGAACATAAATATTTATAACATATATAACATAAATTATATATTCATTTACAAAAAAATATGAAAAAAATTATTCTTTTTTCTCTAGTGTTGTTTTCAATAATTTTGCATAAAAACAATTTATATTCTGAAGAAAATATAATTTACCCACTTAAAAAACCTATTTTAAAACCTGAGGTTAAAGAAAAAAAAATTTCTATAAACATAATAAAACCCCTTAAGAAGCCAATTATAAAAAAAGTTGAAAAAAAACTAAAAGAAGAAAAAATAAAAGAAAAAAAAGTAACAAAACTTGGAATTATAGTTCCAAAAATCAAACCTAAAATAGTTCAAAAAACAATTAAAAAAGCAGCTAAAAAATCAAAATATTATTCAAAGAAAAAATTTTCTTTAGCAAAAAGATCAATTGAATCTTTTGAAAAAGGCAAATGGACACAAGCAATTCAATTGGCAAAAAAATCTAAAGACAAAAGTATATATAATTTTGTTCAATGGAGGCATTTAATAACTAGAGGAAATAAAGCAAGTTTTTATGATTATCAACAATTTATCATTAACAATCCTAACTACCCAAGAATTGGTAGAATTAAATATTTGTCAGAACATAAAATGTCTACGAAAACAATCTCTCCTAAAAAAATTATTGAATGGTTTGAGAATAATCCACCATTAAGTGGTTATGGTGAAATGGCACTTGGTGAAAGTTTAATTGCAACTGGACAAATTAATAAAGGTACAAATTTAATTAAAAAAGGATGGATTACAGCAGAGTTATCTAAATCTGATTTAAGATTTTTTAGAAAAAAATATAAAAAATATCTTAATAAAAAAGATTATATAAATAGAGCTGAATATTTAGCTTGGGAAAATAAATATTGGGATTTACGTAGACTACTTAGATATTTGCCTAAAGAAGAAGAACTTTTATATACAGCAAGACAATTATTAATGAGTAAATCTTATGGTGTCGATAATGCTATATCTAAAGTTCCATATAAATATAAAAATGATCCAGGTTTGGATTATGATCGGCTTAAATGGAGAAGAAAAAGAGGAAGATTAGAGTCATCACTAGAAATTTTATTAAAAGTAAAAAATACAAAAGAATATCTTGTAAGACCAGAAAAATGGTGGAATGAAAGACGTATCATAGCACGATCATTAATTTATAAAAAAAGATATGAACAGGCCTATGCAATTGCAAGTAAGCACGCAATGACCGAAGGTCCAGATTTTGCAGCAGCGGAATGGATGAGTGGATGGATAGCACTTAGTTTTTTAGATGATCCTATATTGGCTATCGATCACTTTGAAAAATTTTATAATGAAGTTGGATATCCAATAAGTTTATCTAGGGGTGCCTATTGGCTTGGTAGAGCTCATGAAAAGCTTGGTAACAAAGATAAAAGTATAAAGTGGTATAGAGAGTCTGCTAAATTTCTAACTACTTATTACGGTCAATTATCATTTATGAAAGTTTATCCAGATGAAAAATTTAGTTTAAGCATGAAGGAAAATTTTGACCAAGAATATAAGAAAAAGTTTTTTGAAAAAGATCTTGTTAAAATTGTTTATTTGTTAAATGAACTAGATAAATCAAAATATACCAAGCATATTCTAAGGCATCTTGCATTGGATAATATTGAAAAAGGAAGTGAAATTTTTGCTGCAGAATTAGCCACAAACATATCCAGATATGATTTTGCAATTCAGATAGCAAAACTAGCATCTTATGAAAAAAGATTTATCAATAATTATAACTACCCAATTATTGGTACTCCAAAAATAATCAATGGAAGAAAAATACCTGATTCTGCATTTATTTTATCGATAATAAGACAAGAAAGTGAATTTGATACTTCTGCTAATAGTTCTGCAGGCGCAAAAGGAATGATGCAGTTAATGACATACACGGCTAAGATTGTTGCTAAACAAGCTAAGTTACCTTATTCAAAATCACGATTAACAAGAGATCCTGAATATAATATTAATTTAGGTTCTCATTACATAGCTGGGCTACTCCTTGAGTATGATGGTTCCTATCCTTTTGCAATAGCAGCTTATAATGCTGGACCAAAACGAGTTAGATATTGGAAAAAAATAAATAAAAACCCTCAAAAAAATCAAATAGATTATGTAAATTGGATCGAATTAATTAAATTTAAAGAAACAAGAAACTATGTTCAAAGAGTTTTGGAAAACTATAATGTGTATAACTTTATTGTTCAAAAGCAACCTGTTGAAATAATAGATTTTTTTAAAAATAGACCGCTCTATTAATGGCGGTGAGGGAGGGATTCGAACCCTCGGTACGCCATTATAACGTACGGAAGTTTAGCAAACTCCTGGTTTAAACCAGCTCACCCACCTCACCTTTTTTGTTATTAGTGTGTAACTTGAAATCATTGAATATTCAATATTTATAAAGTATTTTTGTGCAAATTATGAAAAACAAATATTCCATATTTTCACTAATTAAAAACGCTTTTACTTACCATGAAAACTGGCAAAGAGCATGGAGAGATCCTGAACCTAAGAAAGAATATGACGCTATAATAATTGGAGGTGGTGGTCATGGTTTAGCTACAGCTTACTATATGGCTAAAAAACACAATATGAAAAATATAGCAGTTGTTGAAAAAGGTTGGATAGGTGGTGGTAATACTGGAAGAAATACTACTATCATTCGCTCAAATTATTTATGGGATGCAAGCGCTGGACTATATGATCATGCATTAAAAATATGGGAAGGCCTTACACAAGAACTCAATTACAATATAATGTTTAGTCAAAGAGGTGTAATGAACTTGGCTCATAACCTTCAAGATGTAAGAGATTTAAAAAGAAGAACTCATGCTAACAGATTAAATGGTATTGATGCTGTTTGGTTAAATACTGAAGAAGTTGGAAAATTTTGTCCAATAATAAATACATCACAAGATATTAGATATCCAGTATTAGGAGGAACTTTACAAAGACGAGCTGGTACAGCTAGACATGATGCTGTTGCTTGGGGTTATGCTCGTGGAGCTGATGCTATGGGTGTCGATATAATTCAAAATTGTGAAGTTAAAGGAATTAAAAGAAATGGAGATTCTGTTCAAGGTATAGAAACTACTAAAGGTTTTATAAAAACCAAAAAAATTGGAGTTGTTGCTGCTGGCCATTCTAGTGTTTTAGCAAATATGGTTGATTTAAAATTACCATTAGAAAGCAAACCTTTACAAGCATTGGTATCAGAGCCAGTCAAACCAATCATAGATACTGTGGTTATGTCCAATGCAGTTCACGCCTATGTAAGCCAATCAGATAAAGGAGAATTAGTTATTGGCGCTGGAACAGATGCTTATATTTCTTACACTCAAAGAGGAAGTCATGACGTTGTTGAAGGAACTTTAAAAGCAATACTAGAGCTCTACCCTATTTTCAGTAGAATGAAAATGTTAAGACAATGGGGTGGAATTGTTGATATATGTCCTGACGCAAGTCCAATAATTAGTAAAACACACATTAAAGGATTATATTTTAATTGTGGTTGGGGAACTGGTGGATTTAAAGCTACACCAGGTTCAGGTGATTTATTTGCACACACTATTGCTAACGATGAGCCTCATAAACTAAATGCTGATTTTAATATTAATAGATTTGTAAGTGGTGATCTTGTTGATGAACATGGAGCAGCTGCTGTAGCACACTAATGTTTTTAATTAATTGTCCATATTGTGGTGAAAGAGATCAAAGCGAATTTTCTGCTGGTGGTGAAGCACACATTGTTAGACCAAAACAACCTACTGAATTAAGTGATGATCAATGGGCAGAATTCTTATTTATGAGAAAGAATATTAAAGGAGTTCAGCTTGAAAGATGGAACCATGCACACGGATGTAGAAAGTGGTTTAATATGGTTAGAGATACTTCAAACGATAAAATTCATGCTGTATACAAAATGGGTGAAAAACCCCCTATTAAATAATGAGCAAAAATTTAAGAATAACAAATAACAAGTTTATTGATCAAACGTCTAGAATATCTTTTAAGTTTGATGGTAAAACTTTATATGGATTTAAAGGTGATACTTTGGCGTCGGCTTTATTAGCAAACGATATACACCTTGTAGGAAGAAGTTTTAAATATCACCGTCCAAGAGGAATAATGGCATGTGGTTCTGAAGAACCTAATGCAATTGTTCAATTAGGAAATGATCCTTCCATGACTGAACCTAATACAAGAGCAACTGAGATAGAGTTATATGAAGGTTTAGAAGCATCAAGCCAGAACTGCTGGCCAAGCGTTAATTTTGACATAGGTGCAGTAAACAATTTTTTCTCACCTCTTATACCGGCAGCTTTCTATTATAAAACATTCATGTGGCCTGCTAATTTTTGGAAATTATATGAGCACTTTATAAGAAAATCTGCAGGCCTAGGTAAATCACCTACTCAATCAGATAAAGATATTTATGATCATAGATATATGCACTGTGATGTTTTAGTTGTCGGAGGAGGTATATCTGGAATAATTGCTGCAAAAACAGCAGCTAAAAATAATTTAAATACGGTATTAATAGACGATAAAAATATCTTAGGTGGAACTACTCTTTTCCAACAAAATGAATGTTTTAAAATAAATAATTCTTATTCCAATGATTGGTTAAAAAAAGAAATTGAATCATTAAATTCTCTTAAAAATTTAACTATAAAAACAAGAACATCATTGGCTGCTTATCATAGTTATAATTATCTTTTAGCTAGAGAAAATTTAACTGATCATTTAGATTTAAATGAAAAAAAAGATAAAATTCGCCAAAGACTTTGGAAAATTAGAGCAAACAAAGTAATTATAGCTACAGGAGCGATTGAAAGACCGTTAATTTTCAATAATAATGATAGGCCTGGTATTATTCTTTCTTCTTCTATCAAAAAGTACATAGATTTCTATGGAGTTAAATGTGGACAAAAAATATCTTTATTTACAAATAATGACTCAGCTTATGAAACTGCAATCTCCTTAAATAACAGTGGTGTAATTGTTAATTCAGTAGTTGATATAAGAGATAAAACTAATTCTCTAATAGTTAAAGAAGCTGAAAAAATAGGTATTAAAATTCATTGGAAATCTACAGTTGTTAATACAAAGGGTTACAAGAAAATCAATTCTATTCAAGTTATGAAACTGTCTGATGATGGTACTGATGTTATAGGAAAAAAAATAAAAGAAGAATGCGACTGTTTGGGAATTTCAGGGGGGTGGACACCAAGGGTACATTTATTTACTCAATCTGGTGGTAAACTTAAATTCAGAGATGAAGATAATGTTTTTTTACCAGATAAATCAGAATTGGATCAAATAAGTATCGGATCTTGCAATGGTGATTTTGAGATTGATGAAATAATAAAAAATTCACTTAATTCAACAAACAAATTTTTAAATGTTGATAATGATGATTATAAAAATTTAGAAATTATTTCCTCAAAAGAAATTGACAAAAAAAATATTTGGCTACTTCCATCTGATAAACCTATGGGAAAAACTAAACCATTTTTAGATTTTCAAAACGATTCTACAGCAAATGATATTAAATTAGCTTTAAGAGAAGGTTTTAAATCAATTGAGCATGTTAAAAGATACACAACAACAGGTATGGCTACTGATCAAGGGAAATTATCTAACATGCATGCTCTTGGAATTATAGCTGAAACCGCTGGTGTTAAAATGGGTGAATTGGGAACAACTACATTTAGACCTCCTTACACTCCATTAACTTTTGGCGCTATAGTTGGTAGGAATGTTGGTGAGTTTTTTGATATAACTAGAAAAACTCCTATTCATGATTGGCATGTTGAAAAGAAAGCTAAATTTGAAAATGTGGGACAATGGAAACGAGCTTGGTACTATCCGAAAAAAAATGAAAACATGCATGACGCTGTTCAAAGAGAAAGTAAAGTCGCTAGAGATAGTGCTGGAATACTTGACGCTTCAACACTTGGAAAAATAGATATTCAAGGAAGTGATGCTTCTGAGTTTTTAAATAGAGTCTACACTAATGCTTGGTCAAAATTAGAAATAGGAAAATGTAGATATGGGTTAATGTTAAATGAGGATGGAATGGTCTACGATGATGGGGTTACAACAAGATTAGCAGAAAATCATTACCTAATGACAACTACCACTGGGGGAGCTGCTAATGTTCTTTCTAAATTAGAAGATTATCTACAAACGGAATGGCCAGAATTAGATGTTTTTTTAACATCAGTTACAGATCAATATGCTACTGTAAGTATTTGTGGACCTAATTCTAAAAAAATTCTATCTAAGATAATTCCAGATTTAAGTCTGTCAGATAAAGAATTTCCACACATGTCCTACAAAAATGGGCTTATAGATAATATTAAATGCAGAGTGATGAGAATTAGTTTTACTGGTGAACATAGTTACGAAATTAATATCCAATCTTCATATGGAAAATCAGTTTGGGAAAAATGCTTTGAAGCAGGTAAAGAATTTAATATTACTCCTTATGGAACAGAAACAATGCACCTACTGAGAGCAGAAAAAGGTTTTATAATAGCCGGTCAAGATACAGATGGAACAATGACTCCTGTAGATTTACAAATGAATTGGATAATAAGTAAAAAGAAATTTGATTTTATAGGTAAGAGATCTTTATATAGAAGCGACACAATAAGAGAAGACAGAAAACAGCTAGTAGGATTACTAACAGACGATCCTAAAGAAGTACTGGAAGAAGGAGCACAAATTGTTGCTGAAAAAAATAAAAAACCAGTTGAAATGCTTGGTCATGTTACATCAAGTTACTATAGTCCTAATTTAAAAAAATCAATTGCACTTGCTGTAGTAAAAAATGGAAGAAAATTAAAGGGACAAAAAATGTTTGTTCCTATGAAAGATAAAACTATTAATGTAACAATAACAGATACGGTATTTTTAGATAAAGAAAACAAGAGGTTAAATGCTTAATTATAATTCACCAATTAATGATTCAAAAAACTATTCGGAAATAGAAATTTCTGAGCTTGGACCTACAGCAAAAATTAACCTGAGGGGTAGAAGTAGAGATTTTATAACCAAAATAGGAAAGGAATTATCTATAATTCCTCCAGTAGATCCAAATACATCCTCAGGTAATGATAGCTTAAATATTTTGTGGCTTAGCCCTGATGAATGGTTAGTTTATTCAAATAATAGAGTTGATCCAAAAAAAATAGATGATTTAGAGGATAAACTTTATAATTCAATATCAAAAGTTAAAATTGGATCAGTTACCAATGTAACTGATCATTGGGTGATAATTAATTTAAAAGGTACTAAAGCTTATGAATTACTATCTGCAGGGTGCCCATTTAATTTTAATAAATTTAAAAATTTAAAAGGTGCAGTTACACAAACATTAATTAATCATACTGATGTGATTATTCATAATAAGAATAATAATGATTTAAATATATTTGTTAGAAGATCTTTTTCTAATCATTTATGGTTATGGATGAACGACAGCGCTAGACTTATTTAATTTCGCCTTAAAATAATAAATTACTACAAATAGGTAAGAAATTGAAAAAAACCAGTTAATACCAACCCATATCCAAAAGAATGTCTCAAAACTCGCATCTATATGTTTAGCAATATAAAAAACTAAAATTGGATTTAATACATTTCTAAAAAAGTTAGAAATCATAGCATTTTCTGACTTTTTTAATGCCATAAAAAAACCGTTTGATAGAAAAAAGACTGGATAAGCTGGTAATACAAAAGCAGATATTTTTAAATATCTCTTTCCATATTCAATTACTTCAGGATCACTTGAAAAAATACTGGTAATAAATCCCGCTGAAATAAAAACTATTATTCCTGATGTTAACATAATAATAAAAGCATATTGTATTGCTGTAAAATAGCATTGCTTTATTCTATCAAAATTTCTTGCACCATAATTCTGAGCTATAATAGATATAATAGCAGTATTAATTCCCAATATTGGAAGAAGAACTACTTGTTCTATACGTGTACCAACACCATATCCTGCAACTGCATACTCTCCAGATTGTCCAACATATGTAAAGATTATTGCAGCTGCTAAAGCATATCCGCATATTGATATAGTAATAGGCATAGATTGAAAAAAAATATTTTTAAAATATATAAATTTTGGCAATAAAAATTCATTAGTTATTTTTAATACTCTTGGATTTTTGATAACCTTAAAAAGAATAATTATAAAAGAAACAAACTGAGAAATAATTGTAGCTATACCAATTCCCTTAACTCCAAACGCTGGAATGAATAAAAAACCAAAGATGAAAATTGGGTTTAATAAAATGTTCAAAAGAAATGATAAAATTAAAACATCTCGATAAGTTTTAGTATCACCTTCAGCATGAAGTAATGAATTTAATGAAACAACTAAAATAAATAATATTGAACCTGAATAAATTATATTGGTATAATCAAGACCTAACGAAACAACTTCATCAGTTGATCCCATTAAAAAAAATACATTCTCAGCAAAATTTAATCCTAAAAATGTAATAAAAATAGAAACTAAAATTCCATAGTAAACAATATGAGAAAAATAATATAATGTTTTTTTATTATTTTTTTCTCCTATGCTATTGCCGATTAAAGAAGTTCCTGCAACAGTAACACCGATCGAAGTAGCAATAATAATAAAATAAATTGGAAAAGATTTACTTAAAGCTGAAAGTGCTTCTGGAGATATTTTACCTGCAAAAAAAGTATCAACAATATTATAAAGCGTTTGAAAAAGTGTACCTACCATTGCAGGTACAGCAAGCTTTCTAACTAGTTTTGGAACATTGTCCTTTAATAAGTTCATTTTAATATTCTTTTTGGAATATGTGCTTCTTTCCAAGTTTTTTTGCAAGATTTATTTGCTTTTGCCTCATTCTAAATCTTTCTTTTTGGGAAGTTGTTAAACTATCGTGACAATTTGGACATGATACACCCTCTTCATACCTATTAGACTTTTTATCTTTAAACGATACTGGTTTTCTACATCCACTACACATAGCATAAGTACCAGTATGAAGACCATGTTTTAAAGAAATTCTATTATCAAAGACATAACATTCACCATTCCAAAAACTTTTACTTTTATTAACTTTTTTTAAGTAATTTATTATCCCTCCCTTTAACTGATAAATATTTTTAAAACCTTTTTTATCAAGATAAACACTAGCCTTCTCACATCTTATTCCACCTGTACAAAACATTGCTATCTTTTGGTTTTTATCTAATTTTTTGAGATATTTTGGAAATTCTCTAAAATTATTTATTTCAGGATTAATTGCTCCTTTAAATGTTCCAACATTAAATTCAAAAGGTTTCCTAGCATCAATTAAAATTGTTTTTTTGTTGGCGATTAATTTATTCCACTTGCTAGGTTCGATATGGTGTTTAGTGTTTCTTTTTGTTATTTTTAATCCCATTGGAACTACCTCTTTTTTAATTTTTACTTTTCCTCTGTGAAATATTTGAAATTTATTTATAGCAAAGTTTTGACTATCAAATTTAGAAATATTAAAAATTTTTTTAATTTTTAATAGTGCTAATTGTAATTCTTTTTTTTTTGATGATATGGTACCATTTATACCTTCAAGAGAAATAATAACGGTTCCTCTTATTCCATGTTTGGTAAAAAAATTATTTAATAATTCTCTATTTTTTTTAATATTTTTTATCCTTTTAAACTTATAAAAACCAGAAATATGAAACATTATAATTTTCTACAAACATTTAAACCATCACCTACAGGAATAATTAAATTTTCAACTCTTTTATCTTCATTAACATAGGTGTTAAATTCTCTTATACTTGTAGTTAATTTATCTTGATTATTAACATCAACAACTTCGCCATGCCATAAAACATTATCTATTACTATTAATCCATCTTTGTCTACTAGTTCAATTGAATCATTGAAGTAATTTTTATAATTTTCTTTATCAGCATCAATAAATACCAAATCAAATTTATGCTTTTCATAAATTAAATTTTTTAAACTTTCTAATGCTGGTGCAATAATCATTTTAATTTTATGATCTTGAGCAGCTTTTTTGAAAAAGTTTAAAGCAATATTGCTAGTTTCTTGATTCTTGTCTAACGCAAAAACTGATCCCTTTTCTGGTAAAGCTAAAGCCATAGACAGTGTACTTAATCCAGTAAAGGTTCCAATTTCTAAAATTTTTTTAATTTTGGAGGACTTAATTAGTAAATGTAAAAAATGACATTGAGATAATGAAATTTGCATTCTTTTTATATCTCCCAGTTGCTCATTGTATGAAATGATCTCTTTTTGAACTGGATGAAGTTTTGTTGAATTATTATTTATATACTCTACAATTTTTTTATTAACAATAATATCTGAACTCATTCTACTTAAGTTTCTTTTTTAATATCTCATTAACTAATTGAGGATTAGCTTTGCCCCCAGAAACTTTCATTGCCTGACCTACAAAAAAACCAAATAATTTGTCTTTGCCAGATTTGTATTCTTTGACTTTGTCTTGATTATCTTTAATTACTCTATCAATTAGTTTTTCTAATTCTTTAGGATCACTCTCCTGTTTAAGGCCTTTTTCATCTATAATTATTTGCGGATCTTTGTCGCCTTCAGCCATTATTTCAAAAACAGATTTTGCAATTTTACCTGATATTGTGCCATCTTTAATTAAATTGATCAATTTAGACAAATTTTTTGATGAAATTGGGCTTTGTGTTATTTCTAGATTCTTTTCATTCAATAAAGCGAACAACTCGCCAGTAATCCAATTGGTAGATATTTTAACATCTGAATTTTTTATAACCTCTTCAAAATACTTAGAAGTTTCTATATCAGATACTAAAATATTAGCTTCATATGGTGATAAATTAAATTTTTCAATAAATCTCTTTTTTTTTACATCTGGTAATTCTGGTATTTCCTTTTTCAAATTACTTATAAATTGATCATCAAATTCTAAAGGTAGTAAATCTGGATCTGGAAAATATCTATAATCATGTGCATCCTCTTTGGATCTCATTGATCTAGTCTGATTTTTTTTGGTATCAAAAAGTCTGGTTTCTTGATCAACAGAACCACCATCTTCAATCAAATCAACTTGTCTATTAGCTTCATATTCGATGGCCATCTGCATAAATTTTATTGAATTTACATTTTTAATTTCACATCTAGTGCCAAGTTTTTTATCACCTTTTTTTCTAACAGATACATTAACATCCGCTCTTAGAGATCCTTCTTGCATATTGCCATCACAAGTTCCTAAATATCTCATAATAGATCTAAGTTTTTTAACATAAGCATTTACTTCATCTAAAGATCGAAGATCCGGTTTGCTTACAATTTCCATAAGAGCTACACCAGATCTATTTAAATCAACAAGTGTATTTTGTGGATCAATGTCATGTATACTTTTTCCTGCATCTTGTTCTAAATGTAGTCTTTCAATTCCAACTACTTTTTCTCCTGATGGTAAATCTAATATTACAGATCCTTCACCTACTATGGGATTTTTATACTGAGAAATTTGGTAACCTTGAGGAAGATCTGCATAAAAGTAATTTTTTCTATCAAAAATAGATCTTTTATTAATTTTAGCATTCAAGCCTATTCCAGTTTTTACTGCTTGTTTTATACAAAATTCATTTATTACTGGTAACATTCCTGGAAATGCTGCATCAACCAAACTGACTTGAGTGTTAGGATCAGCCCCAAATTTAGTTGGTGAGTCTGAAAAAAGTTTTGACTCTGATAGAACTTGCGCATGTACCTCAAGCCCGATTATTACTTCGTATTCATTTTCATTTCTTTTTATCAAATATTCTGATTTGTTTTTGGTCATTACATCCACCAGCTCTTTATTTCATTTTTGAAGTTAATATGTTTTTCCATTGTATATGCAATGTTAAAAATATTTTGTTCATCAAAAGCTTTGCCTATTATTTGTAATCCTAATGGATACCCTTTTGCATCAATACCTGCGGGAATAGATATAGCTGGTAAACCTGCCAAATTGATAGGAACGGTGAATATGTCATTTAAATACATTGATACAGGATCATTTGTTTTTTCACCTATTTTAAAAGCAGAACTTGGTGTTGATGGAGTTAGAATGGCATCAACGTTTTTATAGGCTTGATCAAAATCATTTTTAATTAACCTTCTAACTTTTTGGGCTTTCAAGTAATATGCATCGTAGTATCCAGATGAAAGAACATAAGTTCCAATTAAAATTCTTCTTTTAACTTCATCACCAAAACCTTCTGATCTTGTTTTTTCATACATGTCGATTAAATTTTCACCTTTAGATCTGAAGCCATATTTAACACCATCATATCTTGCCAAATTCGATGAAGCTTCAGCTGGAGCAACAATATAATAAGCAGGCAAGGCATACATGGTATTAGGAAGTGAAATATCAACTACATCAGCTCCGGCCTCTTTAATTATTTTTATTCCTTTTTGCCAAAGTTCATCTATTTCTTTTGACATACCATCTACTCTATACTCTTTGGGGATTCCAATTTTTTTACCTTTAATTGTATCTTTTAATTTATTTAAATAATTATCTCTTTCAAAATCAATTGAAGTAGAATCCTTTTTGTCAAATGAACTCATTACTTCAAACATTAATGCACAATCTTTAACATCTCTTGTCATTGGGCCTGCTTGATCCAATGATGAAGCAAAAGCAACAATACCGTATCTTGAACAACTTCCATAAGTTGGTTTAAGTCCAACTGTTCCAGTAAATGAAGCAGGCTGACGAATTGATCCACCAGTATCAGTTCCAATGGTTGCAGGAGTTAACTTTGCAGCTAAAGCAGATGCCGAACCACCCGAAGATCCACCTGGAACTAGATTTTCACCAATTGGATTTTGAACATTTCCAAAAAAACTAGTTTCATTAGATGATCCCATTGCAAATTCATCACAATTTAATTTTCCAAGTAAGATTGCACCATTTTCCCATAAATTGTTTGTTACAGTAGATTCATATGTGGGAATAAAATTATTTAAAATTTTGCTTCCTGCGGTAGTTCTTAAATCTTTTGTGCAAAATAAATCTTTAACAGCTATAGGTATACCTGGTAATTTTTTTTCAAAATTGGGATTATTGTCAAATGCATCAGCTTTTTTTAAAGCTTGATCAAAATCTTCAGTAATAAAAGAATTTAGTTTTTTTGATTTTTTACATCTTTCTATATATGCATTTGTTGTTTCTTTAGATGAAACTTCTTTTTTTTTAATTTTGTTAATTAATTCTACAAGTGTTAAATCAACAATGCTGGACATTATTCTACCACCTTTGGTACGACGAAGAAGTCTTTGTTTTCATTGGGTGAATTTTTTAAAATTTGTTCACGAATATTCTCAGATTTAATTTTATCATGTCTTAGCTGAAGTTTTGTTTCTGCTATGGATGTTAGTGGTTCTACTTTATCAGTATCAAGTTGGTTTAATTTTTCTATAAATTCAAAAATAGAATTTAAATCACCAGCCAGTTTTTTAGCTTTTTTTTCTTCAATCGAGATTCTTGCCAACTTTGATATATGTTTTACTGTTTTAAGATCTATTGCCATATGATATTTAGATCTATCATTATAATAGAAAAATACAACATGATCACTATTGATGAACTAAAGAAAAAAATTGATAAAAAAGCTAGACTACTTGGTATTGATATGGGCACTAAAAATATTGGTATATCAATATGTGATGATAAAAGATTAATAGCTACACCATTTCATACAGTGAATTTTATTTCTTTAGATAGTTTAATTAATGATTTAAAAAAATTAATAGAAGAAAATAGTATTCGGGCAATAATTATTGGTGACCCAATAAATATGGATGGAAGTCATGGTAAAGCCTCTCAATCAATTAGGGATAAAAGTACTATGATTTCCAAAAAGATAGAAATACCAACTGTTCTTTGGGATGAAAGATTATCTACAGTAGGTGCTTTTAATCTTTCAAGCCAACTTGATGTCAGCGTGAGTAAAAGAACTAAAAATATAGACAAAAATGCTGCTACATTCATACTTCAGGGTGCAATCGACTATTTAAATAATTAATAACTTGCCTTATAGCTATTAAGGAGCTATAGAGTTGGTTTTAATGGCAACATCATTCAAGAAAGCTGTTAAAATTTCTCAAAAAAACTTATTAGGAATTCAAGATTTATCTATTTCAGATATAAACGTTATTTTAGATGACGCTAAGCAATTCATTTCATTAAATAAGAGTAAGAATAAAAAATTAGATATTCTTAGAGGTAAAACTCAAATTAATCTTTTTTTTGAACCATCTACCAGAACTCAAAGTTCTTTTGAACTTGCGGGTAAAAGATTGGGTGCTGATGTAATGTCAATGAATATAGTAAATTCAGCTATTAAAAAAGGTGAAACTCTTATCGATACTGCAATGACTCTGAATGCAATGCATCCTGATATAATAGTTATAAGACATCAAGATTCTGGAGCTTGCAACCTACTTTCACAGAAAGTTAATTGTGCTGTAATTAATGCTGGTGATGGTAGAAGAGAGCACCCTACTCAGGCATTATTAGATGCTCTAACAATTATTGATAGAAAAAAAAAAATTCAAGGTCTTAAAATTGCAATTTGTGGAGATATACTTCATTCAAGAGTTGCAAGATCAAATATTTATCTTCTTAATATGTTAGGTGCAGAGTTAAATATTGTAGCACCATCTAACTTAATGCCTAAAGATATCGATAAATTGGGTGTTAATAAATTCTCTGATATGAAAAAAGGTTTAAAAGATTGTGATATAGTTATGATGTTAAGACTACAAAATGAAAGAATGACTAGTTCATTTTTATCTTCAAATAGAGAATATTATGAATACTACGGTTTAACACCTGACAAATTAAGTTACGCAAAAGATGATGCGTTAATTATGCATCCTGGTCCTATGAATAGAGGTATAGAAATTGATACAAAATTAGCTGATGATATTAATAAAAGTGTAATAAAAGAACAGGTTGAATTAGGTGTTGCTGTTAGAATGGCTTGTTTAAAAATATTTTGTGAATAATGAAAAAAAAATACTTTCTTAATGCAAATATATTAGATCCTTATAATTCAATAGAGGAAATTGGTGGCCTTATTATAGATGAAGAAGGCAAAATTGAAGCTATTGGAAAAAAAGTTAATAAAAATAATATTCCATCTAGAGAAAAATTTATTGATCTAAAAGAAAAATATATCTTCCCAGGACTTGTAGATATGAGAGTTTTTGTTGGTGAGCCCGGTTATGAATATAAAGAAAATTTTAGAACATTGAGCAATGCTGCTTTAGCTGGGGGTGTAACTTCTGTTGTTACTATGCCAAATACAAGTCCAGTCGTAGATAATGTTTCTATTGTAGATTTTATTAAAAGAAGAGGAAGAGATAAATCTAAAATAAATATATATCCAACAGCATCACTTACAAAAAATCTTGAAGGTACAAATATGACCGAATTTGGTTTATTGCAAAAAAAAGGAATTGTAGGATTTACTGATGGAACTCAAACCATTCAAAATACTAGATTAATGTCTAGAATAATGAGATCAGCTTATGATTTGAATAGTTTAGTTATGCAACACGCAGAAGATTATGAACTAGCTAAAAACGGTATGGTAAATGATGGAATCATTGCTACGCAACTTGGTCTTCACGGTATACCAGATTTAGCAGAAAAAATAATCATAGAAAGAGATCTATCATTATTAGAAGATTTTAATTGCAGATATCATATTTCTCAAATTTCCTCATCAAAATCAGTTGATACAATAGAAAGAAAAAAAGATATTGTTAATTTTACTACAGGTGTTTCAATAAATAATCTTTCATTAAATGAAAATGATGTAGGAGATTTTAGAACTTTTTTAAAATTATCACCTCCACTAAGAACTGAAGAGGATAGAATTTCACTAATTAAAGCAATTAATAAAGATTTAATCGATGTAATTGTTTCAGATCATAAACCTGAAGATGAAGAGTCAAAAAGACTAACCTTTTCACAAGCCGCTGCAGGTGCATCAGGCATAGAAACACTTTTACCATTAGCTCTCGAGTTATTTCATAATGATTCAATAAAATTATTCAAATTAATAAAATTATTAACATCAAATCCTGCAAAAATACTTAAAATTAATAAAGGAAATCTTTCAGTAGGTAATGATGCTGATTTATGTATTGTCGATATTTATAAGCCGTGGATCGTCAAAAAAGAAAAAATTGTTTCTAAATCTAAAAATACTTCTATTGATGATAAAAAATTACAAGGTCAAGTGTTAAGTACTTTTGTTAAAGGTGAAGAATTATTTAAAATTTGAATATGGAATTAAGTCTTATAATTTTACTATCGTATTTAATGGGTTCAATACCATTTGGTTTTATATTAACCAAAATATTATTAAAAAAAGATATTAGAGAGATTGGTTCAGGTAATATTGGCGCTACTAATGTTCTGCGAACTGGAAATAAAATGATTGGTTATATAACTTTAAGCTTAGATATTTTAAAAGCAATAATTCCTCTACTTATAATTAAATTTTATCATCCAGAATTTTTATTTATATCTGCTCTTTCTATATTCCTTGGACATGTTTTTCCTTTATGGTTAAAATTTAAAGGTGGCAAAGGCGTTGCAACATATGTGGGTATGCTTTTTTGTATAAATTACATATTAGGATTTGTTTTTATAATATGTTGGCTTATTATTTTTATAATTTCTAGATATTCATCTTTATCTTCTTTAATTGCTTCTCTTACAGTTCCATTTTATAATTTTTTTATTATAGATAATAATAATTATTATTTTTTTATTATTTTGTTCATTTTGATTTTTTTTACTCATCGTGAAAATGTAAAACGCTTAATAAATAATACTGAATCGAAGACTAAAATTTATTAATTTGATTATCTAAGTGTTTTATGTATGTTCTGAGTTTATGAACCTAGTTATTGTTGAAAGTCCAGCTAAAGCTAAAACTATTAATAAATATTTAGGAGATAATTATAAAGTATTAGCAAGTTATGGACATATTAGAGATCTTCCTTCTAAAAATGGTTCAGTTGATCCAGAACAAGATTTTAAGATGGAATGGGAAGTTGATAGTTTTTCTAAAAAATATCTTAAAGAAATTACTGATGCTGCTAAAGACTCTTCCAAAATTATACTTGCTACCGACCCTGATCGTGAAGGTGAAGCTATAGCTTGGCATGTAAAAGAATATTTAAATGAAAAAAAACTTTTAAAAGATAAAGAAATTCAACGAGTTGTGTTTAATGAAATAACTAAAAAAGCTGTAATACATGGTATTGAAAACCCAAGACAAATTGAACCTTTGCTAGTGGATGCTTATATGGCTAGAAGAGCCTTGGACTACTTGGTTGGTTTTAATATCTCGCCAATACTTTGGACAAAATTACCAGGATCTAAATCTGCTGGGCGAGTTCAATCTGTAGCTTTAAAATTAGTCACAGAAAGAGAACATGATATTGAGTCATTTAAACCAGAAGAATTTTGGACATTAAGTGTTAAATTTGTAGACGAGAAAAATCAGAATATTACAGCTAGTATCAGTCAGCTAGATAATAATAAAGTAGAAAAATTTTCATTTAGAACTAAAGATGAAATAAATAAAGCTATATCAAATATTAACAAAAAAAAATTTAGTATTACTGATATTTCTAGTAAAGTGGTAAATCGTAATCCTTCTGGACCATTTACTACATCTACTCTTCAGCAAACAGCTTCAAGTAGATTGGGTTTCGGTGCATCCAGAACAATGCAAATTGCACAAAAACTTTATCAAGGTATAGAAATAGAAGGTGAAACAATAGGTTTGATTACCTATATGAGAACTGATGGAACTAATTTATCTAAAGATGCTGTTTTAGATTTTAGAAATTATATTAAAAAAGAAATTGGCAATGAATATTTACCTGAAAATGCTTTAAATTATTCTGGAAGGAAAGCCAAAAATGCTCAGGAAGCTCATGAAGCAATAAGACCTACAGATATTGTTAGAACTCCTCAAAGCGTTAAAAAATATCTAAGTCCAGATCAAAATAAACTTTATGACTTAATTTGGAGCAGAGCTTTATCTTCTCAAATGGAGTCTGCTAAATTTGATAGAAATACTATTACTATAATATCAGATAATAATGATACAGTTTGTAAAGCTAGTGGTTCTGTCCTTAAGTTTGATGGTTTTTTAAAAATTTATAATAATACTAGTAAAGATGATGATGAAAGTATTTTGCCAGCTATGTCCAAGGGACCTGTTAATATTGAGGCTTTATTAGATGAACAACATTTTACACAACCTCCACCAAGATATTCTGAGGCGAGTTTAGTAAAAAAACTAGAGGAATTAGGTATTGGAAGACCGTCTACTTACGCAAGTATTATCTCTACAATAGCCAACAGAGGATATGCGGAAATATTAAATAAACGTTTTTTTCCTACTGATAGAGGTAAATTAATTTCAGCTTTTTTAGAAAAATTATTTTCTAAATATGTTGATTATAATTTTACTGCCGGTTTAGAAGACCAACTAGATGAAATTACATCAGGAAAAGAAAGTTGGATTAAAGTATTAGAACTTTTTTGGAAGGATTTTAATAACAATGTATCTGAAGTGAAAGAAAAAAGAACAAGAGAAGTTTTGGATCTATTAAATGATAGTTTGGGAGCTTTAGTTTTTGACAAGGACAATAAAGGAAATATAATTAGAAAATGTCAATTATGTAGTTCTGGAACACTAAGTTTAAAGAATAGTTTCAGAGGCGGTGCTTTTATTGGTTGCTCAAACTACCCTGATTGTAAATTTACACGACCATTATCTAAGTCAAAGGCTGCTGCTCAAGCTCAATTAGCTGAGCCAAAATTTATTGGAAAACATGAAAATGGAAATGATATATACTTAAAAAATGGACGATTTGGTCCTTATCTACAATATGAAAAAATTTTAAGTGATCTTGATATTGAAAAACCTGCTAAGAAAAAAAAGAAAACTAAAAAAAATAAATCAGATGTGAATGAACTTTTAAAAAATGTTTCCATACCAAAGGGTTTAGAATTAGAAAGTATTGATCTAGATAAAGCTCAATTTTTATGTTCTCTTCCAAAATCTTTGGGAATAAATCCTGATAACCAAAAGGAAATTACATTAAATACAGGACGATTTGGTCCATATTTAAAATGTGAGAATAAATCTGCGAGAATTGAAAATATTGAGGAAATTTTTTCTATAGGTCTAAATAGAGCTATAGCATTAATAGCTGAAGCAAAGCCAGGAAGAATGTCTTCTTCAATAATTAAGGACTTAGGTGAACACCCAGAAGACAAAAAACCTGTAAGAGTTATGAAAGGACAATATGGTCCATATATAAAGTATAAATCATTAAATGCGACTATACCCGAAGAAAAAGATCCTGTAGAATTAACAATGGAAGAGGCATTAATATTAATTGAGAAAAGAAAAGAATACGATAGAAATAAGAAAAATAAAAAAAAATGAAAAAAATTTTTCTAATAATGTTTATATATTTTTCAAGTTTAAATTTACTTAATGCTGCTGAAGAAAAAAAAATCTGCAGTGAGTTTAAAAAATTTTCTAAAGCATATTTTGAATGTAAAACAAATAATTTAAAAAAAAATATTA
Organism: uncultured Pelagibacteraceae bacterium; assembly: GCA_902590365.1. Lineage (GTDB taxonomy): Bacteria > Pseudomonadota > Alphaproteobacteria > Pelagibacterales > Pelagibacteraceae > Pelagibacter. The sequence continues at coordinate 42,068 of CACIWJ010000001.1, read as the reverse complement.
AAGAATTTTCTTTTACTGAAGATATTAAAATTGATGGTAAATCAATAAAAGAACTTACAAAAAAATGACATATCAAGAAAATATAAAAAAAAATAATATTATACTACCAAGTGCTCCAGATCCAGTTGGTTCGTATGTGGCTAGCAAAATTTCAGGTAATTTACTTTTTATATCAGGACAAATATCTATGGATGAAAAAGGAAATTTGATAAAAGGTAAATTGGGTAATGATTTAAGTACTGAAGATGGCTATAAAGCCGCTCAAAGATGCGCTTTGAGCATAGTTGCTCAAGCAAATAAAATATTGAAAAATGATCTTAATAAAATTAAATCATGCGTTAAACTTGTTGGTTTTGTAAATTCTAATGAAAACTATACTGAGCAGCCAAAAGTCATTAATGGTGCTTCTGACACGATAGTTAAAATATTTGGTGATAAAGGAATGCACACTAGAGCAGCTGTTAGTGTTAATAGTTTACCGTTAGGTGTGGCTGTTGAGGTTGACGCTATATTTGAACTAAATTAATTATTTACCAATTCCAAAATATTTTTTAGTATTTTTTTTAATTTTTTCATCTTGTAAAATATTTCTCATATCATAAATAAAAAAACTTTTTTTGTTATTTAATTTTTCAAAATTTAAAGATTTAAAATCATTCCATTCAGTATGAATTATAATTAAATCAGAATCTTTACATGCTTCTTTAATGGTTGTTGCATTAAATACATTTTTAAAATACTTAAATTCTTTTTTATATCCTGTTGGGTCAAAATAGGTAATTTTTGCACCTTTTTTTGATAAGTAAGGTATCATTTTTATACTAGAAGATTCTCTCATATCATCAGTGTTGGCTTTAAATGTAACTCCCAAAAAACAAATTTTTTTATTTCTTATTTTATTTTTTAATATTTTTGAAACTCGATCTAATAATAATTTAGATCTATCTTTATTTGATTTGATTACAGCTTTAATTATTGATAAATTAGTTTTAAATTTACTTCCTGTATCTACTATAGCTCTTGTGTCTTTTGGAAAACAAGAACCCCCATAAGCTGGTCCGGCTCTTAAAAATCTGCCACCTATTCTTTTATCTAATCCCATACCTATTGAAATATCTTCTATATTTATGTCTGTTTTTTCACATAAATTGGCTAATTCATTAATAAATGAAATTTTTGTAGCTAAAAAAGCATTTGATGCATATTTTATTAATTCTGCTCCACGTCTTGAGGTATTAATGTATTTTGCACCTTTGGATATCAATGGTGAGTAAAGTGATTTTAAAACTTTATTGGTTTTTTTGTTAGATGTCCCAATAACAACTCTATCAGGATATATAAAATCTCTAATTGCTTCTCCTTCCCTTAAAAATTCAGGATTAGAAACTACAGAAAATAATTTTTTATTAACTTTTTTAGAGATAATTTTTTCAACTTCATCACCTGTTGTAACTGGAACAGTTGATTTGTTAATAATAATTTTGAAAGATTTAATATTTTTTCTAATTTCTTTAGCTACATTGTATATTTGGCTCAAATCTGCAGCATTACTATTTTTTTTTGTAGGAGTACCGACACATATAAAAATAACATTAGATTTTTTAATCGCCTCAGCAATATTTGATGTAAATGATAATCTTTTAGATTTGTAATTTTTTTTAACTAATTCTTCTAAACCAGGTTCATATATGGGTATGATTCCTTTTTTTAAATTATTAATTTTATTAATATCATTATCAACACAAATAACATCATTACCCAAATCAGCAAAACAAACACCGCTTACAAGGCCCACATATCCTGTACCTACCATACAAAGTTTCATAATTTCGAAATTTCTTGTGAAGATTTAATATATCCACTCATGGTTCCGCAATCTAAATATTTTCCTTTAAATGAATGTCCTATAAATTTTTCACCATCAGCAATTAATTTTCTTATAGCATCAGTTATGTGAATTTCTCCACCTTTACCTTTTTTTTGATTTTTAAGTTTTGTAAATATTTTTCTGGTAAGAATGTAACGACCAATCACCGCATTATTAGATGGTGCAAATTTAATATTTGGTTTTTCAACAACATCTTTTACTAAAAAGTTATTTTTATTTATTTCTGATTTTTTAGAATATATTCCCCATCTATTTACAGTATTTCTGTTTACTTTCATGCTTGCCATAACAGAACATTTTTTTTTGTTATAAATATTTATCATATCCTTTGAACAATTTCGTTTAATTATAAGATCATCAGGTAACAACATTAAAAAAAATTTACCTTTAATATGTTTCTTGGTTTTTAATACAGCATCACCAGTACCTTTTGGAGAATTTTGGTATACAAATTTAATTATTTTTTTATATTTTTCTATTTTTTTATATTCAACTTTAATCCTTTTATTTTTTTTCTTTTTTAAAATTTGTTTGTAAAATTTATCATTATTAAAATATCTTCTTATCATTTCTTTTTTTTTAGATATTATAAAAATAATTTCTTTAATACCTGCCTCAATACACTCATCTAGAATATACTCAAGACCAGGTTTACCATTAATTGGCAAAAGTTCTTTTGGAAAAACACTTGTTAATGGTAATAGTCTTGTACCTAATCCTGCTAGTGGTATTATTGCTTGTCTAATCATTAAAATGTATTAATTAATTGAATTACCATAAATGATAATTTTTAAAAGCATTAATAAATTAAATAAAGAAGTTAATTTTAAGGCAAATATTGGTTTTGTTCCGACTATGGGAGCACTGCATAAAGGGCATATTTCTTTAATTAATTCATCAAAAAAAAAATGTAAAAAAACATTAGTTAGTATTTTTATAAATCCATCACAATTTAACAAAAAAAAAGACCTTAAAAAATATCCAAAAAATTTACATAACGATATAAAAATTTTAAAAAAACTAAAAGTTGATTACTTATTATTACCAAAAGTTAATGAAATTTATAAAAGTAAAAAAAAAATGAAAATTAATATAATTAAGAAAGATAAAGTTTTATGTGCCAAATATAGACCTGGGCATTTTGAGGGTGTTTTAGCAGTAATTAATCAATTTTTAATAAACATAAAACCTAAATTTATGTTTTTAGGTGAGAAAGATTATCAACAAATAATTTTAATTAAAAAATTTATCAAGAAAAAATTTAAGACTAAAATTATAGAATGTAAAACTATTAGATTAAATAATTTGGTACCTTATTCATCAAGAAACCTTCATCTCTCAAAAAATGAAATTGGCAAAGCTTCTTTTGTATCTAAATGTATTTATAAATTATATTTATCAATTAAAAAAAATTTTAACAATCGATTAAATATTAGCTTAGTAAAAAGCAACATTGAATCAAAAAAAATTATAAGTGATTATTTAGAAATAAGAAATAAAACTAATTTATCTAAAAATTTTAATAAAAAAAACTTCAAAATTTTTATTGCTTATTACTTAAATGATATAAGATTAATAGATAATTTCTAATTATGTATAAAAAAAATAAGCACCAATACCTAAAAAGGATAAAAAACCAATAACATCTGTTATTGTGGTTACAAAAACACTTGATGCAATAGCAGGATCGATGCTAAATTTTTTCAATGTTATTGGAACTAATATTCCAAATAAGCCTGCAACTATCATATTTAGAACCATTGAAACTGATATAATTATTGAAAGCTGAATATCTTTAAACCATATTTGTACAATGAATGCACTGATAATTGCAAATATAACACCATTTAGTACTCCTATTGAAAACTCTTTTAAAATATTTTGAGTAAAGTTATTTTTTGTTAATTCATTTGTTGCTATTGTTCTTACTGTTACAGCTAAAGTTTGCATTCCAGCATTACCACCCATAGAGGCTACAATCGGCATTAAAAAAGCTAGAGCTACCATTTGCTCTATTGTTGCTCCAAATATACTAATTACCCAAGTAGCAAGAAAGGCAGTGAATAAATTTAATAAAAGCCAATTAAATCTTCTTTTTGTTTTTTTTAAAATTCCATCAGTAATTTCCTCATCACCAACACCAGCAAGTCTTAATGCGTCTTCTTCAGCCTCTTCCTTTAATACTGTCAAAACATCATCACTAGTAATCATGCCAACCAATTTATTACTTTTATCTACAACACAAGCAGAATTTAAATTATAATTTTCAAAAATGTGACCAACTTCTTCTCTATCCATATCTACTGGTATAGATAATTGAGACTCATTCATGATAGAAATCATTTTATTTTCTCTTGGGAATCTTAAAACTTTTGATGATGGTACTGTTCCAATAGGTTTAAACTCATTATCTACAATAAAAATTTCTAAAAATTCTTCAGGTAAATCTTTATTTTCTCTTAAGTAATCTATGGTTTGACCTACAGACCAATTACTTGGTATAGCTGTAAATTCTCTCTGCATTATTCTAGCCGCTGAATCTTCAGGATAACTTAAACTCTCTAAAAGTATAAATCGATCCTTTGGTGGCAAAGATCTTAAAATTTCATTTTTGTTTTTTTCATCTAAATTTTCTAGAATTTTAATTGCATCATCCGATTCAAGATTTTTCAATATATAAACTATGGATTCTATGGATAAATACTTAATAATTTCGGTTTGTATCGACTCATTAAGTTCTACAAAAACTTGGGGATCAATTTTAAAATTATTTAATTTTATTAAATTTTCTCTATCACTTTGATTTAATTGTTCTATAATATCAGCAGCATCAGCTGGGTGCATTTCTTTAAATGAATTAGAAATAAACACCGCATCATTATTTGCAATTTTATCAGTAACAACTTTGATATATTCTTTATTAAATTCAAAATTGACCTTTTTATCTTTGATTTTTTTCACTAAAGTCATAAATTCTATTTTAAAATTATAAGCACTATTAATACATAATTCATATAATACAATTTAATTGATGAATATTGAGATTAAAATATCAAAAAAGCCTGTAGAATATACTAAAGCTATAGCGTTTCTAGAAAAGAGATTGCTTAAATTAAAAAATCATAAAGCAAGTGAATTAGTGTGGATACTTGAACATCCAAAAATTTATACTGGAGGTACTAATTATAAAAATTACGAAATACTTGATAAAAAAATAAAAATAATACAAACAAATAGAGGGGGAAAAATAACTTGGCATGGTCCAGGTCAAACTATCTGCTACTTTGTTATAGATTTAAATAAAAGAAATAAAGATATAAGAAAATTTATTTTAAATTTAGAAAAAATTATTATTAAAACTTTAAATGAATATAAAATTAAATCATTCGCAGACAGAAAAAATATTGGAATATGGGTTAATCATAAAAATAAAATAAAAAAAATTGCTGCACTTGGAATTAAAGTAAAAAATTGGATCGCCTATCATGGATTTTCCATAAACATAAACAATGAACTAAAATCATATAAAAAAATTATACCATGTGGAATTGTTGATAGAGAAGTTATAAATTTAAAAAATATTAAAGATCAAGAATATGATTTAATTAATAAAAAAATTATTAAAAATTTTATTAAGTATTTAAAAGTTTAAGTCTTTTTATAGCTAAAAGTTTTTTAAAATAATCTGGTAATAATGCAGTATAATTATACTTTACTTCATTAATCATGAATTTAATTTTATATGAATGTAACATTAAATTTTTATTTATACCTTTGTCAGAATTTTTTAATTTATACTTTTTATCTCCATAAATAGGATTTCCAATAGCATAAAGTTGTTTTCTTAATTGATGTTTTCTTCCAGTAATGGGTTTCATTTCAACTAAACTACATATAGAATTTTTATCTAAAACTTTATAAATTGTTCTAGCTTTTTCAATTATAGGTTTGTTATTTTCAAATCTTGTTAATTCATTTTCCCATATACCTGAATTTTTTTCTACTTCACCATGGCAAATAGCTAAATATGTTTTGTGTACTTTTCTTAATCTAAAAAGGGAAGTTAGTAACTGAGCAGTTTCTCTATTTTTTGCTATCATAAAAACACCGGAAGTATCTTTATCAAGCCTATGTACAGAAAAAGGTTTTGTATTATTAAAAATTTTGCTCTTTGAAAATATATCTACTAAATTTTTTTTAGATTTTGTTCCACCTTGTACAGAGACTCCAGAATTCTTATTTAAAACAACAAAATTATCATTATTATCAATTATTAATTTTTCATTAGATTTAATAACATCATTTGAAGGAATATATTTATACTTATTGTTTAGATTTAAATCTTTAAATTCTAAATTATAAAAATTTATTTGATCATTTTCTTTAATTTTATATGAACTTTTAATTTTTTTTCCATTTAGTTTAATTTTACCTTTTCTTAAATTTTTCTCTATTAAACTTTGAGGTATTTGTTTGATAATATTTCTTATCCAACGATCGATTCTCATACCGCTAAACGTTTTTTCAACGCTATAACTTTTTTTCATTATACTAAATTTAAATATTAATAATTAAGCTGTTGCTGCTTTTTTTTCTTCTTTTGGCTTTTTTGTAGTGTCTATTTTTTTTTTATCAACGTTCTTAGCTTCTACGTCTCTGTCAACAAATTCTATAACTGCCATTGGAGCATTATCTCCATATCTAAAACCTGATTTTATTATTCTTGTATAACCACCTTTTCTTTTTTCATATCTTTTAGATAAAGTCTTAATAACTTTGCTGGCTAATTTGGTATTTTGAAGTTTTGTAATAAGTTTTTTTGTATTTTGGAGGCTTTCTTTTTTACCTAAAGTTATTATTTTGTCAGCTTGAGGCTTTAAAACTTTTGCTTTTGGTAAAGTTGTTGTTATTTGCTCATATTTAATTAATGAATTTAACATATTCTTAATTAATGCTTTTCTATGCTCTGATGTTCTATTTAGTTTTTTATAACCTATTTTATGTCTCATTAAACTGTTTCTTCAAGTTTTTTTGATAATTCAGCAATATTATCAGGGGGCCAATTAGGGATTTCCATACCCAGATACAAAGACATACCTGTAAGAACTTCCTTAATTTCATTTAATGATTTTCTACCAAAGTTTGGTGTTCTTAACATTTCACCTTCTGATTTCTGAACCAAGTCACCAATATAGATTATGTTATCATTTTTTAGACAATTCATCGATCTAACTGACAATTCGAGTTCATCTACTTTTCTTAATAAATTTTTATTAAATTCAGGTTCTGTTGGTTTTTCACTAATAACTACTTCTTGCGGTTCGTCAAAATTTACAAACATTCCCAATTGATCTTGAAAAATTCTCGCTGCATACGCCACTGCATCTTCGGCAGAAATAGAACCATTAGTTTCTACTTCCATAGTAAGTTTATCATAATCTAAAGCTTTACCTTCTCTCGCTGTGCTAATTGAATATGAAACTTTTTTAACTGGACTAAAAAGTGAATCTATTGGAATCAATCCTAATGGTGGTTCTTCAGGTTTATTCATATTTGCTGAAACATAGCCTTTTCCTGTCCCAACATTCATTTCCATATGAAAATGAGTATTTTCATCTAGATTACAAATTACTAAATCTGGATTTAATATTTCTATATCAGGAATACTGGTAATGTCAGATGCTTTTATCTCTCCTGGTCCTTTTGCATCTAAAATTAATTTTTTCTTTCCTTCTGCTAAATTTTTTAAAGCCAATGATTTTATATTTAAAACTATATCAGTTACATCTTCTCTTACTCCTTTAATTGAAGTAAATTCATGTAAAACTCCATCAATCTGGATTGATGTCACTGCAGCTCCTCTAATTGAAGATAATAAAATTCTTCTTAATGAATTTCCAAGTGTTAGACCATATCCTTTTTCCAAGGGTTCAGCGATAATTTTTGCAAAAGATTTATCATCACTTAGTTTTATATCTAATTTTGGAGGTTTAATTAATGATTTCCAATTTTTAACATTTACGTCTATATTTTCCATTTATACTCTCCTTTTTTTGGGTGGCCTCGTTCCATTATGTGGCATTGGTGTCGTATCTTTAATAGATAAAATTTTAAAACCTCTAGCTTGTAGTGCTCTTAAAGCTGTTTCTCTGCCTGAGCCTGGTCCTTTTATTTCTACAGTTAAAGTTTTCATTCCATATTCTAAAGCTTTAGCGGCTGCTGAATCAGCTGCTACTTGTGCCGCATAAGGAGTTGACTTTCTTGATCCCTTAAAACCTTTTTGTCCTGCTGAAGCCCAAGAAACTACATTTCCACCAGTATCAGCAATTGAAATTATCGTGTTGTTAAATGTAGAAAGAACATAAGCTATACCATTTGTTATATTTTTTTTAACTTTTTTCTTTTTTGAATAAGAACTTTTTTTAACGGACTTAATTTCTTTTTCTTTTAAATTTTCTTTTTTATCAATTTTTTCAGTTTTCATTAAATCTATTTTTTAAGTGGGGTTAATTTTTTTCCAGCTATAGCTATTGCTTTGCCTTTTCTTGTTCTTGCATTACATCTTGTTCTTTGTCCTCTAACGGGTAATTTTTTTCTATGCCTGGATCCTCTATAGCATGCAAGATCAATTAATCTTTTTATACTTAGTGAAGTTTCTCTTCGTAAATCACCTTCTACGGTAAAATTTTTATCAATATATTCTCTAATTTTTAAAATTTGTTCGTCAGTTAACTCATTAACCCTTTTTGCTTTAGGAATTTCAAGATCTTTACAAATTTGTTTTGAAAATTTACCCCCAATACCATGTATATATGTAAGTCCTACTTCAACTATTTTGTTCTGTGGTATATTTACACCTGCTATACGAGCCATATTTTCTGAGAATAAATTTAGCCTTTTATATAAGAAGATCTTTTAAAGTCAATGGATTAAAGTTTAAGAATATCATCTATTTTATTGGTTATTTGCTCAATATTTAGGCTTCCATCAACTTCATAAAATCCTTTTTTTGAAGCATAAAAATCTAAAACTGGTTTAGTTTCATGCATGTAAATATCATATCTTTTTAAAATAGTATTAGAGTCATCATCTGATCTTTTTTCTAAAATTTTTCTTCTCTCAATTCTTTTTATTATTGTATCCTTTTTTACATTAAGAAAAAAAATATAGTCTATTTTTTGATTAGACTTATTCAATAAAATTTCTAGATTTTTAGCTTGATTTATAGTTCTGGGGTAACCATCAAAAATTAACTTATTCTTTTTATTCGAGTCAAATATTATTTTTTCAAGAAGTTTATTTACTATTTCATCTTGAACGAATTTACCATCATTCATATTATTTATAATTTTTTTACCAATTTCTGTATCTTTTTTAATTTCCTCTCTCAACATATCACCTGTAGATACTTGAAAACTATTTAATTTTTCTACTAAAAATTTAGCTTGTGTACCCTTGCCAGCACCAGGAGGACCAAACAGAATTAGATTCACTTTTTATTTTCCAAATTTAGTTTTTTTAATTAATTGTTCATACTGAGAACTCATTAACCTAGTTTGAACTTGTGTTACTGTATCAATAGCTACAACAACAACAATTAATATTGAAGTTCCACCTAAATAAAATGGTATTGGATAGTTTGCAATTAAAAATTCAGGCAGCAAACATACAGCCGTTAAATATAAGGCACCAATTGTTGTAAGTTTAGTAAGTATGTTATCTATATAAATAGCAGTACTTTCTCCAGGTCTAATACCGGGTATAAATCCACCATACTTTCTTAAGTTTTCAGCAGTTTCTGTAGGATTAAAAACAATTGAAGTATAAAAAAAAGTAAAAAAAATTATCCCTGATGCATATAATAGCATATACAACGGTTGTCCTTGTGTAAAATAAGAAGAAATATTTAAAAATACTTCATTATCTGAAAGATTAAAATTTGAAAATGTTACTGGCAATAATAAAAGTGCAGAAGCAAAGATTGCTGGTATAACACCTGCAGAATTTATTTTTAAAGGCAAATGAGATGAATCCCCACCATAAATTTTATTTCCCATTTGTCTCTTTGGATAATTAATTAAAATTTTTCTTAATGCTCTTTCCATAAAGACAATAAATAAAATAGTAGCTATTAATATTATAAAAATTAAAAAAATTATAAATCCAGAAATTGCACCAGTTTTACCTAATTCGAAAGTTGTTACTAAGGCCCTTGGTATCTCAGCAACAATTCCTGAAAATATAATTAAAGAAATTCCATTTCCAATGCCTCTTTGGGTAATTTGTTCTCCTAACCACATTAAAAAAATTGTTCCTGCTACTATTGTAGTAACAGTTGAAATTTTAAAAAAAACTCCTGGATTGATAACTAAATTAGCTGATGACTCTAAACCAACAGCTAGCCCATAACCTTGTATTGTACCAAGCAATACTGTTCCATATCTAGTTATTTGTGTAATTTTTTTCCGTCCAATTTCACCTTGGTTTTTTAAATTTTTAAAATATTCAGAAACTCCAGTTAACAATTGAACTATAATAGATGATGAAATATAAGGCATTATACCAAGTGCAAATATTGCCATCCTGCTAACTGCGCCACCTGCAAAAACATTAAACATACCTAATAATCCTTTTTGATTACCTTCCATTAAAGTTTGTAGTTGTGCCGGATCTATGCCTGGCAGAGGTACGAAAGTTCCAAGTCTATATATAGCTAAAATAAATATTGTGAATACAACTCTATTTCTTAAATCATTTGATTGTAAACTCGAACTCATTTACTTTAATATTTTTACAGTACTACCTGTTTTGTCTAATTTTTCTCTTGCTGATTTGGAAATAAAATCAACTTCAATATCCACTTTATCTTTTATGTCACCATTTGCTAAAATTTTAACTTTGTGAGATTTTTGATTTATCAAACTTATTTTTTTTAGTAAATTTAAATTAATTTTTTCATTAACTTTAATTTTTTTTTTATCAATAAAAAATTGAATTTTTCCTACATTTACTTTGGCTATATCAATTTTTTTAATTGAATTAAAACCTCTTTTCGGGAGTCTTCTATATAAAGGCATTTGACCACCTTCAAAACTTTTAATAGCAACACCTCTTCTTGATTTTTGACCTTTATGACCGCGTCCAGAAGTTTTACCTTTACCTGAACCTATGCCTCTTCCTGGTCTAATTTTTTTTTCTTTAATTGGATTAGTTGAGCTTAAATTAATCATTACCCTCTTTTCTCTATTATCTCTGATATTTTTTTATTTCTAATATTAGAAATTTGTTTTGGTGAAGTTTGCATTTTTAAAGCTTTAATGCATGCTCTTATAACATTATGTGGATTAGCCGTTCCTAATGACTTGGCAACTATATCTTTAATTCCAAGAACTTCACATACAGCTCTCACAGGTCCTCCAGCTATAATTCCAGTACCTTTTGGTGCTGCTCTTAATTTAATTTTTCCAGCTCCATCTTTGCCATAAATATCATGATGAATAGTTCTACCTTCTCTTAATGGTATTTGAATAAGGTTTCTTTTTGCCAAATCATTTGCTTTTTTAATTGCATCTGGAACCTGTTTTGCTTTAGCGTGAGCAATACCAATCTTTCCATTTTTGTTTCCCACTACAACAAGAGCAGAAAATCCAAATCTTCTTCCTCCCTTTACTACTTTAGTAATCCTATTTATATGAACTAGTTTTTCTAGTATATCGTTATTTTTATCTAACATTTAAAATTCCATCCCGTTTTTTCTTAATGTTTCAGCAAAAACTTTTACACGTCCATGATATTTATATATACCTCTATCAAAAAAAATTTTTGTTATTTTTTTTTCTTGAGCTTTTTTTGCTAATTTTTCCGCAACTAATACTGAAAGCTCTGTTTTATTTTTTTTTAATCCTCTAACCTCTTTCTCATTAGAAGATGCAGAAAATAATGTTTTTTGCTTATTATCATCAATTATTTGAGCAGAAATATTTTTTGCTGATCTAGAAATACTTAACCTAAACCTTGATGAGTTTGCAACTTTTTTCAATTTGTTACCAACTCTAAATTTTTTTCTTGCTGATGTGGATAATTTCATTATTTTTTCTTACCTTCTTTTCTTAAAATATATTGGCCTTTTTCTTTAATGCCTTTTCCTTTGTATGGTTCTGGTGGTCTAAATGATCTAATTTCAGACGCAACTGTTCCAACTTCTTGTTTATCTGGACCACTAATTTTTAAAATTGTCTGTTTTTCTACAGAAATTTTAATACTTTCTGGTATGTCATAATTAACATCATGGCTAAACCCTAACTGTAAATTTAATTGTTTTCCTTTTAGTGCAGCTCTATATCCAACACCTACTAATTCCAAAGTTTTTTCATAACCTTTACTTGTACCTATAATAGCATTATTTAAAAGACTTCTATTCATTCCCCATAATCTTTTAGTATTTTGATCAATTTTTTTTGGTTTAATTGAAATTTCTTTTCCATCCTTTATATCTAGATCAAAAGTTTTTAAATCTATATTTAAAGACTTTTTACCTAACGGTCCTTCAATATTTATATTATTACCAGTTAAAGCAACTTTAACTTTTTCAGGAATAGATATATTTATTTTTCCAATTTTTGACATTAAAATACCTTACAAATTATTTCTCCACCTATTTTTTGTTTTCTTGCGTCAACATCTGTCATGACTCCTTTTGGTGTTGATATTATTGCAATTCCAAGACCATTATTTATTTTTGGCAAACTTTCGGCGCTTGAAAAAATTCTTCTTCCAGGTTTTGAAATTCTTTCAATTGTACTAATTACTGGATTTCCATAATTGTACTTTAAATTTATTAACAATATAGGTTTATTTGTTTCCATATTTATCTTGTAATCAACTATGAATCCTTCAGTTTTAAGAACATCAGCTATCTTGGTTTTAAATTTAGATGATGGTATCTCAACTTTTTTATGGTTTCTCATTTGTGCATTTTTAATTCTAGCTATCATATCTCCTATTGGGTCACTTAAACTCATATTTTTATTATCCTTTCTACCAGCTTGATTTAACCATTCCTGGTATTTTTCCTTCAAGACCTAATTTTCTTAATGCAATTCTTGAAATTTTTAATTTTCTGTAGACTCCATGGGGCCTACCTGTAATTTGACATCTATTCATAACTCTATTTTTTGCAGAATTTCTTGGTAACTTTGAAAGTTTTTGCTGTGCTTTAAATCTTTCTTCTAAAGATAATTTTTTATTCATAATTATTTTTTTTAACTTCAATCTTTTTGAATAAAATTTATTTGATAATTTAATTCTTCTATTGTTTTTATTAATTGAACTTAGCTTTGCCATAATTAATTATTTTTTTCCGTTTTAAAAGGGAAATTTAATTTTTTTAATAGTTCATAACTATGATCTCTATTTCTTGATGAAATAACTATAGTTATATCCAAACCTCTTATCTTATCTACTTTATCAAAATTTACTTCCGGAAAAATAATATGTTCTTTTATACCGAAAGTGTAGTTACCAAATTTATCAAAACCTTTAGCCGATAATCCTCTAAAATCTTTAATTCTTGGTAAAGCTATATTTACTAATCTATCAATAAATTCATACATTTTATCTTTTCTTAAAGTAACTTTAAGACCAGCTTTTGTATCTTTTCTAGTTTTAAAGTTTGAAATTGATTTTTTAAATTTTGTAGTAACAGGCATTTGTCCTGTAATTTTTGATAGATCTTCCTCACACGTTTTTAAAATTTTTGTGTCGTTTCCGTCTACGCCAAGACCCATATTTAATACAACCTTTTCTAATCTTGGAGCCATAAGGTCATTCTTTAAGCCTAGCTTTGATTTTAAATCAGCTTGTATTTCTTTCTTATATAATTCTTTCAATCGTGGTATCATTTTTTGCTCTCAGCTTTTTTTGTTTTTTTATTTTCTGTAATTATTGATAAATTAGACAAATGTAAGAAATTTTCTTTTTCAAAAATTCCTCCTTTTTTTTCTTTTGTTGTTTTTACATGTTTTTTAATTATGTTTAAGCCTTTTACTTTAGCTCTATTTCTTGCTCTATCTAATTCAATAATTTCTCCTTCTTTGTTTTTATCTTTTCCAGTTAAAATTTTTACTTTATTTCCTTTTTTTATAATCATCACAAAACCTCCGGTGCTAAAGAAATTATTTTCATCTGTCCTCTATTTCTTAATTCTCTTGTAACTGGTCCAAATATTCTTGTTCCAACAGGTTCTCCCTTATCATCAATTAAAACAGCTGCATTGTTGTCAAATTTTACCTTTGAGCCATCATCTCTATGTATTCCTTTTTTAACCCTTACTACAACGGCTTTATGTACTGATCCTTTTTTTACTTTACCTTTTGGTATAGCTTCTTTTACTGCAATAACAATTATGTCCCCAATGCTGGCATACCGTCTTTTAGATCCACCTAATACTTTGATACATTCAATTCTTTTAGCACCAGTATTGTCAGCTACACTAAGTTCTGTTTGAACTTGAATCATTTTTTTTCTCCTAAAACTTCAAATTTTTTATTTTTTGAATAAGGTCTACATTCAACAATTGAAACTTTATCACCATTTTTAAATTCATTTTTTTCATCATGTGCACTATATTTTTTTTTACCTTTAAGTACTTTTTTAAATAATGGATGTTGATATTTTCTTTCAACTAAAACTTTAATAGTTTTATTTTCTTTATCACTAACAACTATGCCATGTAGTATTTTTTTAGGCATTTATCTTCCCTTCTATAAAAGTTTTTAGTCTTGCTATACTTTTTCTCGTCTGATTAATTTTTGATGGACTTGTCAATTGACCATTAATTTTTTGGAAACGAAAATTAAATAAATCTTTTTTAAGTTTATCAATACTTTTAATAGCTTGATCTTTTGTAAGTTTTTTTACTTCTTTTTTTTTCATTTTATGTGAACCTTCTTATAAATTTTGTTTTAATTGGTAGTTTTGCAGAAGCTTTATAAAGTGCCTCTTTTGCAATTTGTTCTGAAACACCATCTATTTCAAAAAGAATTCGTCCAGGTTTAACTCTACATGCCCAAAATTCTGGTGAACCTTTGCCTTTACCCATACGCACTTCTGTAGGTTTTTTTGACACGGGTATATTTGGAAATACTCTTGTCCATACTCTACCCTGTCTTTTCATATGTCTGGTTAAAGCAACTCTAGCAGCTTCAATCTGTTTAGATATAACTCTATCCGGTGACATTGCTTTTAATCCGTATGCACCATAATTCATAAAGTTGCATCTAGATGCATTGCCATGAATTCTTCCTTTATGAGCTTTTCTAAATTTTGTTCTAGTTGGCTGTAACATATATTATTTTTTATTTGTCTCCTGACTAAATTCTTTGGTGAAAATTTCTCCTTTATAAATCCATACTTTAATTCCTATAATTCCATATGTTGTTAAAGCTTCTGCTTCTGCATAATCAATATCAGCTCTTAAAGTGTGCGAAGGGATACTTCCATCTCTTAACCATTCGGTTCTAGCTATTTCATTTCCGCCAAGTCGACCACTAATAGAAACCTTAATACCTTTAGCACCAAGTCGTAATGCTGACTGCATTGATCTTTTCATAGCTCTTCTATAAGAAATTCTTTTTACAAGTTGTTGTGCTATATTTTCAGCAACTAAATAACTATTAGTTTCTGGTTTTTTAACCTCTTTAATATTTAAATTTACTTCATTATTAGTCAATGCGGACAGTTTATTTTTTATTTTTTCTATATCACTACCTTTTTTACCAATAACAAAACCTGGCCTAGATGTATAAATAGTTACAAAACACTTTTTAGATGTTCTTTCAATCATCACTTTTGATACACCAGAATTAATAACATTTTTTCTTATGTATTCTCTTATTTTGAAATCTTCGATTAAATAATTGCCAAAGTCTTTTTTTTTAGCATACCAAACAGAGTCCCAACCTCTGTTTATACCTAACCTTAAACCTACAGGATTAACTTTTTGACCCATGTTTTTCCTCTAATTTTTTTGTTTCAGATAAAATTATCGTTAAATTTGAATAAGGTTTTTTTATTGGTGCAGCTCTTCCTTTGGCTCTAGGTCTAAATCTTTTCATTGTAATTTGCTTGCCACAATAAGCTTCCTTAACAATTAATTTATCTATGTCATATTGATAATTATTTTCTGCATTCGCAACTGCTGATGATATAGTTTTTTTAACATCTTTAGATATTCTTTTATCAGAAAAAGTTAAATCTCGAATTGCTACATCAACTTTTTTTCCCACTATAGATTTTAAAATAGGCTTTAGTTTTCTAGTGCTAGATCTTACATTTTTGTTTATAGATCTAACTTGTTTATTGTCAGATTTGTTATCTTTTTTCTTTTTTCCCATAATTATTTTTTATCTCCAGCAGGCGCAGTTGTTGATGCAGCTTTTTCAGCAGCTGCTTTCTTGTCTGCAGGGGTATGGCCAGCAAATTGTCTCGTAGGAGCAAATTCTCCTAACTTATGACCAACCATATCTTCAGAAATTGTTATTGGTATAAATTTTTTACCATTGTAAATTAAAAAACTAACACCTACAAAATCAGGAATTATAGTTGATTTTCTTGACCATGTTTTTATTGGTTTTTTATTAGTTTCATTTTTTTGTTTATCTACTTTTTTTATTAAACTCTCTTCTACAAACGGTCCTTTCCAAACTGCTCTAGACATAATTACCTATTCTTCTTTCTTTTTCTTCTTCTAACAATAAATTTATCTGTTCTTTTATTATCTCTTGTTTTTAATCCTTTTGCTGATTGACCTGTAGGTGAAACAGGATGTCTTCCACCAGCAGATTTACCTTCACCTCCACCATGTGGATGGTCAACAGGGTTTTTAACTACTCCTCTTGTATGAGGTCTAATTCCTAACCATCTTGACCTCCCTGCTTTACCAATTTTTATATTTTTTTGGTCAGGATTCGATAAAACTCCAATCGTTGCCATACAACGAGAATTAATTTTTCTTACTTCACCAGAGGACATTTTAATTAAAGAATAGTTGCCATCAACACCAGAAATACTCACTGACGTACCTGCGGATCGAGCTATTTTACCACCAGCACCAGGTTGTAATTCAACGTTGTGAATATTAATGCCTACTGGAATATCTTGCAAAGGCATACAATTACCAATTTTAATTTCAATATTAGATCCATTTTGTATTTTATCACCTGCTTTAACTTTTTGTGGAGCTAAATAATAAAATTTCTTTCCATCTTCAAATTTGACTAGCATAATGTAACATGATCTATTTGGATCATATTCAATTCTTTCAACTTCACCAATAGAATCAAACTTTCTTCGATAAAAATCTATCATTCTATACTTTTGCTTATGACCCCCACCATGGTTTCTAGAAGTAATTCTACCTTGATTATTTCTTCCTCTAGATGCATTATTGATTGATGTTAATGGTTTAAATGGTTTTCCTTTCCATAAACCATCTCTATCAATAAGAACTGTGCCTCTTGTAGATTTCGTATATGGTTTAAAAGTTTTAAGTGACATAATTAAATTCCAGTAGTTAGGTCAATACTTTGACCTTTTTTTAATGTTATAATTGCCTTTTTATAACCTTTAATTTTAACTTTTCTTCCTCTAGTAAATTTATTTTTAGATTTTTTATTTAAAATATTAATTTTTATAACATTAACTTTAAATATTTTTTCAATATTTTTCTTTAAAACTAATTTATTAGAATTCTTTGGAACTTTAAACACGATTTTATTTTGTTCAGATAAACTAGTTGATTTTTCAGTAACAACTGGTGATAAAATTGTATCGTATAAGTTTATATTATGCATATCTTTTTTCCAATTCTTTTATTGCAGTTTCGGTGAATATAACTTTTTTAAATTTTATGATATCAAATGCACTAAAGTGATTTATATCTGTAACTTTTATAGTTGCTATATTTCTAGCTGATTTAATAATTTTATCTTTCGAATTTTTATCCAATATAATAAGTGAATTTTTAGCTTGGAATTTATTTAACAATGTATTCATTTCTTTTGTTTTTTTAATCTCTTTACTAAAATCATCAAAAACTATTAAATTTTTTGCTTTATTTTTCTCACTTATTAAAGAAGCTATGCTTAACTTTTTTTCACTTTTATTAAGTTTCCTTATTTTATATTTTGTCTCACCTTTTGGCCCATGTGCTACACCACCTCCCACAAAAATTGGTGCTTTTCTACTAGCGTGTCTGGCATTTCCAGTTCCTTTTTGGGCATATATTTTTGCTGTTGATCCAATTATCTCATTTTTTTGTTTAGTTTTAGCTTTTCTGCCTTTGTAGTTTGCATTTGTTTTATAAATAACGTTGCTAACTAATTTTTTATTTATTTTAGCTGAAAATATTTTATCTAATACTTCTATAGATGCTTTTTTTCCATCGATGTTAATTTTTTCTATTTTCATATCTATTTTTTTTTCTTTTCAGGTATTTTTTTTAATTTTTCTATAACTTCAATTTTTTCTTTTATTGTCAATTTTGAAATTTTTTTCACTGATTTTTTTACAAGCACTTCCGTATTTTTTGATCCTGGTATTGAACCTTTAAGATAAAGAAGATTGTTATCTATATCCGATTTTATAATTTCGATATTTTGAATAGTTCTCAATTTATCTCCCATGTGGCCTGCCATTTTTTTTCCTTTAAAAACTTTACCAGGATCTTGGTTTTGGCCTGTAGAACCATGTGCTCTATGAGAAACTGAAACACCATGTGATGCTCTTAATCCACTAAAATTATGTCTTTTCATTGCTCCTGCAAAACCTTTACCAATTGTTTTTGATCTAATATCAACAAATTTAATATCTTTAAAAATTTCAAGACCAAACTCATTTCCAACCTTATAGTTTTCAATATCTTCTACTCTAAATTCTTTTAATCTTCTTTTTGGTTCTGTGTTTTTTTTAGCAAAATATCCTTTCATAGCTTTTGAAAGCTTTGAATTTTTAATTTTTCCAAAACCAAGTTGTATTGCCTCATATCCTCTTTTTTCTTTTTCAATAACTTCAATAACTCTAGCTTTTTCCATTTTAATTACAGTTACGGGAACGGACTGACCAGTTTTATAAAATTCACGTGTCATTCCAATTTTTTTTCCTATTAAAGCTATGTTGTTCATAATCTAAATCTTAATTTCTACATCTACTCCAGACGCCAAATCTAATTTCATAAGAGCTTCTACAGTTTGTGGTGTTGGTTCAATAATATCTATTAATCTTTTATGAGTTCTTGTTTCAAATTGTTCACGACTTTTTTTATCGATATGTGGTGATCTTAAAACTGTATACTTTTCTATTTTTGTTGGTAAAGGAATAGGACCCTTGATATTTGCACCAGTTCTTTTAACGGTATTAACAATTTCTTCTGTTGATTGATCCAAGACTTTATTGTCGTAAGCTCTTAGTTTAATTCTTATATTTTGTTTTTCCATTGTTAGCCTGCAATCTTTTTAGTTACTTCATCTTGAACATTTTGAGGTACTTTTGCATAATGATCAAAAAACATTGAATACTGAGCTCTACCTTGAGACATAGATCTTAAGCTATTTATATATCCAAACATATTAGCTAGTGGGACCATCGCTGTTATTACTGTTGCATTTCCTCTTTGCTCTTGGGTATTAATTTGTCCTCTTCTACTATTCAAATCTCCAATTACATCACCCATATAATCTTCAGGTGTTACTACTTCTACACGCATAACAGGTTCTAATAATTTTAAAGTTCCTCTTGTACAAGCTTCTTTAAAACATGCTCTTGATGCAAGCTCAAAAGCTAACACGCTTGAGTCAACATCATGATGTAACCCATCTAAAATTGTAACTTTATAATCAATTATTGGAAAACCAGCTAAGATTCCGTTATCCGCTACTGACTCTACTCCTTTTTCTACACCGGGTATAAACTCTTTAGGTATAGCTCCACCTTTAATTTTGCTTTCAACTTCTCTTCCTTTTCCAGGTTCTAATGGTTCAACAGAAAGTTTAACTCTTGCAAATTGTCCAGCTCCACCACTTTGCTTTTTATGTGTATAATCAAACTCCGTAGCATTTTGTATTGTTTCTCTGTAAGCTACTTGTGGTGCACCAACATTTGCTTCAACTTTAAATTCTCTTTTCATCCTATCAACAATAATATCTAAATGTAGTTCACCCATACCTTTAATTATAGTTTGGCCAGACTCCTCATCTGAACTAACTCGAAATGAAGGGTCTTCTTTGGCTAAACGGCCTAAAGCTTCACCCATTTTTTCTTGATCGGCTTTTGTTTTTGGTTCTACAGCAATTTCTATAACTGGGTCTGGAAATTCCATCGGTTCAAGAAGAACTGGTTGATCTTCATTAGCTAACGTATGACCTGTAATTGTATACTTCAATCCAGCTAACGCTACTATATCACCAGCATTTGCTTCTTTAATATCTTCTCTTGAGTTTGCATGCATTAATAACATTCTTCCAACTCTTTCTTCTTTATCTTTTGAAGTATTGTAAATAGCAGTTCCAGTTTTAACAGTTCCAGAATAAATTCTAATAAACGTTAATGACCCAACAAAAGGGTCGTTAGCAACTTTAAATGCTAATGCAGAAAAAGGTGAAGTATCTTCAAATTTCATTTCAATATCTTCATCAGATCCTGGTTTAGTTCCTTTAATTGAGCCAATATCAACAGGGCTAGGAAGATAATCAATTACGGCATCCAATAAAGGTTGAACACCTTTATTTTTGAAGGCAGAACCAGTTAAAACAGGAACAAAATCAAAATTTAAACATCCTTTTCTTACACATTTTATTAAATCTTCATTTTTAATTTGATCACCATTTAAATAACTTTCCATTAGCTTTTCATCTTGTTCAACAGCAGTTTCAACTAATTCTTGACGATATTTTTCAGAAATTTCTTTTAAATCATCTGGTATATCTTTTTCTTCCCATTCAGCTCCAAGATCTTCATTTTTCCAAACGATGGCCTTCATTTTTACTAGATCGACTACACCTTTTAGAGAAGCTTCAATACCAATTGGAACTTGCATGACCAAAGGTTTTGCACCAAGTCTGTCTTTAATCATTTCAACACATCTAAAAAAATCAGCACCTGTTCTATCTAATTTATTAACAAAACAAATTCTAGGAACTTTATATTTGTCAGCTTGTCTCCATACTGTTTCTGATTGTGGTTCAACACCAGCAACACCATCAAACACCGCAACGGCACCATCTAAAACTTTAAGTGATCTTTCAACTTCAATGGTGAAGTCAACATGACCAGGGGTGTCTATAATATTAATTCTGTGTTCTCTCCAAAAACAAGTAGTAGCTGCTGACGTTATTGTAATACCTCTCTCTTGCTCTTGTTCCATCCAATCCATTGTTGCAGCTCCATCATGCACTTCACCAATTTTGTGACTTTTACCTGTGTAGTACAAAACTCTTTCAGTTGTTGTTGTTTTGCCTGCATCAATGTGGGCCATTATTCCAATATTTCTATATTTATCTAAATTATGTGTTCTAGTCATTTCTAATTACCATCTAAAATGCGCGAATGCCTTATTTGATTCTGCCATTTTATGTGTATCCTCTTTTTTTTTAATTGCTGATCCTCTATTTTGATAGGCATCATATATTTCATTAAATATTTTATCAGACATATTTTTATCTTTTCTTTTTCTTGAAGCATCAATTAACCATCTTAAAGCTAACGCTTGAGATCTTTTAGATTTTACTTCTACTGGAACTTGATACGTAGCACCGCCGACTCTTCTTGATCTTACTTCAACTGTAGGTCTAATATTATTTATCGCTTCATTAAAAATATTTATTGGTTCTTCCTTAGATTTCGATTTAATTTTATCAATAGCATCATATATAATTTTTTCAGCGATCGTTTTTTTTCCATCGTACATTATGGAATTGATTAATTTTGGAATAATTGTTGATTTAAATTTAGGATCAACTATTGGTATTTTTTTAGGTGCTTTTTTTTTTCTAGACATAAATTTTTATTTACCTTTTTTAGCACCGTATTTTGAACGTTGTTGTTTTCTAGCTGTAACACCTTGTGTATCTAAATTTCCTCTTAAGATGTGATAACGAACACCAGGTAAATCTTTTACTCTTCCACCTCTAATTAATACCACTGAGTGTTCTTGCAAATTATGTCCTTCACCCGGTATATAAGAAGTTACTTCATGTCCATTTGAAAGTCTTACTCTTGCAACTTTCCTTAAAGCTGAATTGGGTTTTTTAGGAGTAGTAGTATAAACTTTTACACAAACACCTCTCTTTTGAGGTGATTTTTCTAATGCTGGAACTTTGTCCCTTGCGGTCGGTCTACGTCTTCTTTTTCTTAATAACTGGTTTATTGTTGGCATAATTATTAAATTATTTTTTTGATAAGAAATAACTGACAGGTTATTAATGGCAGCGTTTAATGTCCCAATGACATTACATTCCAACCAAAAAATATGGCAAAAATACTATAGAAATTGTATTTGTCAAATTAAAATACTTAAAAAAACGTCTAATTTTTATTGATTTACCTGGGTTTTTGATGCTTCATCTAACTCTTGTTCAGACAGAAATTTTTCATCATCTTTAATTGCATTTCTATTCCAATCATTTTTAATTGTCCCAGTTCCTGCAGGAACTAATCTTCCAACTATTACATTTTCTTTTAAACCTTGAAGAACATCAACTTTACCTCTTATTGCTGCATCTGTAAGGACTCTTGTTGTTTCTTGAAAAGATGCTGCAGAAATAAATGACTCAGTTTGAAGTGAAGCTTTTGTAATACCCATTAAAACTCTTTCAGCAAACGCAGGCTTTTTCTTTTCAGATCGTAATTTTTCGTTCATATTTTCAAATTTAATTCTATCTACTATTTCACCTGGAAGTAAACTTGAGTCTCCAGAATTTTTAACTTCAACTTTTTTTAACATTTGACGTAATATTGTTTCAATATGTTTATCATTAATAACAACACCTTGAAGTCTATAAACTTCTTGAACTTGATTCACAAAATATTCTGTTAATTCTTCAATTCCTAATATTCTTAAAATATCATGTGGTAATGGTTGTCCATCAAGTAAATATTCACCTTTTTTAATTTTTTCGCCTTGATTAAAATTTATATGCTTGCCTTTTGGTATTAAATAATTTGAACTCACACCATCATCAGCGACTATTGAAATTCTTTGTTTACCTCTTACTTCTTTACCAAATAAAACTTTACCATCATTTTCTGCAATAATAGCACTGTCTTTAGCTTTTCGTGCTTCAAACAATTCAGCAACTCTAGGTAAGCCTCCTGTTATATCTTTAGTTTTGGAAGTTTCTTTTGGTAATCTTGCAATTACATCACCAGCAGAAATTTTTTGACCATCTTTAACTGAAAGAATTGAATCTGGAACCAAATAATATCTAGCTTCATTATCATCAGCTTTTTTAATTACATTACCTTTTTCATCTCTTAATGTTATTCTTGGTTTTAAATCAGTATTTTTTGATTGAGATCTCCAATCAATTACTGATTTAGATGCTATTCCTGTTGCATCATCCAAAGTTTCTGATAAAGAGACTCCATCAATTAAATCCACATAATTTGCAATACCACTTTTTTCTGCAATAACAGGAGTTGTATATGGATCCCACTCACAAATTTTTGAATTTTTTTTAATCTTATCCTCGTTTTTAAAAAATAATTTTGATCCATAAGGCACTTTATAAATTGCTATTTGTAATCCATTTTTGTCTTCAATAGATAATTGTGTATTTCTTCCCATTACTATTAAGTTTTTCTTTGAATCTTCTAACAAATTTGTATTTATAATTTTTAAAGTGCCTTCATTTTTACTTATTATTTGTGACTCTTGTTTAATTGAGGCAGTTCCTCCAACATGAAACGTTCTCATTGTTAATTGTGTACCTGGCTCACCAATTGATTGAGCAGATATCATTCCAATAGCTTCACCTACATGAACCATTTTTCCTCTTGATAAATCTCTTCCATAACTCATTGCACAAACACCCTCTTTAGATCCGCACGTTATTACTGAGTATACTTGAATAGATTTTACTCCGGCTGCATCAATTTTTTCACATCCTGACTCATCTATCATTTCGCCTTTTTTAATAATTTTATCTCCAGTAATTGGATTTTTTATATCGCTAGCAACGACTCTACCAAGTGCTCTTTCGGACAGAGTTACAATTACATTTCCACCCTCTATAATCTCAGATAAATTAATACTGCCAGCTTTACCACAATCACAAACTTTTTTAGTTATTGTTAAATCCTGGGCCACATCGCACAATCTTCTTGTCAAATAGCCTGAATTTGCAGTTTTCAATGCTGTGTCAGCTAATCCTTTTCTGGCACCATGGGTCGAATTAAAGTATTCAAGGGCCGTTAATCCTTCTTTAAAATTTGATGTGATTGGTGACTCAATAATTTCACCAGAAGGTTTTGCAATTAAACCTCTCATTCCCGCTAATTGTTTCATTTGTGCAGCAGAACCTCTTGCTCCAGAGTCTGCCATCATAAATACAGAATTAACTTTTAAACCATCTTTTGTTGTTTCTGTAGCAGATATTCTTTTCATCATTTCTGATGCCACACGATCTGTACACTTTGACCATGCATCAACAACTTTGTTATATTTTTCCCCTCTTGTTATTAAGCCTTCTGCATACTGATTTTCATAATCCTTAATTAATTTTTTTGTTTCATTAATTAATTGTTCTTTATTATCTGGTATGATTAAATCATCTTTTCCAAAAGAAATACCTGCTTTAAAGGCATGTTTAAAACCTAAGTCTTTTAATTTATCACAGAATATCACAGTACTTTTTTGGCCTGTAAACCTGAATACCATATCTATTATTTCAGAAACTGTTTTTTTTGGTAACAATCTATCAATTAAAGAAAATTTAATATCTTTGTGTTTAGGTAGTAAATTTGCTAGTAAAAATCTTCCTGCTGTGCTTGTGTGTTTTTCAGTTATCAATTTACCTTCTTTATCAGCAGTTTGGAATCTTGATATAATTCTAGAGTGTACATTTATACTCCCTGACTCTAAACCTTGTTCAATTTCTGAATTATTTACAAAATAACCTTCTACTTTTTCAGTCTGATATGGTGGTTGAGACAAATAATAAATTCCTAAAATCATATCTTGACTAGGAACAATAATTGGTTTTCCATTTGATGGACTTAAAATATTGTTTGTTGACATCATTAAAATCCTAGCTTCTAATTGTGCCTCTAAACTTAATGGTATATGAACAGCCATTTGATCGCCATCAAAGTCTGCATTAAAAGCTGCACATGTTAAAGGGTGCAATTCAATAGCATCTCCTTCTATAAGTTTAGGTTCAAATGCTTGAACGCCAAGTCTGTGAAGTGTGGGTGCTCTATTTAATATTACAGGGTGTTCTCTTACAATCAATTCTAATGCATCCCATACTGCATTTGTTTCCTTATCGACTAATTTTTTAGCCTGCTTGATTGTCGAAGCTAATCCTAATTTATTTAATCTTGCATATAAAAATGGTTTAAATAACTCTAAAGCCATTTTTTTTGGTAGACCACATTCGTGAAGTTTCAAATCAGGGCCTACAACAATTACTGATCTTCCTGAATAATCAACTCGTTTTCCTAATAAATTTTGTCTAAATCGACCTTGTTTTCCTTTAAGCATTTCTGCTAGAGATTTTAATGGTCTTTTGCCTGTTCCAGTAATTACTCTTCCTCTTCTACCATTATCAAAAAGTGCATCCACTGATTCTTGCAACATTCTTTTTTCATTTCTAATGATTATATCTGGAGCCTTAAGATCCATAAGTCTTTTAAGTCTATTATTTCTATTAATTACTCTTCTATAAAGATCATTTAAATCTGACGTTGCAAATCTTCCACCATCAAGTGGAACGAGTGGTCTTAATTCAGGTGGTATAACTGGAATGGTTGTTAAAATCATCCATTCTGGCTTGTTTCCAGTTTCAATAAATGAGTCGATTAGTTTTAATCTTTTTATTGAACGTTCTTCAGCAACTTTTGATTTAGTCTCATTAATATTTTTTAAAAGTATTTCTCTTTCATTTTTTAAATCTATAGATTTTAATATTTCTAAAATTGCTTCTGCACCTATTCCGGCAGAAAATGATTCCTCACCATACTCTTCTTGATATTTGGATAACTCATCTTCTGTTAATAATTGGTTTTTTTTAAGAGCTGTAAGACCGGGCTCTATAACAATAAAACTTTCAAAATAAAGTACTCTTTCTACCTCTTTAAGTTTCATATCTATTGCTAATGAAATTCTACTTGGTAAGGATTTTAAAAACCAAATATGTGCAACAGGTGTTGCTAAATTAATATGTCCCATTCTTTCTCTTCGAACGTTTGACTTGGTAACTTCAACACCACATTTTTCACATATTATCCCTCTAAATTTCATTCTTTTATATTTTCCGCACAAACATTCGTAATCTTTAATTGGTCCAAATATTCTTGCACAAAACAAACCATCTTTTTCTGGTCTAAATGTTCTATAGTTTATTGTTTCAGGTTTTTTAATTTCACCATATGTCCAAGATTTTATTTTTTCAGGACTTGCTAAAGTAATTTTTATACTACTAAAGTTTTGTGACTCTAAAATTTCATTATTTTTAAATAAATCTTTAATATCTTTTTTCATATTTAATTAAGCTCCACATTTAAAGCTAAAGCTTTAATTTCTTTTACAAGAACATTAAATGATTCAGGAATGCCAGACTCAAAATTCTCTTCCCCTTTAACTATTGTTTCGTATACTTTTACTCTTCCTGCAACATCATCCGATTTAACAGTCAAAATTTCTTGCAAGGTGTATGAGGCTCCATAAGCTTCTAAAGCCCAGACTTCCATTTCTCCAAATCTTTGTCCTCCTAATTGAGCTTTTCCACCTAAAGGTTGTTGAGTAACTAAACTATATGGGCCTGTTGATCTAGCATGAATTTTATCTTCGACTAGGTGATGCAATTTTAACATATATATAGTGCCGACAGTAACTTCACGGTCAAATTTTTCTCCTGTTCTACCATCCCAAAGTTGAGTTTGTCCAGATTTTGGTAAGTTTGCGAGATCAAGCATATTTGTTACATCTTGCACTTTTGCTCCATCAAATACAGGGGTTGCAATTGGAACACCGTTCTGTAAATTTTCGCAAAGATCTTTAAATTCAGTTTTGTTAAGCTTATCTAAATTTTCATCATAAACATTTTTTCCATACACAGACTTAAGAAAGTTTGAAATTTTTTCATTTTTTTCAACTATTTTTTGGTTTTGATTTATTAAATTTTTTATATTTTCACCTAATTCTGAACATGACCAACCTAAATGTGTTTCCAAGATTTGACCTACGTTCATACGACTTGGTACACCAAGAGGATTTAAAACTATATCAACTGCTTTTCCATTTTCTCTATAAGGCATGTCTTCGACAGGTACAATTTTACTAACTACGCCTTTATTACCATGTCTTCCTGACATTTTATCACCAGGTCTTAATCTTCTTTTAATCGCTACAAAAACTTTAACCATTTTCATGACGCTTGGCAATAATTCATCACCTTGTCTAATTTTTAAAACCTTATCCTCAAATCTGTCCTGAATATCTTTTTTAGCTTTATTAAATTGATCCTTTAATTTTTCTAAAGCATCTTCATTTTTATTATTTCCAACTGTAATTTTAAAAATATCCGAAATTAATAAACTATCTATTTGCTCTGTTGTTAATTTTGTACCTGTGTCAAAATCTTTTATTTTTTTATTTAATGTTGACCCTTCTAAAATTTGAGTAGCTCTTTGCTTAATACTTCTTTCTAAAATTTCTTCCTCAACAATTTTATCTTGTTGTACTGAATCAATTTCTGCTCTTTCTATAGTGATAGATCTTTCGTCTTTTTCTATTCCATGACGATTAAAAACTCTGACATCAACGACAATTCCTCCACTTCCACTAGGCATTTTTAAAGAAGTATCAGTAACATCAATCGCTTTTTCGCCAAAAATTGATCTTAAAAGCTTTTCTTCAGGTCCTGAAGCGGAATCTCCCTTTGGAGTAACTTTTCCTACCAATATATCACCTGGTTTAACTTCGGCACCGATATACACAATGCCTGATTCATCTAGATTTTTTAAAGCTTCTTCGTTAACATTTGGTATATCTCTAGTAATATCCTCTTCACCTAGTTTTGTATCTCTCGCCATAATTTCATACTCTTCAATATGTACAGATGTAAATACATCATCTGTTACACATCTCTCTGAAATTAAAATTGAATCTTCAAAATTATATCCTTGCCATGGCATAAATGCTACCGTAACATTTTTTCCTAGAGCTAATTCACCAAGTTTTGTTGATGGTCCGTCTGCAATAATATCACCAGATTTTACTTTATCCCCTACTCTAACAAGTGGTTTTTGATTTATACATGTGTTTTGATTTGATCTTTTAAATTTTTGTAGATTATATATATCAACACCTGATTTAGTAAAATCCGACTCACTTGTTGCTTTAATAACTATTCTTTTTCCATCAATTTTATCAACAACACCATCTCTTTTAGCTACTATTGTAACTCCAGAATCTAATGCAACATCACTTTCTATGCCAGTGCCAACCAAAGGTGATTCTGGTTTTAATAATGGCACTGCCTGTCTCATCATATTTGAACCCATTAAAGCTCTATTTGCGTCATCATTTTCTAAAAAAGGAATCAATGATGCGGCAACTGATACTAATTGCTTGGGTGATACGTCTATATAATCAATATTTTCTGGTTTAGATAAAATAAAATTTAAATTTTCTCTACATGAGACTAAGTCTTCAGTAAACTTTCCATTTTTATCAATTTTAGAATTAGCCTGTGCAATAGTAAATTTAGTTTCTTCCATTGCTGACAAATATTCAATTTTATCTTCTACTACACCATTTTTAACTTTTTTATATGGACTTTCTATAAATCCATATTTATTAATTTTTGAATAAGTTGATAAACTATTAATCAATCCAATATTTGGACCTTCTGGTGTCTCTATAGGACAAATCCTACCGTAATGCGTTGGGTGTACGTCTCTAACTTCAAAGCCAGCTCTTTCTCTAGTTAATCCTCCAGGTCCTAATGCTGAGACTCTTCTTTTATGAGTAATTTCGGATAAAGGATTTGTTTGATCCATAAATTGAGATAGCTGAGATGTAGCAAAAAAATCTTTAAGTGAAATAGTAAGTGGCTTAGCATTAACTAGATCTTGGGGCATTGCAGATTCAACATCTAAAGTTGTCATTTTTTCTTTTATAGCTCTTTCCATTCTGTAGACGCCAATTCTCGCTTGATTTTCAACTAATTCACCAACAGATCTAACTCTTCTATTTGCTAAATGATCAATATCATCAACTTCTTCTTTACCGTCTCGTAAATCTAACATCTTTTTAATTATTGATATTACATCATCATTTCTAAGTATTGTTATTTTGTCTGAACATTCTAAATTTAATCTAGAATTCATTTTAACTCTTCCTACATCAGATAAATCATATCTATCGGAACTAAAAAATAAATTATTAAAAATTTGTGCAGCAATTTCAATTGTTGGAGGTTCTCCTGGTCTTAAAACTTTATAAATTTCAGTTATAGCATCATTTTTAGTATCGTTCTTATCAATATTTATAGTTTGAAGTAAATAAGGGCCTTTATTTATTGTATTTGTTGATGAAATATAAATTGTATTAATATTATTTTCTAAAATTTTTTGAATTAAAGTTTCATTTAGTTCTGTTCCAATTTTTAAAATTTCAGTACCAATAGCAATGTCTTTATGAAGATATTTGCTATACAATGACTCATTTGAAACAAATATTTCCTTTAAACCATCATCAAATAATTTTTTTGCATTTAAAAAATTAACTTTTTCACCAAGTTTAACAACTACTTTGCCATTTTTAGCATCAATAATTTCCTCAGAAAAATTTTTAGATTTATAATTTTCTGGATTAAATTTTGTTTTCCACTTATTAATCTTAGAATCAAAAGTGTAGGTTTCTTTTTCATAGTATTCATCGACTATATCTTGCTTTGAATAGCCTAAAGCTAATAATAAAGTTGAAACATATATTTTTTTCTTCCGATCAATTCTAAAATATAACAAGTCTTTAACATCGTACTCAAAATCTAACCAAGATCCTCTGTTTGGTATAACTCTACAATTAAAAAGTAATTTACCACTAGCGTGAGATTTTCCCTTATCATGATCAAAGAAAACTCCTGGACTTCTATGCATTTGATTAACTACTACTCTTTGGACTCCGTTTGTTATGAAAGTTCCACTATTAGTCATCATTGGAACTTCTCCCATATAAACTTCTTGTTCTTTTGCAGATAAAATTTCTTTTGTATTATTTTCTTGGTCTATCTCATATACAACTAATCTTAATGTACATTTCAATGCTGATGAGTATGTTAGGCCTCTTTGAATGCATTCCTCAACATCAAATTTTGGTTTTTCTAATCTATAAGAAACATATTCAAGAGTTGCTTTATCATTAAGATCTTCTATTGGAAATATACTTTTAAAAACTCTATCAAAACCTTTTACTAAATTTTGATCAATATCTTGTTTAAATTCTGTTAATTGTTTATAAGAATTTTTTTGTACTTCAATTAAATTTGGTATTGACAGTCCTTCTTTGAGTTTTCCAAAGTTTTTTCTGATATTTTTTTTTTCAGTAAACGATAGTTGCATTTATAAAATATTACTGACTATTTTAATAGGCAGTAATTAAAAAATTTATTAATTAATTTACTTAAGTTCTACTTTAGCGCCAGCTGCTTCTAATTTAGCTTTTATCTCTTCAGCTTCTTTTTTGTTAACACCAGTTTTTACTTCTTTTGGTGCTCCCTCAACTAAATCTTTAGCCTCTTTTAAACCAAGAGATGTCACGCCACGAATTTCTTTAATAACATTTATTTTCTTATCTCCTGCAGAAGCTAGTACTATAGTAAATTCACTTTTTTCTTCAGCTGGAGCACCTCCTGCTCCTCCTGCTGCTGGAGCAGCTGCAACAGCTGCAGCTGCTGTAACTCCCCATTTTTCTTCTAGTTGTTTTGAAAGTTCAGCTGCTTCAACAACAGTCAAACTTGATAAATCTTCAATAATTTTATTTAGGTCAGCCATATTTTTTTTTGTTTTTAAAGGTTACTTTTTTGATTTTTCGAGCGCTAAAATAGCGATTTTTGACGCCGGTGCAAGTAAAATACTTGCGATTTTTTGCGCAGGAGACCTCAAAATTCCAATTATTTGAGCTCTTGCTTCATCTAGTGTAGGTAGAGTTGCTACATTTTGTACTGCAGCTACATCTAAAATGTCTGAACCCATTATTCCACCAAGAATCTTTAAATTTGAATTTTCCTTAGAAAATTTTGTTAGTATTTTTGCTGATGTAATTGCATCTTTTGAGAGAGCAACAGCAGTGGGTCCCTTAAACAATTCTGACAAATCTTTACAACGAGTTTTTTCTAAAGCAAGTTTAGTAATTCTATTTTTGGTAATTTTAAATTGTATACCATGTTCTCTCATTCTATTTCTTAAATCATCCAATTGAGACATAGTTAATCCTTGATAATGAGCTACAATTACAGCTTCAGAATTGTCAAACTGAGTTGTCATTTCTTTTATATATTCCTGCTTTTTTGCTTTATTCATCATAATAATTAAATATTTTTAGATAACTTAAGTTTATACGATACTCCCATTGTTGACGTGATATATGTGTTCTTTATTAAATCACCTTTTATTGTTACATTAGATTTTTCTTTTTCTAATGTTTCTAAAATAGCATTGTAATTTTTTATTAAGTTTTCATCTGAAAAAGATTTTTTTCCTAAAGCTACACCAATATTTCCATCTTTATCATTTCTTATTTCCACCTGACCAGATTTTGAATCTTTGACAGCTTTTTTAATATTATTCGTAACAGTTCCAAGTTTAGGATTTGGCATTAGACCTTTTGGACCTAAAATTTTTCCCAATTTTGATAATTTTATCATCATTGAAGGTGTACAGATTAATTTATCAAAGTTTAAATCTCCATTTTTAATTTTCTCAATAAAATCATCTCCTCCTACTATATCAGCACTCGCGTCTTTAGCCTCTTTTGATTTAGACTCTTCACAAATAACTGCTACTTTAACTTTTTTTCCAGTACCTCCTGGCATATTAATAACTGTTCTTAAATTAATTTCATTTTTTTTTTGTTTATTATTTATTTGCATACTTAAATCAATTGACTCATCAAATTTTGTAGTACAATTTTTTTTTATTAATGGAAGTAATTTTTCGATCATATCTGCCTTAATTTTTTTTGTATCACTTGGTAATTTTTTAAATCTTTTTGATGACATTATTCTTTTACCTCTATACCCATTGATCGAGCTGATCCCATTATTATTTTTGTAGCTTGTTCTAGATCATGCGCGTTTAGATCTTTCATTTTTTTTTTTGCTATATCTTCAGCTTGTTTTTTTGTAATTGAGGCTACTATATTTCTGCCTGGTTCCTGTGAACCTCCTTTAAGTTTTGCTGCTTCTTTAATAAAATGTGATGCAGGTGGAGATTTTATTACAAAATCAAATTTTTTATCTTTGTAAACAGTTATAACTACAGGAACTGGTTTCCCCATAAAATCTTTAGTCTTTTCATTAAATGCTTTACAAAATTCCATTATATTAATACCACGTTGTCCTAAAGCTGGCCCAACTGGTGGCGCAGGGTTAGCTTGTCCACCTTTAATTTGTAATTTTACAAAACCTGTAACTTCTTTTTTTGCCATTAACTAACCTTTTCAACTTGATTATACTCTAATTCTACTGGAGTTGGTCTTCCAAAAATTAAAACTGAAACCTTAAGTCTTAGTTTTTCTTCATCTATATCTTCAACCATTCCATTAAATGATGCGAATGGACCATCAATAACTTGGACTTTTTCTCCAACTGAATATTCAATTGCATTTTGTTGTTGAGTCACACCATCCTTTATTTGACCTAATATTTTTTCTATTTCTTTATCCGATACTGGTGCAGGTATTCCTTTAGATCCTAAAAAACCACTTACTTTTTTAATTCCTTTTATCATATGATAAATATTATTATCCATTTCACTTTTTATTAATACATAACCAGGAAAATATTTTTTTTTCCTTTGTACTCTTTTTCCTCTTTTAACCTCTGTAATATCATGGGTAGGTACTACAATTTCTTCAAATTTTTCTGATATTTTAGCTTTTTCAGCCTCCTCTTTAATTAGCTGAGCAACTTTATTTTCAAAACTTGAGTGTGACTGTACTATATACCAATTTTTCATTAAATGCTTACCTTAAGAATTAATTCTAAAAAAAATTTTAAAATTTGATCTAAAAGAAGGAAAA
This sequence comes from uncultured Pelagibacteraceae bacterium, assembly GCA_902590365.1. Classification (GTDB taxonomy): domain Bacteria; phylum Pseudomonadota; class Alphaproteobacteria; order Pelagibacterales; family Pelagibacteraceae; genus Pelagibacter. Next base: position 8,661 of record CACIWJ010000001.1, on the reverse strand, counting down.
AAATTGCAGCAACTATTGCCATTGCAACAACCATTAAAGCACCTTGCACTGTCTCTTTTCCAGTTGGCCATGTTACTTTGAAAGCCTCTTGTTTAACATCTTGGATAAATTTTAAAGGATTAATCATAAAATTTCTAATCTATATTTGGCAGGAGCGGAGGGAATCGAACCCCCAACCTCCGGTTTTGGAGACCGGCGCTCTACCAATTGAGCTACACTCCTATGGGAGCTTACTCTAAAATTTTTGTTACTACTCCAGCTCCTACAGTTCTACCACCTTCACGAATTGCAAAATTTAATTTTTCGCTCATCGCAATTGGTGTAATTAATTTAACAGTAAATTTAGCATCATCTCCTGGCATTACCATTTCTGTTCCCGCTGGAAGTTCTACTTCACCTGTAACGTCTGTTGTTCTAAAATAAAACTGAGGTCTATACTTAGTAAAAAAAGGTGTATGTCTTCCACCTTCTTCTTTTTTAAGAACGTATGCTTGAGCTTCAAACTTAGTATGTGGAGTTACTGATCCAGGTTTTGCTAAAACTTGACCTCTTTCAACATCAGTTCTTTCAACACCTCTTAATAATGCTCCGATATTATCACCTGCTTCACCTGTGTCTAATATTTTTCTAAACATCTCTACACCAGTACAAACTGATTTTTTAGTATCTCTTATTCCAATTATTTCTATTTCTTCGCCAGTTTTTATAACACCTTGTTCTACTCTTCCAGTTACAACTGTTCCTCTTCCTGAAATTGAAAAAACATCTTCAACAGGCATTAAAAAAGGTTTGTCTTTTGGTCTATCTGGTTGTGGAATATGCTCATCAATAGCTTTAACTAATTCTAATATAGCATTTTTTCCAATTTCATCATCTTTTCCTTCAACAGCAGCTAAAGCTGAGCCTTTTATAATAGGAGTTTTATCTCCCGGGAATTTATAAGATGTTAATAGTTCTTTTATTTCTTCTTCAACAAGATCAATCAATTCTTTGTCTTTAACTTGATCAACTTTATTTAAGAATACTACAATTGCTGGAACACCAACTTGTCTTGCTAAAAGAATATGCTCTCTAGTTTGTGGCATTGGACCATCAGCAGCATTCACAACTAATATCGCTCCATCCATTTGTGCGGCACCAGTTATCATATTCTTAACGTAGTCAGCGTGTCCTGGACAATCTACGTGAGCGTAATGTCTTTTATCACTTTCGTACTCAACGTGAGCAGTTGCTATTGTGATTCCTCTTTCTTTTTCTTCCGGTGCTTTATCAATTTGATCATATGCTACAAATTTTGCACCACCTTTTTCAGCCAAAACTTTTGTAATAGCTGCAGTTAGTGTTGTTTTACCATGGTCCACATGACCAATAGTACCAACGTTAGCATGTGGTTTATTTCTATTAAATTTTTCCTTCGACATTACTTTTTTACCTCACTTTAATTTTTTAATTTTTGGAGCGGGTAAAGGGAATCGAACCCTTACATCCAGCTTGGAAGGCTAGCGTTCTACCATTGAACTACACCCGCGTAACCAAGAACTCACTCCAAGTTATTAAAACTTTATTTATGGTGGAGGGGGAAGGATTCGAACCTTCGAAGACCGAAGTCAACGGGTTTACAGCCCGCCCCATTTGACCGCTTTGGTACCCCTCCTCCTAAAAGTAGGGGAAGCGCTCCCTTGTTAAATAAAACCTTAAACAACATGCGTTTTATATATTTTTATCCCATAAATGCAATATGAGAATTTTTAGCAAAAGTTACAAAAAAACGTGTAAAACAAGTAATATTTTATGAATAAATCATCATTTTTTATAGTGGGAAAGCATCCAGTTATAGAGGCTTTAAAAAATACCAAAAGAAAGGTGCTTAGGGTTTTTTTAACTGAAGAAAGCAAAAAAACCATACACAGAGAAAATCAAAAAAGAAATTTATTAAAAGATGTAAAGGTTTTTTTTAAAACAAAAAAAGAACTAGATAAATATAGTACTAAAGAGAACTTAATGCACCAAGGTTATGTTGCTGAAATAGAACCGCTGGATGAAGTAAAGCTAAAAGAATTTATAAAAGGAAAAAAAAATTTAAATATTGTTTGCTTGGATGAAGTAACAGATCCTAGGAATATTGGATCAATAATTAGAAGCTTAGTTTCATTTGATATTGATGGAATAATCGTAAAAGATAGACATTTTCCACAAGAAAGTAAACTTATGTATAAATCAGCAAGTGGATGCATGGAGTATGCAGATATTTTTAAAGTTTCTAATATAAATACAACTTTAAAATATTTAAGAGAAAAAAACTTTTGGGTTTATGGTTTTGATAGTAATGGCAAAGAAGATTTTACAAATGTAAAATGGGAAGGAAACAATATTTTACTATTTGGTTCAGAGGGTTATGGACTTAGGAAACATACTCTTGAATATACAGACTACATAGTAAAAATTTCTATTAATCAAAAAGTTGAGAGTTTGAATATATCTAATTCTGCATCTTTGGTATTTCATTATATAAATAAAATTAAAAAAAATTATTAAGTATTTCATAATATTTCTGACAATTTTTTTTATAATCAAATCTATGAAGATTTTTATACCCTAATAATATTTTTTTTTTAAATCTGTTTTTATTTTTACAATAGTAATTAATCTTATAAGCAAGTCCCTTATAATCATTCGACTTGAATAAATCTCCAGCTTTTCCATTCAATAAAATTTCTTTTGGCCCAGAAGAACAATTTGATGAAATTATATATTTTTTTAAATATTGAGCTTCCAATAAGATATTGGGCAAGCCTTCAAACTTAGAACTTAAAATTAAAATATCTGATTTAATAATATAAGGAAATGGGTTTTTTTTATAACCAATTAATTTAACATTTTTTTGAATATTATTTGCTTTGATATATGACTGTAAATATTCTTCTTTATATCCCTTACCTATTATAGTTAAACAAGGATTATATTTTTTTTTTATATATTTTATTGCTTTTAATTGAGTTATATGATTTTTTTGTTCAGTTAGTCTTCCTACGCTTATAATATTTAATTTTTTTTGTGAAAAAGATCTTTTTATTTTAACTTTACTTAATTTTTTAATTTCATTTGGCAAAAAAGGATTATAAATAGTAATTGGCTTTTTTTTAAATTTTTTAAAAAATAATTTAGAAAATTCAAACGAGTTAACTATAACTTCATCGGCAAATTTTATAAAAAAACTGTAAAAATAAATGTAGAAAAAATTTTTATTAAAACCTGCTGGTGAGGAATTTGATCTAGTTACAACCTTGTTGCCAAAAACTTTTGATACTATTATGGCAGTTATGCTTGATTGAAGGGCAAATACTAAATATTTTTTATTAGATAATAAAAGATTAAAAAATAATATTATTAAACATATGAAATTTTTTACTTTTCTAGATTTCTTGTTCCAAAAATTGTTTTTTGGACCTATGTATTTGATTGACTTATCAAACAAATTCGTTTTATTAAAATTACAAGTTAATAAAGAAATATTTAAAGTTTTTTTTGATAAATATTTGCTTATTATATATAAATTTTTTTCGACTCCTCCCTCTTCTATGGAAGGAATATAAATTAATAAATTTTTTTTCATTATGGAAATTTAAACTTTATATATACTTTTAGACTTGATTAAAATAAAAATGGATTAAAATATTTTTTTTGTTATAACAGTTCAAAAGTTATGTGCCCTTGTAGCTCAGTTGGTAGAGCAATTGATTTGTAATCAATAGGTCCGCGGTTCGAATCCGTGCGGGGGCACCACAAAATATATAATGGTGGGACTGGTAGGTTACGCTCCTACTACCCTCTCGATGTCAACGAGATACTCTACTATTGAGCTACAGTCCCTTCCAAGTTAGTTGCTAAAAGTCTCTTTTCTTAATTGCTCAATTTTAATTTTTTTATTTAAGCTGTTATTTTTATCATATAATAAATTAAAAATAATTTTTTTATTAATTTTAATATTTATATGTTTGGCATTTCTTACTTCAATATTGTCTGCAACTGCACTGATTGGTCTTTTAGTTGCATTTAAATTAATTATATTAATTTTAGATTTTTCAGAAGTAATTTTTCCCTTCCATCGTCTTGGTCTAAATGGACTGATTGGTGTTATAGCAATTTTTTTTGAATTTAAATCTAGTATAGGTCCATGTACTGATAGATTGTAAGCTGTACTGCCCGCTGGTGTAGATACCAAAACTCCATCAGAAACTAGTTTCTTTATAATAATTTTTTTTCCATTTAAAATTTTTACTGAGGCAGCTTGTTTACTTTGTCGAAGCACAGAAACTTCATTAATAGCAATAGATTTTTTATTTTGATTATTTTTTGTTATAACTTGTGCCTCTAAAGGATTAATTTGTATTAATTTTGATGAAAGTAAATTTTTTGGAAGTTTATTTAAATTAAACTTATTCATCAAAAAACCATAGTTTCCTGAATTAATACCGTAAAAGCATTTTTTAAGTTTATAAAATTTTTTTAATATATGAAGCATAAAACCATCTCCTCCGACAACTATTATTACTGAAGATTTTCTTAATGAAACTAATTTAATTTTTTTTTGTATAAGATTTTTAATCCTAATTGAATTTGTATTATTATCAAAAATCAAATGATATTTATCATTCATAATTAATGGTGCCCTCGGCCAGACTCGAACTGGCACTCCCAAAAGGGCAAGGATTTTAAGTCCTTTGTGTCTACCAATTTCACCACGAGGGCATTTGTGAATTTCATAAGTATTTATGCTAACATTTATAATTTAACAAGATCATTAATCAAATTTTTTTTTAGTTTATCTCTCAATGCTCTTGTTATCCCATATTATCCTATAAAACTAAGTTAATATTTAATATGTAGATTTTTTTCTAATATAAAATTTACCAAAAATTTTTTTAAATTCAATTTTAGTTTTATCAACATCATCATCAGTATTTTTTCTATTCTGAAAAAGAGTACTGTGAATTTGGTTTTTCTTATCTATTTCACTTTCTGGTCTTCCATTTGAATAATAATAAAGTGCTATTGATTTTCTACTCTGAGCATCTGGACACAACATAGGCTCAGGATGACCATGATAACTAAAGTCATTAGTATTAAAAATTACCATTCTATTAAATATAGGTAAAATTTTTTTTTCACATTTACTCATATCTTTATTCCACAATTCTAAATGTCCCCCCCATTCTTCTTCCCAATTTTTATTCAAATAAATAAGAAGATTTATTCTTCTATTTAATTTTAGTTGTGGATGAATATTAAAATCTGAATGTATTTTTAAAAATCCACCTTTGTTTATTTGATGTAATCCCCCACCCCATAAATAAGGATCTGAAATTAATGTTTCTTTTATTCCTGTTAAATTTTGTAAAAAATTCAAAAAAATATGTGAATTTAAAAAAAATATAAAACTTTGAAGTTTATCAGAAAAAATTTTAGTTGAAGTTGCTGCAAGTTTCTTATCTTGTTTTGAATTAAATTCATAAGAATGTTTGGTTTTATTCAAATTTGGAAAGTCTTTTAAAATTTCATTTAAATAACTTTCAGAGAAAAAATCATCAAAAATTATATTTGGGAAAGGATCTTTCTTACTATATTCTTTACTATTTTGTATAGTAACACTATCTAAATCTTTATATTTTTCTGAAATAATTTTATCAATAGTTGTCATAATTTATTTTTTTAAAAATATAGCATCTATATAACTTATTCCATTTTTATAAAAATTTACTTTAATTATTTTATGTAAAATAAATTTTTTATTGAATAAAAAGCTGATAATTTCTGAAGGGTTATAAGTTTGTATATTTTCCAATCTAATTTCTATAACAAGGTAGTTTACTTTGGATAGTGTTTCTTCGGCACCTTTTAATACTTCAAGCTCATAACCTTCAGTATCTATTTTTAAAAGACTTTTACCATTTAATTTTTCATCTTTTAAGATATCATCTAATTTAGCAACATTTACATCTATTTGTTTTTTAAGTTTATAATCATCTCTCTGAATAAAGGTAGAAATATATGATGCCTCATCAGAATGCCAAAATTTTTTTTTACAAGTTTCATTACCTGCCGCAACTTTGAATAATTTTCCATTATATTTTTCTATTATATTTTTTTCTATAAAATTAAAAAAAAATGGATTGGGTTCAATAAGAAAGAATTTTGCTTTTGGGAAATTTTTTAATAGAAAATCTGTTCCATGTGCAACACCTACATCTATTATATTATCAGCTTCAATATTTTTAAAATAATTCTGCTCTTTATAGTAATAAATATGAAAGTTAATTTTTTTAAAGATATTTCTAAAAAATGAAAAAAGTTTTCTCTTTGTTATGTAGCTTATTTTAAACATAAATATAATATATATGATACATATTTTAAAATGCAAAAAAAAATTAAGTTAATATTTTTTCACCCTTTTTCAAATATTGGAGGAGCTGATAACTCGCTCAAAAGACTCATAGAACGATTAGATCTAAAAAAATATTCAATTACATTTGTCAGCTTAAACAAGAGTTTTTTAAAGAAAAAATTAAATAAAAATATTATTTTCAAAACATTAAATGCAAAAAGAACTTTATTTTCAATATTTGAACTTAAAAAATTAATTAAAAAATATGAAAAATTTGAAAGTTTTAAAAAAATTATTTTAATATCAAATCAAAATTTTGCTAATATTGTTACCTCACTATCTGTTTTAAAAAATAAAAGAGTAAAAAAAATATTAATTGATCGAAATCATATCGATGAATTGGACTTCAGTAAAAACATATGGGGAAATATTAAACAAAATATTATTAAAATTTTAATGAAATACACTTATCCAAATGCTGATCTTGTAATAGGTATAAGTAAAAAATTAAGTAATGATTTAAGTCAATTTATTGGAAAAAAAGTTAAAACAATTTATAGCCCAGGTTATGATAAAGAGATTTTACATTTAGCAAAAAGAAAAATTCACTTAAATAAAAATTTTAATTACATTATAAATGTATCCCGTTTTACAAGAAGAAAAGATCATTTAACAACTTTAAAAGCTTTTAAAATAGCATCACAAAAATTAAATAAACTTAAACTTATTCTTATCGGTTATGGACCTGAACATGAAAATATAATCAAAAATGCTAAAAAATTGGATATTAGAAATAAATTAATAATCTTAAATAATATTAAAAATCCTTACCCATATATCAAAAAATCTGATTTATTGTTACTTTCGTCGAGATATGAAGGAATGGGAAATATTTTAGTTGAGGCTTTGACTTTAAAAATTCCAGTAATCTCAACTAATTGTAATGCTGGTCCATCTGAAATTTTATTAAATGGAAAAGGAGGAGATTTAGTTAGAGTTGGTGATTTTAACAATATGGGAAAAAAAATTATTCTTCACTTTAAAAACAAAAAAATTTTAAAAAAAAAAACTAACTTTGCTAGAAAAAAACTAAATCGATTTGATATTAATTATCATGTTAAATTATATAAAAAAATATTCGATAAAATTTAAAAGATTCTGATCATCAATTTATTTTTTACTTTGATATTGTAGTTATAAATTAATTTTTTTATATTAAATTATATTGATATTCTCTAGCGTCAGTCACTTGTTTAGGAAGATCAAGCTCAACATCACTTAACATTATTGCCTGGTCTTTATTTATATTCTTTTTTGTTATTGCTCCATCTGTTAAGCCAAGTGGTAAAATTTTTTCTTCTTTTGATTTCTTTGAATTAATAAGTTTTCCTCTAACACAATATCCTCCTTCACCATCTAATCTTTCACCTGCTTTTAAGTTTTTTTTAGCGTAACTTGCAACTTCTGCATTATAATATTTTGTAAAACCAGTTGCTTTATTTTCAAGAGCAATTGAATAGATTGATTGAGCCAACTCAAGTCCTATATAATGATATGGTCTCCATATTGCAGAATAGTTGCCCGAAGCATCAGTTACCATTCCATAATCCTTAAAACAATTTTTTACATACTGATTTTTAGCTTTAACAACTATATACACTCCCCATCTTAAATCATTTGGTATATCTTTTTTTTCACTATCAATGCTTGAAATAACCTCAACTTGACCTTCGTAATCAATTAAACCACCATAAGATTTAGGAATAAGTTTTTTTGCAATATCATAAACTCCTATTGGTGGAAATGTTAGACCATTTTTAGGGCACTTTAAATTTGAAGCATTACTTACAGCACACATTTCAATTGCGGACTTGTCTCCACATAAAAAACTATTAAACATTTTTGGATTCATACCTGAATCAATTTCAGCTCTCTCTTTACTTAATCCATAATGATCCCATACTGTATCAGGAGTAGAATATTCGAAGGTAGGATGATATTTAGTTCCTTTGCCAGCACATGTAACTGAAAAACCATTTAATTTTGCCCATTCAATCTGTTCTACAATTAAAGCAGGCTGATCACCATAAGCCATAGAGCATATTACATTATTTTGTTTTGCTAGATCGGATAAGTATTTTCCACATATAACATCAGCCTCAACATTCACTAAAATTAAATGTTTTTTTTTTCTTATAATTTATCACCATTTAATAGAATAAGTGTTTATTTGAGTCTTTGTGCAGTTAGTAATCATATTAGAAGACATAAAAGAAAAG